>MHBL01000242.1 GCA_001803235.1 Lentisphaerae bacterium RIFOXYA12_64_32
AACGGTGCCACGATGCCTGGCGACGCGAGGCCGAATGTGCTTGCACAGGTCGCCTTTTTTTGTCGGAAAAGCAAGAACTTGGCCGAGAGTAGTAAGGAGCCCTGAGAGAATGCACTCAGTCTATTCCATGATCACCCACGCCTCAGCCTGGCTGCGACCGTACCAGTACCAGATTGCTATGGCACTGGTGGCCACGATCCTGGTGATCTACGGCAACGCCATCAACCGCCGGGTCAAGCTGATGATCAAGAACCAGTGGTTCATCATACGCTTTCCCGTGTTCGTGCTGGTGTGCACCTTCGGGTACGGGGCGCTGACAGTGCTGGCCACCGACCTGCTGGCGCGGTTGCTCGCCTGCATGGGCGCCGTGGCCCTTGTCCTGATTGTATTCCTCAGTTTCGTGCTGCTGGGTTTCCTGGCCAGCCGCGAAAGGCAAATCTGACGCGCGGCTTCCCACTACGCTCCGTACTGCCGGATCCGCTGCGGGCGGCGCACGAAGAAATAGATCAGCGCGCCCGCCACATGCACCACCAGGATGATGGCCACCCACACGACCTTGTCGTTGCCCGCCGACGGCTCCCTGGTGGCGCAATCAATCAGCATCCAAACCCAAAACGCCATGACCGCCAAGCCCAACAGGACAAAAAGGGGCAACAGTATGAGCCAGAACCCAAAAAGCATCATGTCCGTACCCTCCTTCGTTCCGAGCCTCGACAACTGATCCCGGGCGGCCTCGCGTTGGTGTTCAGTGATCAGTAATCAGTGTTCTGTGTTCTGTGTTCCAGATTCGACATTCGACATTTCCCAGTTCCCACCCTCTCTACGTTGGGCCGTAACTGCCCTTTTCACAGGCGCCGACAAACCCCTCGGTGATGGACTTGAGCTGCTCCCACTCGCGCCGGATCCGTGCCGCTTCGGCCGTGTCGATCTTCCCGTCGTTGGCCACACTACGCGACACGACGTCGAGCAGGTCGGAGAACTCTTTCAGGATCGACTGCGTCTGCCGCAGCACCGGGGCTTGACTCGCGTCCTCAACCGGCGGGTTCGCGACGAAGTACCCGTTCACCTTCCGGCACAGCCACACGACCGAACCGTTGTCATCCGTAATCTCGCAGATCTCCGCCACCCGCTCCAACGGATTGTCCGCGCCGCTGCCGCCCTCATCCTCCTTGACCTGGCACCACTTGTAGACCAACGACGTAGAGACCTGCAACTCTGCCGCTACATGCTTGGCACCGACCTTCTCGATCGCGTTCTTCAGTGCTTCGAATGCTTCCATGGTGCTTCTCTCCCTCTACTATCCGTCGTTTCGTCGGCACCGACCATTACAAATCCGGGCGCAGATTGGAATCGGAGCGGCACGCCGTCGCCCGGACCGCGTGACCGCGGAACAAAAAGTCCGCCCGCATGTTCCAACGCCCGACGATTGCCGGGGCCCGACCCCACAGGCCTTGCGCCGGTGGTGAAGGAGATCGGTTGGCCGAATGGACCACCGCTCCCTCCGCATTTCCCTCTTCTCCGGGCGGACCGCGGTTGCGGTCCGCCCGGAGAAGAGGGAATGGTAGACGGCTCCGGGTTAGCCGTCAAATCTGCCTCACCACCGGCGCAAGGCCGGTGGGGCCGCCAAGCCGTCCCTATTGAACCGGTCACTTCCTCGCCACATCGAGATGGACATCATCCAGGTAGAACGTGGCCGTCTTGGTTCCGGCCGAGACCACCCCCAGCCACGTTACCGTCGCGAACCCGTCGCTCACGTACGGCACCGTGGCCGTGCGCGCCGGGCCGCCGGATGGGGTCAGGGTCACGGTGTACGTCTTCGGCGCGGTCAGGCCCAGGATCAGAACAACCTCGACCCGGTGCCATGCGCCAAGGTCGAGTTTCCCGAGCGGCGTAGTGCCCGCCGTGACCGTTCCGTCTTCGGCGAAGGTCAGCAGCGGCCCGGTCAGGAACTCCGCCGTGCCGCGGTTCTCGTAGTCCCGCATCTCGACGGAAATCAGCGCCGGCGTCTCGGCACTGTTCCTGACGTCGAACCCAAAGGTCACCTTGCCGGTATCGATCTTCTGTCCACGCATACCGTGGGTGAGATAAGGGTAGAAGGGCTTCTCAAGCCCCTCGGTCTCGTGGAACTTCAGGCTGCGTTTGCCGCTCTTCGCGACCTCTTCAGTCACCGCGACGGCCGACTTGCCCTCGACGCAACCGGCGCGCGTGAATTCGCGCGGACACATACCGACCGGCACCTCC
The DNA here is from genome assembly GCA_001803235.1 of Lentisphaerae bacterium RIFOXYA12_64_32. Taxonomy (GTDB): domain Bacteria; phylum Verrucomicrobiota; class Lentisphaeria; order Oligosphaerales; family YB12-FULL-65-16; genus YB12-FULL-65-16. Next base: position 2,242 of record MHBL01000242.1, read on the forward strand.
TCGCAGTCGATGCTGAACCCGGGCTCCATCGGCGGCAGTACCGGCATCGTCATGGCGTATACCGGCGGCGGGACAATGCGCACCCCTGGATCGTCCACATCGCGGTAGGCCGCTTCCAGCCCGGCCTGCGACATGTCGATCGGCAGGAACCCCAGCTTCAGCGCCGGCGACTCGGGCTTCAGGGCGAAGTCGAATTTCTGCGGGTCGACAAACCGCGGGTCGGCAACGACCGCACCGGCGTCGCGCCCCGTGGCCTGCCAGTCCTTGAAGCTACGGTCACCAAACATCGGCTCCTTCCCGGATGTGTCGTAGTACAGGTTGCCGTCGAAGAACGTGTTGCACCTGCTCGGACTCCACTGCGTGCTGATCACGTTGCCGGTCGACTGGTACACAATGTTGCGCGTGAACCAGAACGACACGTGCGGCTCCTTCCGCGCGCAGGTGATCGGCTCCTGCCTCGCGAACGCGAAAATGTTGTTCACCACCATGTTGTTGCGACCATAGTGCTGGTTGAACGCGCCCATCTCCACGTCGTACACCACGTTGTTCTCGATCACGTACGGACCGCTGCCCTCGTCCAGGTAGATCCCGAGCTGCCCGATGTCGCACGCAAACGGCCCCTTGAGCGAATCGTGGATGACGTTGCCGCGGATGACCGTGCCGCGCTGCTCGCCCAACGTGTAGATGCCGCCCCCGTCCTGGATCAGCTTCATGACGTGGTGGATGTGGTTGTACTCAATGCTGTTCAGGGCACACGACGTCGGCGTGTAGCCCCAGCTCCACCCGACCGCCACACCGCTGTAGGGGAAATCGCGCACCTCATTGTGCCGAACCGCCAAGCCCCGGACAATCCCGGCCCACACGCCGTTGGCCGAGAAGTTGACCAGGCCGCCACCGGCAATGACGTTGTTCTCCACCACGTTGTCGGTCGGCAGCACCGGGTACGCCGCGAGCTTGTCCATCTTGCAGTCACCGACCTTCACGCCGCCACCACCCAGATCGTACATGAAGCAGCCGGCAATCCGGTTCAGGTGACAGCCCAGCCCCAGCCCGACCCCGTAAGCGCCCACGTGCGCCACCGTGCAACGTTCCATGGCACACTGACGCGCGCCGATGAACTCGACCGCAGCCGGCAGCATCGGCTGCCCCTGCGAGACGTCGTAACCCTCGCGCGGCAACGCCCACTCGACGTGACTGAACGCCAGGCGCTCAAACCGGAGGTGCTCGACAAACTCGCCCTTCTCCGCATCGCCGGTGACCGTCATGAGCTTCTCCAGCTTCGGCGCCACCACGGTCACCGTCTCGGGTGTCTCGTCCGGGAACGGCACGTAGTACAGGCTCGCGCTCGGACGGTCGAGGTACCACTGGCCCGGACTCCGCAGTTCCTCCTTGATGTTCTCGACGTAATACGGGTTGCGCCCGTCCTTGTACCAGTGCCCGATTCGAAATGTCGGCACCGACGTGAACTTCGCGATGTTGTGCTCCAAGTCCAGACTCTCGACGCACAACCGCGACACACTCCACGAGTGCAGCGCCACCACTTCGATGTCCGTCACGTTCTCCCACGCCTGCAGATCGCCTTTGAAGAACACGAAGTCCTGCTGCGCGGCGCGATGTGGTGCGGTCTTCCGCTCGGGCGAATAGGTCAGCCCCGCAATCACCAGCATGCCCTTGACCGGGCGATAGCGCCGCTCGAAATGCGCCTGCCCCTGACGCCGCACGAACAACTGCCGGAAGTACCAGTTATCCTTGACCTCCGGCACGTCCGCTCTCCAGCAGTTCACGCCGTTCAGCGTCGCGGGCGCGAAACCGCCAATGACACGCCCGCCGCTCAGCACCGGTTTCTCGCCGGCAAAGGCACGGTACACGACCGGCGCCGCTGCGGTGCCCGAGTCCTCGGGCGTAAACGCCAGTGGTTCAGCCAGCGTGTAGATCCCCTCGCGCAGTTCGACCGCGAACGGGCCGGCCTGCTCCTCCTTCTTCGCCGTGCGCACCGCGTCGCGTGCCCGCACCACCGTGGCAAACGGCCCGTCCGTCTTCTGCTCGTTGGCTGCAGCCAGCGTGCCGGACCACGCATCATTGCCGTTCGGCGCCACGTAGTACGTGTCCGCCGCCTGCGCCGTCCCGACCGCACCCAGCAGAAGCGAGAACACCCATGCTCTGGTCATTGCGTTTCTCCTCACCCAACCAAATTCGCTTCTGGCAATCCTCGTCGCCATCGCCGATCGATGGCCGCCGAACACGACACCGTCGGTGCGGCAGTGGCGCGGGACCGCCGGGACCGCAGCAAAGTGCTCTCGGGCCGTCCCGGCCCGAGAGCCTCGCCCGGGGACCGGCCCGAGCACCTCGCTTCGGCGCGGGACGCGCCGAGCCACTGCCCACCCCCCCTCACCGCCGCCCGGACAGGCAGATCAGTGTGGCGGCCAGGTGCTGGCGCACCGTCAGCGTCAGCCGCTGCCCGTCACGCTCGATCCGCACCGGCCGTTCGCCGGCGTGCGTGGTGCCCATCGACACCGCGCGCCGGAACCGAGCCGCGTCGGGCAGGCGCAGCTCCACGGTCACATTCTTCGCAGGACCGCCACCGTCGAGCACCCGGAGTCGGCGCGTCAGCAATGGAACAAACACGGTTCCGTCTGGACCGCGGAACACGTTGCCTTCCAGGCTCGGCGGTACGCTGAGCGGATCCGGATCAAAGCAGAACGTGCGGCCGCGCATGCGGTCGATCATCGGCCGGTAAATGGCGTAGAGTTTCCGCATCGTGCGGGAGAGTTCCATGGCGTGTGCCGAATAGCAGGTGCCCCCGAGCAGCAGACACTTCTGGAACATCTCCTCCAACTTGCCCGCGTCCTTGGGCCCGAAGTAGCTGTAGAAGCACATGGGGCGAGCGGCGCACATGTACTGGTCCACGTCCGCGGTCCAGCTCACACCTTCGGCCATGATCGCGTCCATGCCGCGGCACAACTCGATGTAGACCGGGCCGTTGGCGTACAGGAACAGGTTCCGTTTCCGGATCTCCTCGCGCATCCTCTCGGCGTGCTGCTCGTAGCAGTACACGAGGCGGTACGCCGGGCGGTTGTCGACCATGGTGATGCCGTCGTCGTGCGCAATGTCGATCGCGTCGTAGCACGGCTGGTCCCAGAACAGCCCGTCCGCCACATCGCCGTACAACTCGAAAAACCGCTCCACCTCCGCGGCAATGTGCTTTCCGAACGGCAGCGCCGGATCGGAGTTCATCATCCAGCAGTCCTTCCACACCGGCAGCTTCTGTCCGTCCCGGGACAGTGCGATCGATTCGGGAAAGTGCTTCTCAACCCATGGCCGCCAGCCGTCGCCCGCCACTTGAATGTACGGCAGCGACGCAATCCCGTGCCGCCGGAACATGGCCATGCAGTCGCGCATGCGCGCGACGCTGTTCTCGGGCAGGTTCTTCTTCCGCGCCGATTCCGGCTCTTCGAGCCACTGGATCGTCTTCCAGTTCGACTCCGTCGGGCAGTAGCTGCCGTAATGCGGGAAGTGGCAGTGCACTTCCACGACTTTCGCCCCAGCCTGCAGCGCGTTCCGGCAGTCCTTGTCGGTACTGAACGGCGAGCCGCCCATGAACCCGCCCTCGACGATCGCCGGCGTCTTGGGGTTGCCCGGCCGGAAGTACTCGGGATACTTGTCGACCAGCCAGCCCAGGCCCGGCCGCCAGCACCCGGCGTGACCGCGCAGCATCAGTGCCACGTGCGCCGGACGATTCGGTCGCAGACCGAGCAGTGTGCTCTCGACGTGCAGGCCGCCAAAATGGTACGTCCCGAACTCGAAGCCCCACTGCGGAATCTTCAGCCCGAACGGCTTGGCCAGCGACAACCCAACCCCCTTGCCCTCGTGGTAGACCGTGGCGATCGGGACCACGGTGCCAAAGCAGACGTCGCCGTAGACGATCCGGTGGTTGCCCGCCTGTGCCGTCAGCTTCGGGTAGTGCTGCTGCGCCGTCCACAGCTTCCACCCGTACGGCTGGTCCGGCCACGGAATGAACTGTCGGACCTGGATGCTGCGCGCCGGCTTGCCGCGCTTCAGCATCACCTGCACGTCCCAGAGCACTTCCGTGGGCGTCGGAGTCCACGTCTCCACCACGGTGAACTCCGCCCCCCGGAATGCCTTGGTCACTCGGACCGCAGGCTGCCCCTCGTCGCGCGTCACCTCGACACCAACCTGCGCCCGGTTCCGACCGTCCTGGAACTTCGCTTCGGTGAGTTCATCCACAATCTGCAGATACGCGGGAACCTGGTTCCAGCGCCCGAACCCGTTCTGCTTCACCGTCAACTCGGCCAACCGCCCCTCGGCACGGTCAATCGTCACCTCGGTGCTGTCGTTCCCGATGACAACCCGAGCGCCGCGACAACGGCAGTACGTGAAGGCATGCTTCATTGGAAGGTCCCTCCTCCGGATTGGGTCAAGTCCTGACGCCCGTTCGCCTCGTCATCGTCTTCGGGGCGTCGGCCGTCACCTGTGACTGCGGGTTCCTGGGACGAATGTCCCGGCTTCGCTCAGAAGCTGCGCCGTGGCAAGCGAGTGTCGAGGGGGGCTTCCCTGAACACCGAATACCTCATCTCCCCCCCCGCACACCCCCGCTCCATGCTCCATGCTCCATGCTCCATGCTCCATGCTCCATGCTCCATGCTCCGTGCTCCGTGCTCCGTGCTATCACTGCGTCACGCCCGCAGTCCAGAACGCCGCCTGCACGAAGAACTTGCGGTGGTATTCGCCGAGCCGCGAGAAGATGACGTGCTGCGGCGGTGCGCCCCAATTCACCGGGCTTGCGAACACCGCAACCCGGCCTTTGCCAAAACTGCCCGTGACCAGCGCCGGGCTCGACACGGCCGGATCCACATCCGGCCCGGGCGTGTAGGCCAGCACGGTCGCCGCCCCCGGCTTCAGCACGACCGTCTGCAGTCGCGCCACGTCCTGAAACACGAGCGGATACCACGGAATGCCCACCGTGATCGGGCTCGCGCCCGCCGGCTGCAGTTGATAGCGCTTGCGCCAAACGCCGATGAACTCGCGCGTGCCGTCACGCGGACTCGATCCGGTCACCGTGACATCCGCCACCAACTTGGCGACCGGCAGCAGGTCCGAGAACTCGAACGGCACCAGGTTCAGCGGCCCGCACAGCAGCAACCCGCCGCCGTCCTTCACCAGTGACTCCAGCCGCGCCACAAGCTGCCCCGGGATGCGCGTCGTTCCGGCCACGACGAACAATTGCACGCCCGTCCAGTCGAACTCCGGCTTGACCACGGCGTCGGGGTCCGTGACCGTCACCGCGAACCCCGCGGCAATGAAGTACTCCTGCAGCATGGCCGCCGGCGGGCAGATCACCGGCTTGTTGTCGCGCATGTCGGGCTGCGAGAGGATGATCGCCTTCGCGCCCTTCGCGTCGCCGTTCCAGACCGGCGACGGCAGCCCCGGCCCGAGCAGACGCTCGGCGTCCGCAAGCACATCGGCGCCCTTCCTGACCTGGACCTTCACAGAGCACGCCACAGCCGAGACCGGCACGTCGAACGACGTGCTGAACGGCGCCGTAGGCGAGCAGGCGTCGACAGCCGCCGTGAACTCCTGCGGTGCGGGCTGGCCTGCCGCGGCGGCCTGCGGCTGCACACTGGCACGAATCTCAAGGCCCGTCTCCGGCTGAACCGGGAGGTATGCGACCTTCAACGTCATGCCCTTGGCGGCGGCGCCCGCAGGGGTCAGCGCCAGATCGAGCGCACCGGCCTTACCGGGTGCGGAGACTGCACTCAGGCCGTTACCGAGGAAGCGTTCCACCGTCCACGCCTTCGTCTCGCCCGGCTTCAGGTCGATCACAACGAACGGCTCGCAGGAGTAGGTCGTGGGGTACGTCCACACCCGCTGGTAGCCCCACGGCGTGTCCATGCGCTCGATGAACACGTCCCCGGTCTTGCGGTTGCCCGCCGCGCACCAGCTCTCGGCGAGCAGTTCGCCGGCCAGCGGCCCCCAGATGCCATGCGGGTCCGGTTTGTTCAGCAGGCACGACGCCGTGTCCACGACACCGGCCAGCGGCCCGTCCCCCCGGTACTTGACCGGGATCGCCGTCCACGAGTCGTGGTCATACCCCGAGCCGGTCGTCGCCTGACCCCAGAATGCGTGGATGTACCAGACCGTATTGATGTCCTTGCTGCCGGTGTTCTTCAGTGCGCGCGCCACCGTGAACCGCGCCTCGCCCGGCTCGAGCGTAAACCGTTTCTCGTACTCGTACCCGTATCCGAACTCGCTGGCGAACACCTGCTTGAACACGACCACCTTGCCGCCGCGCGGCGTGTCCTCGACCGTCCGCGTCCACGGCGCGAGCTTCACTACCTTCAGACTGCCGCAGTGGCAGATCCCCGACCCCACGCAGTGCCCGATGCCGACCTTAATCACGTCGTACTCGCCCGTGTCGCGCCGGTTCATCTTCACCGCTTCGTCGAACTCTTCCGGAATGCCGTGCCAGTGGTGCTCGCCGTCGTTGATAAACCAGCGCCGGTTCGTCGGCTTGAAGACGACGTTGTTGACCCACCCGGCCCAGGTGAAGCGCGTCCCGTACTTGTGCGGCGGTGCGGGCGGCGTCACCGGCTCGTTCTGGTTCGCGGGCGGCTCACCGGTCATCAGTTCGACGCGGACGAACTCGTTCTCGAGGATCAGTTCCGGCGGTCCGTCCTTGTCCAGGTCCTCAGACGACACTGTGACGCCGGCAACCGGCTGCGCCCTCACGCCCTGACACAACGACGACGAAACCGCAACCGCAATCGCCAACGCCGGAACCAATGATCGCAGCATGACTCTTCTCCTAACGTGAGAATGATGGACCACTCCAGGGTTTCCCCCAATCTACCCACCCCACGCGCGAAGTCCAGACCGGCCGCGTGCGGGGCTGCAATGCGTTGGCGCCTCCCGGTCGGAAGACCGCCCGATCATGTACAGGCGTTACTCGCTTGCGTCAGAACGTTCTGGCAAAGTGGCGGGACCGGCTCGGTCCCGCGGGTGCCGGAGCGAGCCGCTCCGGCCACTCTATTGGGCCCCGCGAGTAACATGGGAGTGGCGGGTGGGAACGCACGGCAACGGGCATCCGCGACTCCCATGAAACTGAAGGGGCCCGAGGCCCGCGAGGACGCGGGCGCTCCAAGTGTTGGGGGAACACTTGGCCCTCACCGCAACAACGGGTCCGCGTACGGCATGCGCTGGTAGTGGCGCTTGGCGTGTTCGACGAGCAGTGCGTGGAACTCCTGGTACACGACCAGGTCGCACGGCAACCGGCGCGCGCAGAAGCGCTTGACCGTGTCATAGTCGGCCACGGGTTTGACCAACCGCAGGTGCCCGAGGATGCGCCGCGTGTAGGCGTCGACGACCATTTCCTCTTGGCCGTAGGCGTAGAGCAGCATGCTGTCAGCCGTCTCCGGGCCCACGCCCCACACGTCCAGCAGTGCGGCGCGGGTTGGGACTTGCCCCGCCAAACCGGTGTAGAACGCCGCGAACTCGCGCAGTTTCCGCGCCTTGGCGTTGAAGTATCCGGAAGCCCGGATCAGCGTTGCCAGGTCCGGCTGGGCGAGTGAAAGAACGCCCTGCGGACTCAGCACGTTGCGATCCGCGAGCGCACGCAGCGCTCGCTCCACGTTCGGCCAGGCCGTGTTCTGCGTCAGGATCGCGCCGGCGCAGATCTCGAACCGCTCGGCGTCATTCCGCGGGAACGAGTAGTCGCCGACGTGGTAACCGCGGATAGCGCCGGTCTTGGTCGGGTTCGTCCCCGCCACGCCCAGCAGCGGCCACCAGCCCTGTGGGCCGTAGGCGCCGAACAGCGTTTCGTAGATGTGCGTCAGGGTCATGGGTGGGTGTTCAGGGGTCAGGGGTCAGAAAAGCATGCGACCTGTACAGGTAAACCCGGCCTTGCGGTAGGGTGCCCGCATGCGGACAGGCATCCTGAACGGCGCCGCTCGTAGTGGTGTCGCAGTCCCGGCGGTTGTCCGCCGGGCAAGACACCATCCGCACGCCACGACGCCACGACGCGCCAGATGGGCTCTTGGCGCTCCACTTCGTTGCGCGCACTGCGAGCCCACTACGAACGGGCGTCACCTGCCGTCCACGGCGGGGCCTTCTCTCTCTCTGGACTTGCCCGCGCAGGTCGAAAGCATACCGTCGCCCGGGGGCGGGGCCAGGGGGCGGTTCCGCCGGATCCGCCAGATCGGTCTGATCCGACTGATCCGTCCGATGCGGCCCACCATCGCCTGCCATTGGCCTCTCCCCCCCTGGAACCCGAAACCTGACACCTCTCCTGCTCCGCCCCGTCACCCCCCACAACGCGCCATGAACTCGCGGATCGTCTCAGGGTACGGTGGGCGCAGGATGCCGCGCTCCGTGATGATACCGGCGATCAGTTCGGCCGGGGTCACATCGAACGCGGGGTTGTACACCTTGCAGTCCGCCGGCGCCGTGAGCCGGCCGAAGCCGTGGCGGATCTCGTCTGCGGCGCGCTGCTCGATCGGGATCTGGCTGCCCTGCGCCAGGGCGCTGTCGATCGTGGAGTACGGTGCGGCGACGTAGAACGGAATGCCATGGTGCCGTGCGAGGATCGCAACCCCGTACGTGCCGATCTTGTTCGCCGTGTCACCGTTGGCGGCGATCCGGTCCGCGCCGACGATGACCATTTGCACGCGCCCCTCGCGCATCACCTGCGCGGCCATATTGTCGCAGATCAGGGTCACGTCGACACCGGCGCGGTGCAACTCCCACGCCGTCAACCGCGCGCCCTGCAGCAGGGGCCGCGTCTCGTCGGCGAACACGCGCGGCGCCAAGCCGCGCTCCTGCGCCGCGTAGATCGGTGCCAGGGCGGTGCCGAAATCGCTCGTGGCCAGCGCCCCGGCATTGCAGTGCGTCAGGACGCCCACGCCCTTGCGCCCCTCGAACAGCGCCACACCATTCTCACCGATAGCGCGGCACAACGCCATATCCTCATCCAGGATCGCCAGCGCCTCCCGGGCCAGTGCGTCTTTCAGCGCCGCGACTGCCGCCGCTCCGGTTCCCTTTCCCTCGACCCTCTCCCCTCTCCCCTCGTCCCCCGCGCCCGCCTCGAGTTTCCGCACGCACCGGTTCACCGCCCAGGCAAGGTTCACCGCCGTCGGGCGCGCCGCGCCGATCACCGCGGCGTGCTCACGCACCTCGGCGAGGAACGCGGTTGCGGACTTCGCACCACTGTGCTGGCAGACCGCGGTCAGTCCGAGTGCTGCCGCGCAGCCGATCGCCGGCGCGCCGCGCACGACCAAACGCTTGATCGCGTCGACAATCTCGTCGCGGTCGTCCGTCTCGATGTAGACCAACTCACCCGGCAACCGCGTCTGGTCAATCAGCCGCAACTTGCCCGGCAGCATCCCCTGCCCCGTCCCTGTTCGCGTCCAGCGTACTGCATCCATGGTTTTCACTGTCCTCCGGCTGCGTCACGCCACCCGCCTGCTGTCCGGCTGAGCCGCATTTCATCAGACTATAGCGTTCCGACCCGCAAGGTTCGAGGACTCGAGCCCGCACGGGGCGCATGTCAGCTTATGTTGCGCGCAACATAAAGTGACAGGCGCCCCGTGATCCACCCGCCACGCTGGCATTTCGCCGTCCACTGGCCTATCTTCCCATTGCCTGGCGGGAACAAATCCCGCCAGACCCCGCTGCCGACCGCACGCAAGGAACAAGCATGATGGCCAACATCCCGTCCACGCACCGTTGCCCGCTCCTCGTCACCGCACTCAGCCTGATCCTCACGACTGGCCTGGCGCGCGCCCAAGATTCCACCCCGCCGACGCCCAAGTGGCTGTTCGACATCACACGCGTGGCGTACACAGACCTGTCGAACATCCAGCGCGCCCAGGATTGGCCGGACAAGGTAATCCCCGACCTGGCCGAGGCCGGAGTGCAGATGTTCTTCTCGCGCTCTCACAGCGGCGACACGTGGGAAGGACTCGGGTGGATCGGAAACTACGGCGCACCCGACCCGCAAATGAAGGGCAAACTCATCGACTGGCAGATAAGCGGCGGCGGCCGCGCGGAAGACGGCGCGCACGCCGGGCAACGCTGCCTGCGACTGGTCCACGCGCCCGTCCGGAAGGAGACCTACCTCAACCGGCACTGGGAACCGCGCAGCGGTCGGCAGGACGCCATGCTCGACCTGCTCAAGGGCAGCGTCTGTTATTGGTACAAGGCCGTGAGTGCGAAGAACGCGAAACTGTGGCTGGGCGTGATTCCCATGTCGAAAGACCCGCTGGAGAACACCGGCGAATCACGCACCGGCATCCAAGTCCCGCCGGAACACATCGGCGACGGGCAATGGCATCAGGTCACCATCGACTACGACTACACGAAGAGCGCCAAGGTCAAGTGGCTGCAGGTTTCCTGCTTCATCACCGGCGACGCAGCCGAACTGCTGCTCGATGACGTGGAATACGTCGGCACCCAGCCGCAACCCATTACAAACGGCAACTTCGAGACAACGGAAAAGGACCGGGACGGCACGCGCGAAGTCACGGACCTCTGTCACAAGAACGGGATCAAGTACATCACCTACTACTGGGCCCAGCGCGAGCCGAAATCCGTCGGCGAGGCGCACCCGGACTGGAAGTGCCTGAACGCGAAAGGGAAACCCACCGTCTACTACTGCACCAATAACGCCGACTACCGCACCCTGGTCCGGGACCGGATCGTCGAACTCGTCCGCGACGTCGGGGTCGACGGCATCTTCTTCGACATGTTCCACGCCCGGGCCGACGAGTGCTACTGCGACGCGTGCAAGCGCAAGTTCCGCGACCTGACCGGGGAGGGACCGCCGGTTAAGGAGGACTTCGACAGCCTGCTGTGGCAACAGTGGGTGGATTTCAAGTACCGGTCCATCGAAGAGGCCCTGCTCGACTTCAACCGTGCCATCAAGGCGGCCAATCCCGAGGCGGTTCTGATCGTCAACACGTGGAACGCCTGGGTGTACCGGAACGGCCACAACATCCGCAACTCGATCCGCGTCGCGGACGTGGTCGACGGCCTGCTGGAGGAGACCGGGTGGTACGACGTGGTCGATCCGTCGTTCTTCGCGGCCCCGGCCCTGCACAATTTCATGGACTGGCATCTGGCCGGGCTCTGCAAGCGCACCCGCGCCTTCATGTGGAGCAGCCCCAGCATGCCCGGGTGGCGATCGATCCTGCCCCTGGAACCGCGCATTCGTGTCATGACCATGCTGACCAACGGTTGCGTGCCGGCGCAGTCCGCCCCCGACCGTGCCATCGTGAAGACATACATGGGCGAAATTGCCGAACGCGATGCGTACTTCCGCGGCGCCGCGCTCTACCCGTGGTGCGGACTGGTCGTGTCCGAGAAGACTGAACTCTGGTACGGCCGCGATGACCCGAAGGAGCGCTACGTGAAAGGCGTCTACGGCGCGTACCAGGCGATGCTCGAGCGACACCTGCCGGTGTCCCTGGTCACCGACCGCGAACTCGAACTCGGACAACTCGAACCGTACAAGGTCCTGTTCATGCCGAACTGCGCCGCGATGTCCGACAAGGAGCTCGATACGGTCCGCAAGTTCGTCGAAAACGGCGGCGGTTTGGTGACTACCTATGAAACGTCACTCTACGACGAGCACGCCCGGCCCCGCGACAATTTCGGCCTGGCGGATCTCATGAAGGCGCGCAAGACCGGGACGTTCGACAACCTGAAAATGCGTGCCGGCTGGGACCCGATCGCCGTGCACAACGCGTTCCTCTACTTCCCGCCGGACTTCCGCTGGGCCCAGGACCCGGTCGTCGCCGCAACCCTGGCCACCAAGGGTGTCACCACACCGGCGGACCGGAACGATCCGAACATCCCCCTGCACTGCCGCATGCTGCTCGTCGAACCAGATGGCGTGCCCGCGTCGCCGCTGCGCGTGACCACCGCCCACTACGACAAGGCGACCGGCCAGACGGCACGGACCAACAACGTGGCGCTCGTCGAGTCGACCTACGGCAAGGGCAAGGTCATCTATCTGCCGTATGACATTTCCTGGGCATTCTTCCGCTACGGCCACGACTACCTCGGCCGCATCATGGAATTGGCGCTGCGCGAGGTCGCGTCCGCGCCGCCGCCGGTCGAAGTCGCCGCCCCCGCCATCGTGCAGACCATGACGTACGCTCAGGGCAACCGCCTGGTCGTGCACCTGCTCAACGACATCTCGTCCACCGGCCGTTCCCAGAACGTCCCGAGCGAGTCGCTCTACCTCCGGCGCGAGGTCATCCCGATCCACGACATCCAGGTCACGTTCCGCGACCCGGCTCTGAAACGCTTCACTCTCGTCCCCGGCAACGTCGCCCTGACTCCGACACCGACCGACGCCGGTCTCACCGTCACAGTCCCGAAACTCGATATCCACGGCATGGTGGTCGCGGAACCGTAGGCACACCCGTGCTTTGCGTGGGAATGGGGCAAAGCCACCACGCGGGATACCGCCCGTTCGGGCCGGGCTATCGGTACGGCGTTTTCGACACGTGCGGGTAAATCCTGAGACAGAAAAGCCCAGCATGGACGCCAGGATGCGCCTGTTCGTAGTGGGCTCGCAGTGCGCGGAACGAAGTGGAGCGCCAAGAGCCCATCCGGTGGTTGGGGCGGCGCGGCGTGGAGATGGTGTCTTGCCCGGCGGACAACCGCCGGGACTGCGACACCACTACGAACGGTGCCGTGGCCAAGTTTACCCGCACAGGTCGGACGTTTTTGTCTGAGTCCCGCCCTTCAGACGGAAGTTGCAGCGACGCTTCAGCGCGCGACGCGCGGCGTTGCCTTGCGGACACGTGCCGACGCCCCGGTTCCCACCCCGCTGCGTAACCGCTGCTCTTCCAGGATCCTCTCCAGTCTTCGGCTGACGATCGTTCGCAGTCGCGACGATGGGATGCGCTTCACCAGCCGCCGTGCCTCCCGGACGTCGAACGCTCTCGGCAACTCCACCTCGGGGAGACTGACGAATAGCCGCGACTTCACTGGACTCAGGTAGAGACAATCCAGGAGTGCCTTCTCTGGTGTGGCCATCTTGATCGCGCCATTGCCCACGGGCCTGAAGCCAACAAAGAAAGCAGGATCCACGTGGTGCACGGAAACCGTGCCCAGCGGCGTGACCCACTGCCGTGTGCGTGCCGGCGAGACCGCGTAGACGACACGCGGAATCTGAGAAATCATGCCGTGGTGAAACAGGGCACTCTGCAACGAAACATAGCTGGGGAGCGGCGCGGTCAGATACTCGGGCAATCGCAAGGCGTCGACTCGGTCCGGAAAGGCCCACACCCCGCGCTTCAGACGCACGATTTGCCCGGATTCGGAAAGGCGCTGCAGCACTCGACTGGCATGGCTGCCCTCGATTCCAAGCAGCGCTGCCGCATCCGCCGTATCCAACGCATCGACATCGGCCTCGCGCAATTGCCGGTAGGCGCCGATGGACTTCATGTCGCGTCCTCCAGCATCTCGAGCACGCTCAATTGCATCGCGTCCCAAGCCGCCGGCGAATCATAGGCCGCACGGTCGTTCGGATCCAGGTAGGCCAACACTTGCCCTTTGAAGTCGTCGAATGACAGATCCAGCGAACGCAATCGGGCGGCTTCCTTCACGTCCGGCTTCAGCGAGCCAATCGCCTGTGCGCGTTCTCTTGAGAGCAGCAGATGCAGGTCGAAAATGTCGCGCGCCTGCGGAACGCTCCGAGTCGCCAGGGCTTCTATCTTCTGCAGCAGAGCGACATCACCGGGGTAGTGAGGTGCCATGATAGGGGGTAGCCCGTAGCCTTGGACCAACGTCGGGCTGACGCTGCCAAGCACCGCGCCCCCACGCAAGCCCCTTCTGGAGAATTCGACCTTCGTGGGCACGACCTGCGCCGTTCCGGGCGTCAGCAGGCCCAGCTTCCAGCGCTGCGTCGTCTCGGATTGCTTGTGCTCCGTGACGTGTTCGACGTCCACGCGGTACACCCGAAGCGCCTGGCGGAAAGGGTTCGAGTCCAGGATGCCTCCGACCGTGTCCTGCACCACGTGAACGGGAACATTGGCCACATCAATGTCCATGTCTTCCGAATACCTCGGACTGCCGAAGAAAAAGCGCAGGTTGCAGCCTCCCTTAAGGGCATACCGGCTCTTGTCAGTCTTCTTCCCCAGGAACGAGAGAAGAAGCAGGTGGAACAACTCGACGCTCTGTTGAACGGAAAGGGCTTGCATTCTTTTACAATACGTGTAAATGACACTCGAGTCAATTACCGGTATCAATATTTGGGTGCCATTCTCGCGCCTGATCCGTCAGACCAAGGCTGACGTGGAGGTTTGACCCTGTCGTGGGGGCACAGTATGGTACGACGCGTCAGAATAAAGAGTATCGGGGGATGGACAACCACCCATGTTCGTGTGGCCTCAGTGTATGAGTCCTTTGACCACGTTTCGTCCCTGCCGCGTCGCGGGACGACTCCACGGCCTTGTCGGCGCCATTCTGCTTTGCTGCTCCGTGACGGCACTGGGAGGATCGACCATCTACGTCCGCCACGACGCCATCGGCGCGAACGACGGCACGTCGTGGACGGACGCCTTCCTCAGTCTCCAGGACGCGACGGCAAAATCGCGCTCCGGCGACGAGATCTGGGTCGCGGGCGGGACCTACAAACCGACGCAACCTTGGGCTGCGGACGACCCGCGCGCCGTCTCGTTCCAACTGAAGACCGGCGTGGGCATCTACGGCGGGTTCGCCGGGACCGAGACGACGCGTGACGCCCGCGACTGGGGCAACCACCCGACGGCGCCGGGTGCGCGCCGACGCCCGGTCAAACAGGGTCACACGCTCGGGACAGCCGGCAAGCGCTTCATACACACCGAAATGCCTGGCGAAAATGCCGACGTGCGTTGCGGCACGCTGCCCCGAGAATGTCTGATTTGAGCACCGAAGCGCAACCTACCAAGGGCCACCTCTAATGCACAACAGCCCCGGACACAGGTCCATGTGGATTGGACTGGGATCGGCGCTTTCGATTCTCATCATCGGCCTCATCTCCTGCAGCACACGGGAGACGCGCACCGTGCATGAGGACGGGAGCGTTGCATCACGGCAACAAGAGCCCACCGCGTCCGGCGGCGCTCCGGCCGTGGCAGAATCCCAGCCGCAGCCTGCCTTGCGAACCGTGTTATTCGAAACGGCCGGCGCCTGGAGGACTGCGCCCGTGGATCTGCTCGAGATGAAGACCAAAGCGGGAAAAGCCGTGGAGCCGGACTGGCTCTGCTGCAGCAAGGGCGAGGCAAGCGAGACCTGGGATCACCGGTGGGAAGTCAAGCCCTCCTCCTATGCCGAACTGGCAGGCGGACTGACGCTATCCTCCGAACATGTCAAGGCGGGAAAGTCCTCCGGCGTCTGGCGCGATCATCACCGGTTTCCAACCCTGGCCACGCACACCGTGGCGCACGACTGGAGCAACGGCAAGGGCGTGGAGTTGTCGATCTACTCTGAGGTGAAGACCGGCGAGATCGTAACCCTGGCCATTCTCTCCGACAGCGACGCGACGTTGTGGAAGGACTATTTCCTGGCGGATTTTGTCATCGACTGGGACGGCTGGAAGACGCTGTGGTTCCCGCTCGACACGTTCCGGGCTCATGCGACCCCGGCCGGCTGGAACAAGGTTGACGGCATCTATTTCTTCACCAAGATCTTCCGGCGCAACCCCAATCCCTACACCGTCCTGCACATGGACAGCATTCGCCTGCTCACAAGTGCGCCGGCCCAGGCGGCGTCCATGGTGCCATCGACCGCAGAAGCCAACTCGCCCGACACGTTCCGCTATACCATCCGGTATGAAGATCCGGCGCACCCCCTCAATCATCGGTTCCCCGAGTCCACGATGACCACGCCACTCCCCGCCATCGCCCACCAGTATTACTTCCGGGCCGAACGTTCCGAGTACAGCTACTTCCCGCGATTCACCCCCGGCTATCCGAGTTTCACACCCGCCGGGCAAGCATTCGTCAACGCGGGCGAGACGATCCAGTGGCTCGATGACAAGGGACAGTGGGTCACGGCGGATATCAAGTCCGTGCTGGTGAACTGGGGGAAGAAGCAGGGTTGGGCAGGTCTGTACAACTGCTGGGGCCACCAGGGCGCAGACCCGATGGTCCGCTTCGACAAGGATGGGGACGCCTATGTGATCCAGCGGGCCGAAGCCCTCAACGCGCAGGGCGAAATGGTCAGCTGGAAGACCCGGACGGCACTGCTCCTGCACTCCAAGGACGGCATGAAGACATGGACGGCCTACGTTCTGCCCAAAGCCATGGCGAGTTTCGAGAAAATCGACGGACACAACCCGGACGCACTGAACCGGCCGCCGGTCATCCTGCTCAGCGATTTCGCGGATCCGGCCGGGTACATCCTGGCACCGGAGAAACTGACCAACGGCACACTGAGCCTGCCCAAGCCTGTCCTGTATGCCCGGAACTGTATCATATCGAATGCTCACTCCGGTGATGGCAACATGGCCATCACCAGCGGCGGCACGGTCTACATCGTCTTCGGCTGGCTCCCGCCGGCCAATGCGAAAATGGAGTACACGGGGATGGGAACGCCGGAGGCATACATGGAACGGGTCAAGAAAGGCGAGGTCAAGGACTTGAAAGATCCCGCCAACTGGGGCTGGACTCACGAGAGCGCAGAAAAATGCGGGATGCCGTCCATCCCCGAGGGGCATCCGGGACTGTCCATGGTCTTCAAGTGCAAAACACACTGGGAATGGTATGGGTTCAGCAGGAACGGGATTCCCACGTTCGTGGTTGCGTATGACATTGCGGCACGCACGGTCAGCGACCCGGTCTATGTGGGGTCGGGCGGCAGCACGCTCGACGGCCACAACTGGCCCGCGCTGACCATGGACAGCAAGGGCTACCTGCACGTGATCATCAACGGGCACCACAACCCGACGGTCTACACTCGCAGCGTGAATCCCCGGGACATTTCCGCCTGGACAGTCCCGGAGTACGTGATGGCGGATCACTCCGGCATGCGCGGGGTTGATGGGCAGGGCGCGCTTTCCTACGCCACGTTCACCTGCGGCAGGGACGATACGCTGTACAGCGTACATCGCGGCACTTCATTCAGATACGACAACAGCCTGGTCTTGTATCGAAAACCGTCAGGGCAGCCCTGGGAGGAAGAACGGACCCTGGCCAAGCCGTTCAAGTACATGTACAAAGTGTGGTCGCATCGCATGACCTACGACCCGCTGACCGACCGGTTGTTCCTGACGTACTACAGCGACGGCGCCATGGCCCAGTTGTCCTGGGACATGTTCCAGTTCTACACCTTCATCTGGCCCGACCGGGAGGACGAGATGTGCGCCAACAAGAACGGCATGAATTCCGGTCCGCTCGATCCGAAACGCAATGCCTGGGCCATGTACACTCCCGGCGCAACCGAATCGACGACTCTGGTCTCCGCCGATCACGGGGAAACCTGGCGGCTCGCTGTGACCAAGGATTTTGAACGGTAATCACGGGCACCGGGATGATTCTGCTCTCTGGGAGTCCCCAGGGAGACGATGGCGTCAGATCGACACACGTCACGCGGAACGCATTTCACGTAGGGAGCAAGCCAAATATGATACACCGCGGCAACGGCGGCAGGGGGCAGTCAACCATAGAACAGACGCGGCACGGGTTCACCCTCATCGAACTCCTGGTCGTGATCGCGATCATCGGCATTCTGGCGTCGCTGCTGATGCCGTCGCTGGCGAAGGCGAAGGACAAGGCGAAGCAGGCCATCTGCGTCGCCAATCAAAAGCAGCTTGCGGTGGGCGAAATGCTCTACGTCGGCGACAACGACGAGTGCTTCTCGTTCGGGTGCTACTCGACGACGATCTTCACCGCCGACCCCGACACGTGGTTCAAACTGCTCGAACCGCACCTCGGCAAAAACACGGAGAGTTACGTGTGCCCCGCCGACGAGACCGCGAAGTACCCGACCGCGCCGTACCGGCTGAGCTACATCGGGAACCGGCAGATCATGCGCGGCCCGGACGCGGGAAACGACTTCGGGCGCCGCGCCCTGCCGATCTCGAAACTGGACGCGCCTGCCGCGTACCTCCTTTTCACCGACCAGTCGGCCTACGCCGGAAGCTATCACTGGACCGCATCCGACTTCAACTGGGTCAAGAACAACTGGCCTGATCCGACCGTCTGGCGCCTGATCGAATGCGTGAAGGGCCTGACTCGCCACAACGGCGGTGCCGTGGTTGCCTGCGCCGACGGACATACCACCTGGCTGAGATTCCCCGCCCCGTTCGTGGTCACCTCGGATCTCGGCCAATTGGGGTCAATCAAGGACGGCGCACCCTACTGGGGCGCGGCCGCCACCAAGTACTCCGTCTACGTCGCCCGATACCCCACACCGGGTGGGTTCTGACGTTCGTCTGCCGGCGCGGTCCAGCCGTGACAGGCACGCGCGACTCCTCCTGAGGACCGGGTTGATCGGCGGGAGTCACCCTCCGCACCACGCCTATGCCATATGGCCACGCCGTGAGACCGTGGCTCGATGGGGCCGCGAGCCATTCCGCCGTACCGCAGGCACGTTCCATTTCCCAAACGCGCCCTGCAACCATCCACGCTCTGACACCGCGCCCCGTCGGCCACGATCGCGCTCTGCCTATCTGCATCGATCTTGACACCGGGGCCACCTGGTCTTGACGTTTTTTTGACGCGTTTGCGGCACCTCTTGACGGCGTCGGCCTGGCGGCTCTGGCCATGAGGTTGTCACATACTAGTGGATCACCGGTCCACGCGCGACCGAACTGACGATGCGGAAAAGCCCACATCATCCGGGGGCGCAGTGACGGATGCAAGGACTTGGCAGAAGCTGGTTGGGACGGTTGAGGACTCGGCTCACATGACCACCCTCGATACAGTTCAAGTCCTGCTTTACCTGGGTTTGCTGATCGCCTGCACGCCCTGGTTGGGCGGGTACATGGCCCGGGTCTTCACCGGCGAGCGAGCTGGTCTGACCGGCTGGCTCGCCCCAGTGGAGCGATGTATCTACCGGCTGGCAGGCTGCGATCCACAGGTGGAGATGCGTTGGACAACCTACGCCGGGGCGTTGCTCGCCTTCAATCTCTTCGGCCTGCTCGCCCTGCTGGGACTGCAACTTCTGCAGGGAGTGCTGCCGCTGAACCCGCAGCACCTGCCAGGGGTCCCGTTCGGCCTGGCCCTGAACACAGCCATCAGTTTCACCACCAACACGAACTGGCAGGCTTACTCCGGCGAGGCGACCCTGAGCTACCTCACGCAGATGCTGGGCTTGACGGTGCAGAACTTCGTGAGCGCCGCCACGGGCATCGCCGTACTGCTGGCGCTGACACGCGGGCTGACGCGACGCTCCGGCACGACACTCGGGAACTTCTGGGCGGACCTGGTGCGGGCGACGCTCTACATATTGCTGCCGTTGTCGTCAGGCCTGGCCCTCGTACTGGTGGCGCAAGGAGTTGTCCAGACACTCGCGCCGTACATCATGGTGCATACGGTCGAAGGTGGCCAGCAGCTCATTCCGCTGGGCCCGGCCGCGTCCCAGGTCGCCATCAAACAGCTCGGCACGAACGGCGGCGGGTTCTTCGGCGTCAACAGCGCCCACCCGTTCGAGAACCCGACGCCCTTGACGAACTTCCTGGAGATGTTCGCCATCCTGCTGATCCCGGCGGCGCTGACGTACACGTACGGCCGCATGGTCGGGTCGCGACGTCAGGGCTGGGCCATCTTCGCGGCCATGCTGATCCTGTTCCTCTCCGGCTTTGCCGTCGCACTCACGGCGGAGACCGGCCACACGGGCAACATGGAAGGCAAGGAGACCCGTTTCGGTATCGTCAACAGCGTGCTGTGGGCGACCGCCACGACCGCCGCGTCGAACGGCTCGGTCAACGCCATGCACGACAGCCTCTCGCCGGGCGCCGGACTGGTGGCGCTGGGGAACATGCTGCTGGGCGAGGTCGTGTTCGGCGGCGTCGGCGCCGGCCTCTACGGCATGTTGATGTTCATGCTGCTGACCGTATTCATGGCCGGTCTGATGGTCGGGCGCACCCCGGAGTACCTGGGCAAGAAGGTTGAGGCGCGCGAGGTGACCCTGGCCATGGTGGCGGTGCTCGCCCCGTGCGCCACCGTACTCGTCTTTGCCGCTCTGGCCGTGCTCACCCCGGCGGGACTGGCCAGCATCAGCAATCCCGGGCCGCACGGCCTGAGCCAGGTGCTCTACGCGTTCGCCTCGACCGCCAATAACAACGGCAGCGCCTTCGCCGGGCTGAATGCCAACACAGGTTTCTACAACTACCTGGGCGGAATCGCGATGCTGATCGGACGGTTCGCGGCCATCGTGCCCGCCCTCGCGATTGCCGGAAGCATGGCGGGTAAAAAGACCGCCCCGCCGTCGCCCGGCACGTTTCCGACGGACGGCGCACTCTTCGTCGTGCTGCTGATCGGGGTTGTGCTCCTCGTCGGCGCGTTGACGTTCCTCCCAGTCCTGACGCTGGGGCCGGTCCTGGAGCACCTGCTGCTGCAACAGGGCCGGGTATTCTGAACGCAGGCAACACCATGGCCAAGCATCCCACATCCCTCTTCGACGCGCACCTCCTGAGGCCGGCGGCACTGGAGTCGCTCCGCAAGCTCGATCCGCGGGTGCAGTGGCGCAACCCGGTCATGCTGGTCACCGAACTCGGCGCGGCGCTGTGCACGCTGGTCGTACTGCGCGATCTGGCGACCGGCGCCTTTTCTCCGTTCAATGTCCAGATCACCGTGTGGCTGTGGTTCACGGTGGTCTTCGCCAACTTTGCGGAGGCCATGGCGGAGGGCCGCGGCAAAGCCCAGGCCGACAGCCTCCGCAAAGCACGCACTCAGGCGCTGGCACGACGGCGGCGCGACGGTCGCGAGGAGAAGGTCCCGGCCACCCAGTTGCGGCGCGACGACCTCGTGGTCTGCGAGGCCAGCGACGTGATCCCGGCCGATGGCGACGTCACCGAAGGGATCGCCATGGTGGACGAGTCGGCCATCACCGGTGAATCAGCCCCGGTCGTTCGCGAGAGCGGTGGCGACCGCAGCGCGGTCACGGGCGGCACCCGCGTCATCAGCGACCGCATCGTCATCCGCGTGACCTCCGAACCGGGGCACACATTCCTGGACCGCATGATCGGCATGGTCGAAGGCGCCAAACGCCAGAAGACGCCGAACGAGACCGCGCTCAGCCTGCTGCTCCTCGGCATGACCCTGGTCTTCCTCCTGGCCGTGTTCACCCTGCCCGCGTTCGGCGCGTACAGCGCGGCCAGTGCCGGCCAACCGCACGCGGCCGACCTCAGCCTGCCCGTTCTGGTGTCGCTACTGGTCTGCCTGATCCCCACCACGATCGGCGGGTTGCTCAGCGCCATCGGCATCAGCGGCATTGACCGCATGATCCGGCGCAACGTCATGGCCATGAGCGGTCGCGCCGTCGAGGCGGCCGGTGACGTCGACGTTCTGCTCCTGGACAAGACGGGCACCATCACGCTCGGCAACCGCGTGGCCACGGCCTTCCTGCCCGCCCCCGGCGTCGCCCCCGAGCGGCTCGCCGATGTTGCGCAACTGGCATCGCTGGCGGACGAGACGCCCGAGGGCCGCTCTATCGTAGTTCTGGCCAAGACGCAGTTCAACCTGCGCGGCCGCGAGGTGGCCGAACCGCACGCGGAGTTCGTCCCGTTCAGTGCGCAGACCCAGATGAGCGGTGTCGACTTCCTGAACCCGTCAGGACGGCCCGCGCGCGGTATTCGCAAGGGTGCGGCCGACGCGGTGCGAGCGTACGTCGAGGACCTGGGCGGCCTCTTCCCCAAGGCCGTCGAGCGCACCGTCGAAGACATCGCACGGCAGGGCGCCACTCCACTGGTCGTCACCGAGGGCCGCGATGTGCTGGGCGTGGTGCAACTCAAGGATGTGGTCAAGGGCGGCATCCAGGAACGGTTTGCGCGCTTGCGCAAGATGGGTATCCGCACCGTCATGATCACCGGCGACAACGCGTTGACGGCCGCCGCCATTGCCGCGGAAGCCGGGGTCGACGATTTCATGGCCCACGCCACGCCCGAACAGAAGCTGAAACGGATCCGCGACGAACAGGCGACCGGCCACTTGGTGGCCATGACCGGTGACGGCACCAACGATGCACCGGCCCTGGCCCAGGCCGACGTCGGTGTGGCCATGAATACGGGCACGCAGGCCGCGCGCGAAGCCGGCAACATGGTGGACCTCGACAGCAACCCGACCAAACTCATCGAGATCGTCGAGATCGGCAAACAACTCCTCATGACGCGCGGCGCGCTCACCACGTTCAGCATTGCCAACGACGTGGCGAAATACTTCGCCATCCTCCCCGCAATGTTCGTGGGACTGTATGCCGCAGGCGGTCATCCCGGACCCCTCGCGGCACTCAACATCATGCACCTCGCCTCGCCCCACAGCGCGATTCTCAGCGCCGTGATCTTCAACGCGCTGATCATCGTTGCGCTCATTCCGCTGGCGCTGCGCGGGGTCCGCTATCGGGCTGTCGGCGCGAGCGCGGTTCTGCGGCGCAACCTGCTGCTCTACGGCGGCGGCGGTTTGGTGGCGCCGTTCGTCGGCATCAAACTCATCGACTTGACCCTGGTTGCCCTGGGATGGGTATGAAAGGTATGGGGCCATGAAAGACACCATTCTACCCGCTCTCCGCCTGCTGGCGGCACTGACGGTCCTGACCGGGGCCGTTTACCCCTTGCTGATCACCGCCGTGGCGCGGGCGGTCTTCCCGCGTCAGGCCGCCGGGAGCCTCGTGCAGAACGAGGGCAGTTCCGTCGGCTCGGAGTTGCTTGCCCAGAAGTTCGGTTCGCCCCGCTATTTCCAGCCGCGCCCATCGGCCGCGGACTTCGCAACCGTGCCCTCAGGAGCGAGCAACCTGGGCCCGACCAGTGCCGTGCTGCGAACCACGGCACAGGACCGCGCCGCCGCCGTACGCGCCGCCTGCGGTCTGGCGGGCGATACTCCCGTCCCGGGCGACCTGCTGTGCGCCTCGGGCAGCGGCCTGGACCCACACATCAGCCCGGAATCGGCGCGACTGCAACTGGACCGGGTCGCCCGCACCCGCGGCCTGACACCCGAACACCGGGCCCGTCTTGAGAGCCTGGTCACCGCTTTGACCGAACCGCCGCAGTTCGGCGTGCTCGGCGAGCCGCGCGTGAACGTGCTGTGCCTCAACCTGGCATTGGACAGGCTATGAGTACGGAATCCGAGGAAGGAGCTGAACCATGATTACAGAGAAGAAAACACACCGGCTGACCGCCCTTCTTCTCTCGCTGGCAACGCTCGCGCTGATCACCGTGACGGCCCAGAACGTGGTTGGGCTCAACGCCATTGCCGTGGCGCTCCTTTACCTGCTGGTCGTGCTCACGACCTCAGCCCTTGCCGATCTTGCCTGTGGGATTGCCGCTGCGGTGGGGTCGGGACTCCTGGTGAATTATTTCTTCCTTCCGCCCTTCGGGACGTTTTACATCGAGGCGCCGGAAGACTGCGTCTCGTTTGTTGCCTATACCATCACGGCGATTGTGGTGAGCCATTTTGCCGCCACCGTCCACCACCGCGCCGTGGAAGCGGACCACCTGCAGACCCAACTGTCGCGGCTTTCCCGATTCACCGAGGCACTCTTGGCGGTTCGGGACGAAGACCTGACTCTGGAGCGCCTCACGCATGAGCTGAGAAACGCCTGTGAATTGGGTTACTGTGCTATCTTCCTCTTTGGCGAAACCGCCACCGCGAGCCATGTGTCCTCGGGCATCCGGCCATCGCGGGCGTCGCAAGCGGGGGGAACGCCACCCAATCCGCCGAGTACGGTCCTGGAGGTTATCGCCGAAGAAGGGCCTGACGTCCGCAGCTTGGCCTTGAAGGATCAGGGAAAGACGATTGGAACCTTGGTGATCAGCCAAGTCTCGCTGGCACCCGAAGTCGCGGACGCCGTCGCCGCCACCGTCTCCCTTGTCGTTAGACAGACTATCTCCGTCCGGTCAACTGGTTGAACGGAGAGCGAACATCGTGCGGCTGTATCTCTTGCTGGACACATTACATTGATGAGTATGGACCAGGACCACAGACCCGATCCCGACACGCTTCTGGCGGCGATTCAGAAGGAATCGACGCAGCGCGCGCGTGGTCGGTTGAAGGTGTTCCTCGGCATGGCCGCCGGCGTGGGCAAGACCTATGCCATGCTCGAAGCCGCGCAGAAGCAGCGCGCCGAGGGCCGCGACGTGGTCATCGGCTACGTCGAGACGCACGGCCGCACCGAGACGGACGCGCTGACCGTGGGCCTGCCGGGGCTCCCCCGCCTGCCGGTGGTGTACCGCGACATAACGTTGACCGAAATGGACCTTGACGCACTGCTGGCGCGGCGTCCGCAACTCGCGCTGGTCGACGAACTGGCGCACACCAATGCCCCCGGCTCACGACATCCCAAGCGGTACCAGGACGTCCAGGAACTCCTCGACGCTGGAATCGACGTTTGCACCACGCTCAACGTCCAGCACGTCGCCAGCCGTGCCGATACGGTGCGGGAGATCTCGGGGGCAACCATCCACGAGACCGTACCCGACAGCATGCTGGACGCCGCGGAGATCGAGCTGGTCGACCTGTCGCCCGAAGACCTGCTCAAGCGGCTCGACGAGGGCAAGGTCTACATCCCTGAGCGCGCTGACGTCGCCGCGCAAAACTTCTTCCGCGAGGGGAATCTGACCGCTTTGCGAGAAATGGCGCTGCGGGTGGCGGCCGAGCGGGTGGGGCAGGACGTTCGTGACTACATGCAGGCGCGGCAGATCGCCGGCCCCTGGAAGACCGGGCACCGGCTCCTGGTCGCCGTGAGTCCCAGCCCGTTCTCCGAGCAGATGGTACGCTGGACCCGACGCCTGGCCGACAGCCTCGAGTGCACCTGGATCGCAGCGTATGTGGAAACCTCCCGAACCCTCTCCGAAGAGGAGCAGACGCGACTGACGCGCCACCTGTCCCTGGCCCGGGAACTGGGCGCGGAAGTGCGCACCACCACGGATGACGATATCGTGCGCGGTCTGTTGCGGGTCGCACAGGCGCAGAACGTGACCCAGATCGTCGTGGGCAAGCCGGTGGACCACCCGGTACTGGGGTCGTTGCTCAGCGGCTCGTTGCTGCCGCGCCTGGTGCGCGAGAGCGGCAACATCGATGTGCACATCGTACGCGCTACACCCACAACCGAGACCAGGCGCCCGCCGCTGTGGCGCTGGCCCGCGGAATCGGAGTGGCCACAGTACGCCTGGGTACTCGCGGCGGTCAGCGCCGTAACCCTGGTGAACCTGCTGCTGTCACCGCTGGTTGGCCCGCGCAGCGTTGCCTTGATCTATCTGCTCGTCGTGGTGGGATTGGCCCTGCGACTGGGCCGCGGACCGGTCTTCCTCGCGGCAACGTTGGGGGCACTGCTGTGGAACTTCATGTTCCTGCCGCCGCGATTCACGCTCTACATCCGCAGCTTCGAAGACGTGATGATGTTCGCGATGTACTTCGTCGTGGCCCTGGCGATGGGGCAGTTGATCGCGCGCATTCGGGCCAAGGAGCGCATGGACCGGCGCCGCGAGGAACGTGCCACGGCGCTGTACCTGCTCACGCTCGAACTGGGCGACGCCTCGACCTGGGAGCAGATCGAGCGGGCGGTGGTGGGAAATGTGGAACGGGTGTTCAACGCCAAGGCCACGCTGCTGTCGGCGGACGCGGCCGGCGTACTGCGGGGTGCGCTGGAGGAAAAGGAACTCAGCACCGCCCAATGGGCATTCGGACACGGCACACTTGCCGGGCGTTTCACCGACACGCTGCCCATGGCTGAAGCAATGTACGTGCCGCTGCGCACCACGGGCGCCGTCCTGGGCATCCTGCGTCTGGACTGGCAGCAGTCCACCCCGCCCACGCTCGAACAGCGCAACCTGCTGGATGCCTTCGTCCGACACATCGCGTTGGTGCTCGACCGGCAGCGGTTGCATGAGGCCGAGGCTACCGCTCGCATCCTCGCACATTCGGAGCAGTTAGCCCAGACGCTGCTCAACTCGGTTTCGCACGAGCTGCACACGCCCATCGCCGCCATTCAGAGCGCCGCCAGTGCCCTGCAAGAGGCCCAGACCACGACGGCGCAACGGGCCTTGGCTGGCGAGATCGCGCAGGCAACGGACCGGCTGAACCGCCTCGTGGGCAACATCCTCGATATGACACGACTCGAGTCCGGGCACGTGAGCCCGAAACTCGACTGGTGCGATGTGACTGACCTGATCCACGTCGCGCTGAAGCGCGTCGCGAAAGACTTGGAGGTACACACGGTAGACGTCGCCGCACCACCGGGCCTGCCGTTGGTGAAGATGGACTTCCGGCTAATGGAGCAGGCGCTAGTGAACCTACTCTTGAACGCAGGCACACACACGCCGCCAGGCACACCCGTACAGATCGGCGCCGCCGCGCAGGAAAATGAACTCGTGCTGACAGTTGCCGACCGCGGCCGAGGGTTGCCGGCCGAGGCCCTACCCCGTATATTCGACAAGCTCTACCGTGCGCCAGGTACGCCGGCGGGCGGGACAGGACTGGGGCTGTCCATCGTCAAGGGATTCGTCGAGGCGCAAGGCGGGAGCGTCAGGGTCGCAAATCGCGTCGGGGGCGGCGCCGCCTTCACGATCACCATGCCCCTCGGGGACCCGCCCGAATCATGAGCGACACAACCGCCAACATTCCGGTGGTGCTGGTTATCGACGACGAGGACCAGATTCGGCGTCTGCTGCGCATCACGCTCGAGGCCAACGGCTACCGCATGCTGGAGGCCGCGAAGGGACAGGACGGCCTGGTCGAGGCCGCCTCACGCCGTCCAGACGTGATCATCCTCGATCTCGGGCTCCCGGATCTCGACGGGGTGACCGTACTCAAACGCCTGCGGGAGTGGAGCCGTGTGCCGATCGTCGTCCTCTCGGTGCGCGATCGCGACGAGGACAAGATCGTTGCCTTGGACAACGGCGCCGACGACTACGTAACCAAGCCGTTCAGCACCGGCGAACTCCTTGCCCGCCTGCGCGTCGCACTGCGGCATGCCCAACCGGCGTCCGAAACCGTCATCTTCCGGACCGGCGACCTTGAAGTCGATCTCTCGGCCCGACGTGTCACCGTCAAGGGACAGGAGGTGAGGTTGACGGCGACGGAGTATGCTCTGCTGCGCCTACTGGTACGGCATGCCGGCAAGGTGTTAACGCACCGGCAGATCCTGCGCGAGGTGTGGGGACCGACCTGCGTTGGGCGGACTCACTATCTCCGCGTCTATATGGCGAACCTGCGGGAGAAACTTGAAGTGGTTCCTTCCGAGCCGGAGATCTTCATCACGGAACCCGGCGTGGGCTATCGCCTTATCCCCAAGGAGTAGGCGTCGACATCCCACGCGTCGTGGCGTCGCCGTGCCCTTCCATACGCAACCACCGTCAGGGGAAGGTGCGAGAGAGCCGATGATCAAGGGGGGCCCCAGGCCGCCGGGGCTGGGGCATTCCCCAAGTGCTACCAGACACCGAGACGGTCCCGCCACTTCCCGGAACACACCGAACAGAAGGTCGGTAGTACCGGGCTCCGCCGCCGGGTCGGGAGGCCCGGCGGTCACCATGCACGGGTCGGCAACCGCCAGGCAGGATTTCGCCAGCCCTCAACCTTCCACCATCCACCGTCCCTCGCACCCCATGGTCACACCCCGAGGCGGCTGCGGCGCTTGAGTTCGCCGAGGGTTCGGTTCCCGACCGGCGTGTAGCCTTTCAGCGGCATGATGCGCTCGTGGATCGTGTCCAGGAACCAGCTTGCCTGCGGGAAGAACATGGCTTCCATCTCCGCGCCCGGCGTGACCCAGTTGCGCGAGCCCAACACCACGGGCGGGGCATCGAGGCTGTCGAACGCCATCTGCGTCAGGTTCGCCGCAACGTTGTGCATGACGTTGCCGCGCTCGACCGCTTCGGACGCGAGCAGGACCTTGCCCGTCTTGTTCACCGACTCGACGAGCTTGTCGTAGTTCAGCGGATTCACGGTGCGCAGGTCGATGACCTCGGTCGAAATGCCGTAGTCCTTCTCGAGCGTCTCCGCGACCTTGAGCGCCTTGTACAGCGTCGGTCCCAACGTGATGATGGTCAGGTCGTTGCCGGTCTTCTTCACCGACGGGTCGGACAGGTCGACCTCGTAGTACCCCTCGGGCACGCCGGTCTTGACGAACATCTCGCCGTACCCGTAAATGCCCTGGCTCTCGAGGAAGATCACCGGGTCGGTGCCGATCAGCGCCGCATTCATCATGCCCTTGGCGTCGTACGGCGTCACCGGGTACACGACCTTCAGGCCCGGGATGTGATTCACCAGCGCGGACCAGTCCTGCGAGTGCTGCGCCCCGTACTTGGCGCCGACCGAAATGCGCAACACGACCGGCATCTTCAGGATCCCACCGGACATAGCCTGCCACTTCGAGAGCTGGTTGAATATCTCGTCACCCGCGCGGCCCATGAAGTCGCAGTACATCAACTCGGCAATGGCGCGACCGCCAGCCATCGCATACCCCACGGCCGCCCCGACAATGGCTGCCTCGGAAATCGGCGAGTTGAACAAGCGGTGGTAGGGCAGCGCCTCGGTCATGCCGCGGTACACGGCAAACGCGCCGCCCCAGTCGCGGTTCTCCTCGCCGAACGCCACCAGCGTCGGGTCGATGTAGTACCGGTGCATGATGGCCTCGAAAAGGGCGTCACGGATGCTGTAGACCTTCATGTCGGACAACAGCTTGCCGTTGGCGTCGTAGGCGTAGCGCGCCTTGCCGGCGATCTGCTTGACACGCGGATTTTCGGCCAGCGGGTGGTTCACTTCCGGTGCGCGGTCGTCGAACTTCTCGACCTTCTGGTTCGAGAACATGACCGTGTCGCAGAACATCGAATCGAGCGTCTCGCGCGGCGACGTGGTCAGGTCCATCGCCGTCTTGAACATCCCGAAGACCATCTCGTCAACCTTACCCTTCAGGCCTTCGAGCTTCTTCGCCGGCGCAACCTTGCTGTCCGCCAACTTCTTGGCGAAAGCAGGGATGGCGTCCGCCTGCAGGAACCGCTCCAACTCCTCCTTGGTCCGGTAGCTGGACGCGTCCGACGGCGAGTGGCCGCTGAGCCGGTAGGTGACGACATCGAGCAGCACCGGCCCGAGGCCCTGCTTGAGAATCTCCTTCTTGCGGCGCATGGCGTCGATCACCGCCAGCGGGTCGTAGCCGTTGATGCGCTCGGCATGCATCTGATCCGGGTTGATCCCCGCGCCCAACCGCGCCAGGAATTTGAAGCCCATGGTCTCGCCGCACGGCTGGCCGCCCATGCCGTAGTGATTGTTCATGCAGTTGTAGATGAGCGGCAACCCGCCCCGGTGATCCTTGTCCCACAGCGTACGGAACTGCTCCATGGTCGAGAAGCAGATGCCTTCCCACACCGGCCCGCAACCGAACGATGCGTCACCAATGTTGCACACGACGATGCCGGACTTGTGGTTCACCGCCTTGTACAGCGCCACGCCAGGGGCGATCGAGCCGGAACCGCCGACAATGGCGTTGTTCGGGAACACGCCGAACGGCGTGAAGAACGCGTGCATCGAGCCGCCCCAGCCCTTGTTGAATCCGGCGATCCGCGCGAAGATCTCGGCGTAGGCGCCGTAGATCAGGAACTTGCGCGCCAATTCCTTCACCGTTCCCTCGTGCCCCTTCTCTACCACCTTCAGCGTGACGCCACCGAAGAACTCTTTCATGGTCTTCATTAGCGTGTCGTCGTCGAGCTGGCGGATTGCCGACAAACCCTTGGCGAGAATCTCGCTGTGGCTGCGGTGCGAACCCAGGATCCAGTCCTCGACGCTCAGCGTGTACGCCTGCCCTACCGCCGCCGCTTCCTGCCCCATCGACAAATGCGCCGGACCGGCGTGGTTGTACTCGATGTCCTTGTACTTGCCCGTCAGCTTGAGGCTGCTGATGATGCTCTCAAACTCGCGGCAGACGCACATGTCATGGTAAATCGCCAGAAAGTCGTCGTAAGAGAAGTTCTTCTTCTCCTCCTCGACGGTCTTCGCATACGCATTGATCGGAATGTCCTTGAACGTGATCTTGCCGGACGCGAAAACCTTCTCGGGGTGGATTTCCAGGGCTTTTGTCATGGGGGACTCCTATGTGTTCGGTGGTTCCAAGGTTAAGAGGTTCAAGGTTTCAGGGGTTGGGGCTGGTATGCTCTTCTTTCTTCCCTCAGCTTTCAGCCCTCAGCCCTTACTTCACACGTGCAAAATGGCTTCCTTGAGTGCTTCCGAGACGGTGGGGTGCGGGAAGACGATTTCGCGCACGTCATCGACGCGCAGTTCCAGTTCGACCATGGCCGCGGCCGTGGCGACGAACTCGCCGCAGGCGCCGCCGATCATGTGCACAGCCAGGACCTGGTTATACTTCTCGCCAACCATGACCTTCAGCGTGCCGCCGTGGCCCTCGTACTCGACCATGAACCGGCCCGCGATCGCCATGGGCACGACCGCCTTGCGATACGCAATGCCCATCTCCTTAAGCTTGTCCTCGGTCGGGCCGACATTCGCCACTTCCGGGTGCGTGTAGATCACCGACGGTATGGCATCGAACCGCATCCGGTCCGGCTTGCCGAACATGTTGTTGACCGCCACGATACCTTCGCGGGTTGCGGAGTGCGCCAGCAGGCAGCGCCCGGTGACATCGCCGCAGGCCCAGACGCCGGGGACGTTGGTGCGCCCGAACTCGTCCGTCTTGATCCCGGTCCTGGCCGTGTCCACGCCCGCATCCTCAAGCCCCACGCCCTTGAGCACCGGCGCGCGCCCGGTCGAATTGAGGATGTACGTGCCCTCGACCGTCTGGTCCGCGCCCTTGTCATCCTTGAACGTCAGCTTGCGCCCTTCCACCTTCGTGACTTTGCAGTTGAGGTGGAACACCACCCCCATCTTCTTCAGTTCGGTCATGAGACGCGCGGCGATGTCCGAATCGATCACCGGCGCAATGCGCGGCAGCATTTCGACAATGGTCACCTTGGTGCCGAGTTCGGCGAAGAAGCAGGCAAACTCCAACCCGATCACCCCGCCGCCGATGATCACCAGCGCCGCCGGAATCTCCTGCAGTTCCAGGATGGACGTCGAATCGAGCACCGACTCGGAGTTCAGCCCCGGAATCGGCGGCACGGCCGGGACCGACCCGGTCGCGATCAGGATGTTCTGGCCGTCGTACACCTTGTCGCCGGCCGCGACTTTCCCGCGCCCGGCCAGCTTGGCCTCCGCGGTAATGACTTCCACCCCGCTCTTCTTGAGCATGCCCCCGACGCCTTTGGTCAGGGTGCTGACGACCTTCCGCTTGCGCTCCTGGACCTTCTTCATGTCGAACTTGGGCGCGCCAACCTCGACGCCGTACAAGCCGGCTTCCTTGCAGTCCAAGTAGGCACGGGCCGAACGCAACAGCGTTTTGGTCGGGATGCAACCGACGTTAAGGCACGTGCCGCCGAGCGCCTTCTTCTCGAACAGCGCGACTTTCTTTCCGAGCTTCGCGGCATACGCCGCCGCCTCATACCCGCCCGGACCCGCTCCGATGACCATCAAGTCGTACATCGTCAATCCTCACTCTCTTGTCGGTGTATCACGCCTCGTGTCTGCTTCGAGTCCACAATCAGGGTACGAACTCCGCGTTTCACGCACCTGCACACCTGTCGATGATGGGTTGCCCGCGAGGACGCGGGCGCTCCAGCCAAGCCGCACATCAACCCGTTCCGCGTCTCTCTTGCTCCGTGCTCCGTGCTCCGTGCTCCGTGCTCCGTGCTCCGTGCTCCGTGCTTCACCGCGCCACGCAGTACATGTCGAAGTTCTCGATGATGTTCCGCAGCGTCTGCAGGAACCGCGCGCCCGGCGCACCGTCGATGATCTGGTGATTGATCGTCAACGACAGGTTGAGGTAGTCGACAAAGACCACCTCGTCACCACGCCGCACCGGTTTCAGTTCGCTGGCGCCCACACCCAGGATCGCGACCTGCGGCCAGTTCAGCACCGGCGTGAAGTTGCGCACGCCCATGGCGCCGATACTGGACACGGTGAAACTCCCCCCGTTCAACAGGTCCGGGTTGATCGTGCCCGCATTGGCCGCCGTCACGTATTCCTTGATCTTCCCCGCGACTTGGCGCAACGTCATGCTGTCGCTATTGAAGATCACCGGGACCATCAGCCCACGCGGCGTGTCGCACGCCACCGCCATGTGCACCGGCTTGTACTGGTGAACCTTGCCGTCGATGAAGGTCGCGTTGAGCGCGGGGTATTGTTTCAGCGCCAAAATCGTGGCATACACGACCATGTCGGTGATATTGATATCGCCGACGTCCATCTTCTTCTCCAGCCCGGCCTTGATGCGCTTGCGCAGGTTCAGAATGCAGGTCGCGTCAGCGTCGCTGAACAGCGTGAACTGCGCCGTCGTGGCCAGCGACTCGTGCATGCGCTGGGCAATGATCTTGCGGATGTTGCTCAACGGCTTGATCTCAACCTCGGCCGCAGGTGCAGCCGGCGCAGGCGCGTCGACCGGCTTCGCCGCCGCCGGTGCAGCCGCCTTGCCCATGTCGCCGCTCCGCACCATGCCGCCAATCCCCGTACCCGCCGCTGGTGTTGCCACGCCCGCGGCCGCCATCTGCGCCGCCACCGGCGACAGGCGCGCCGACTGCTGATACGCCGCCGTCACGTCCTTCTCGATGATTCGGCCGCCTGCACCCGAGCCGGCAATTGCCCCCATCTGGAACGGGTGCTCAGCGACAAACCGCTTGGCGCGCGGACTCAAGGGCGCCGCCGGCCCCTCCGCCGCCACTGGCGCCGGAGTTGCCGCAGACGCAGCCGCCGCCACCGCCAAGGGCGCCGCGGCCGGCGTGGACGTCGTGGCGACCGGAGCCGCTGCCGCCACCGCACCGTCGGGCCGGAATGCATCCACACTCTCGCCAGGCTGACCGATGACCGCGATGTTCTTCAGAACGGCGACCAAGTCCCCCTCGTTGAAAAACAGCTCCAGCACCTGCCCGCTCGCCGGGGCCTGCAATTCGAACGTCGCTTTGTCCGTCTCGATATCCGCCATTACTTCCCCCTCAGCCACCGTGTCGCCCTTCTTCTTGCGCCACGTGGTGATGACGCACTCCTCGACCGTGTTCCCCTGCTTCGGCATCTGAACGGGTGTTGCCATGTCAAATCTGCCTTTCTGTCTCTGATTCCATAGAGATTCAGCCCATGCCTGGTTAACGTCGCCATCACCGCAACCGCCGCTACTCGCCGGCCAAGATCACCCGAACCCCGAGACTGTCCACGTCTCGCAGCATCTGCTCGCTAATACGATTGGTCACCAGAACGTCGATATCACCAATCGTGCCGCTGCGCGCAAACGACGGCACCCCCAGTTTGCTGCTGTCCACCAGCAAGACCACCTGGGTTGCGCGCTTGAGAATCTGCTCCTTGGTGAAGGCCTCGCTCGGGTCGGTCGTGGTCATCCCGTCGGGGATGCTGAACCCGATCGTGCCCATGAAGGCCTTGTCCACATTCAAGCTCTGAATCACGGGCGCCGTGAGCGGCCCGACCAAGGTGCGGCTGCGCGCCCGGAACTCGCCGCCCACCAGGATCAAACGGTGCCGTGAATTCATCAACTCCGCCGCAGCCATCATTGAATTGGTCACCACCGTCAACCCTTGACGCCCCTCCAGCAACCGCGCCAGCGCCAGAACCGTACTGCCGCCGTCAAGGTAGACAACATCATGGTCATCCACCAACTCCAAAGCCTTGAGGGCAATCCGGCGCTTGGCCTCGGTCTGCTGCTCTTCCTTGTCGGCAAACAGCGGCTCCTGGCGCGTCAGACCTTGAAACGCCGCGCCGCCGCGCACGCGCTGCAAGAGCTTGCGCTCGTGCATGCTCTGGAGATCACGCCGGACCGTCGCCTCCGAAACCGCCAGTGCCTCGCTCAGCCCGGCAACCGTCATCACCCGTGACTGGCCCAGCAACTCGAGGATCTTCTGCTCGCGTTCCGCCGTGAGAAGCCGATGTTCCGCCATACGTCGAACCCGATCCTTTATCGTGTCAAGTTCAATCACACTGTACCCCTGTTTTGCGCGAAAGCAATCACCGCAACCGCCATTTTTGCTCATTGTTGCGCGTTTTTGCTGAATGCGCGCTTTGAGAGCGACTGGATTCTGCGGCTCACACACTCGCGGAGCGGCAACAGTGTCTGGTTCCCCCTGGGTTCGCGGGCCGGTTCGGGAGCCGGCCACCTCTGAACCGTACTTTACTCGAACTCGCGGTCGAAGTTTCGGTGTAAGCCGCATCTTGCGCTGCGCCGATTCGGTCGCATATTGAGCATATTGACGTCCATTTCGGTTTGCAGCGTCCCCTGGCCCTGCAGGTCAGCACGGGACCGATGAGTTCTGACGGGTCCAGGAAACAGTTTGGTCAGCAGGAGGGCAAAAAGCGTGAGAACATCGTCGATCGTGCGGTGGGTGAGCGCGGTAGTTGTTTCGGCGTCATTGATCTTCGCAACGGACGCTTTCGCCAAAGAGAAGAAAGGCCACAAGGGGGAAGGCGAAAAGGGCGCCAAAGACGAGAAGGCCAAGACGGAAGAACTTGTGACGGTGACCGGCAAGCTGGCCGTCACCGGAAAAGGCGGCCGGCTCACCGCCGAGTTGCAGACTGAAGACGGCAGCAAGTACAACCTGTTGATGGGCAAGGACACTCCTGCCCTGACGGCCGACATGGACGGCAAGACCGCCACAGTCCTGGGTAGGATTACCGGCAACAAGAACGCACTCGTCAAGAAGTTGGCCGTGAAGCAACTCGGCCTGAACGATGACGCAGCCGCTCCCGGCGACGGAGGCGGGGACAAACCCGCTGAAGGGGGCGCCGTCAACAAGGCGCTCTGATCCATCGCGCGACCGGGTCGCGGTCTCTGCCGACACACGCCGGGGTGTGTACCCACACACCCACACACCCACACACCCACACACCCACACACCCACACACCCACACACCCACACACCTCAGTCACCCTTCCCCACCGCCCCGGACCCGGACATATGCGGTCGCGGCCTCGACCAGACTGCTCACTTCCGGGTAAGGCGCCAGGTGTTCACCTAACCGGCGCACGACATCCCGCTCGTGAACCAGTTCCAGTGCCGCCGGGTAGTTGAGGTCGTACATCCAGTTCATCTGCATGACAAAGAAGTCGGCCAAAGACTTGACCGCATGATACGGGACAGGTTCGCGGGCTTGCACGGCGGCGATGATGGCTGCGGTGGGGGCGCCCTTCAGGTCAACGTGCAAGGCGATCTCCGGGTAGAGCCCCACTTTGTCATTGCGCACGGCATCGTCCAGGATCTCGAAGATGTCCAGTTTGTCAGCATCACGCACCAGGAGAAGGAGTCGCCGACTCGCCTCGGCAAGATCGGCGGGAACACGCGGGCGGTTGTGAAACCGCACCGCCACCTCGATGGCGCGCTGGCAGTCGTCTCCGAGCCGACTGAGGACGGCCGATTGCCTCAACACCTCGTAGCCGCGCTCGGCGTGATTCACGGAGATCGCGTCACTGAACGTCCGAAATTCGGCATACTGTGTGAACCGGCCCACGTCGTGCAGCAAGCCTGCGGTATCACCGATCCGGACCTCCTCCGGCGCCCAGGCCATGCGCGTCGCCATGAACCGCGCGTTGGCTGCCACCTTCAGGCTGTGGTCGTACTTGAGTTGTTGCATGGCCGGCAGGCGTCCGTCCGCGTCCGCAAAGCCCTGCGCGTAGTCGGCAAACCAATGCCGTATGGGGTCCTGCTGTGTCGTGTCCATGGGGTCGGTACCATACCGGACGGCAGGATGGATGACAACACGCCCCGTTCGGGGAGTGCCATGCGTCAGCGGCTCCCGGGCGAACGCGCTCGATCATGTGAGGGCGTTACTCACCGTCCGCCCGGGTCGTTTCAGCAAAGTTGCGGGACCGGCTCCGGCTTCGCGCGACCACTTCGCCGGGACACGTCGGTCCCGCAACCGCCGGAGCGAGCCCTTCGACAGGCTCAGGATCCGCGACCGCGCCGGCCACTCCATCGCAACCCGCGAGGAACATGGGAACGGCGCCCACCTTGACGGACGCATGACCAAAGCTCCGGCCGGCAACTTGCGGCTGCGATCTCTCAACGTATACTTCCCCAACGTACGGTGAGCGCCCGCAGCGCTCACCGGTTCGAGCGTGAATCGGCCCGCACTCATCGTGGGCGGGGGGCGGGGCCATCCACTCGCTGGCCTTGCCGGCGCCATGTGTTCTGCTCTTGCATCGATCTGCCGTGGAGATGTCAACGTGCTGAACTTGGATACTATTCTGGCCCAGGCGGGATCGCGCTGGGACGAGAAGACCGGCGCGATCTCCATGCCCGTTTACCACA
This sequence comes from Lentisphaerae bacterium RIFOXYA12_64_32, assembly GCA_001803235.1. GTDB lineage: Bacteria > Verrucomicrobiota > Lentisphaeria > Oligosphaerales > YB12-FULL-65-16 > YB12-FULL-65-16. The sequence continues at coordinate 38,744 of MHBL01000242.1, forward strand.
GTTCGACGTTCCGGCATCCGGGGCTGGGCCGCAGCACCGGGTTCGACTACTCGCGCACCCGCAATCCGACGCGCGCCGCGCTGGAGCAGACCCTGGCGGAGGCCGAGGGCGGTGACGGCACCCGCGCCTTCGCGTTCGCCTCCGGCCTCGCGGCCCTGGATGCCGTCCTGCGCCTCTTCCATCCCGGCGACCGGATCGTGGCCACTGAGGACTTGTACGGCGGCACGTTCCGTCTGTTCGAGAAACTCCTCCGCCCTTACGGCATCGACGCGGTGTACGTGGACACTGCCGACCTCGAACAGGTCCGCCAGGCGCTGGAGCCCAGGACCAGCGCCGTCTTCCTGGAAGTCCCGAGCAACCCGCTGCTGAACGTGGCCGACATCCGGGCCATCGCGGCGCTGGCCAAGCAGCACGGGGCCCTGACCATTGTGGACAACACGTTCCTGACCTTCTGCCGCCAGCGCCCCCTGGAACTGGGTGCCGACGTGGTCGTCTACAGCGCCACCAAGTACCTGGGCGGACACGACGACGTGATCGCCGGCGTCGCAACGACCCACCGGCCGGAACTCGCCGCAAAAATCGCCTTCCTCCAGAATGCCGCCGGCGCCATCCTCGGCCCGCAGGACTCATGGCTGCTGCTGCGCGGCCTGAAAACCCTGCCGTTGCGCTTGGCAAGGCAGGAACGGAGCGCGTTGACCCTCGCCGAATGGCTGGCCCGGCACCCACGCGTGGCCCGAGTCTTCTATCCCGGGTTGCCGACGCACCCCGGACATGAACGGCTGCGCCAGCAGGCGTCCGGCTTCGGCGCCATGGTGGCCTTTGAAGTCGCCGACCCGGCGCAGGTCCCGGACATTCTCGCCGGGGTCTCCGTCTTCATGTTCGCGGAAAGCCTCGGCGGCGTGCAGTCGCTGATTACCTTTCCGGCCGTGCAGACGCACGCGGACATTGCCCCCGACATCCGCGAGCGCCTGGGCATCAACAACCGCCTGCTGCGCCTGTCCGTGGGCATCGAGAACGTGGACGACCTGCGGCAAGACCTGGAGCGCGTTCTCGAATGAGCAAACACGATTTCTCAACCCGGCTGATCCATCCTGGCAGGGACCGCGACCCGTACACCGGCGCATCGAGCATTCCGATCTACCAGGTCTCCACCTTCCACCAGAACGACCCGGAACACTTGGGCCGCTACGACTACGCGCGCAGCGACAACCCCACCCGGGAAGCGCTGGAAATCGCCATCGCCGGGTTGGAGGGCGGTTCGCGCGGGTTTGCGTTCGCCTCGGGCATGGCGGCAACCGCCTCGGTCATGATGACCTTTCAGACAGGCGATCACCTGGTGGTCGGCGAGGACATCTATGGCGGCACCTACCGCATCCTGACAACCGTCTTCCAGCGCTGGGGCCTGGCAACCACCTTCGTGGACAGCACAGACCTGGACCAGGTCCGCGCCGCCATCACGCCGAAGACCAAAGCCATCTTTATCGAAACCCCCTCGAACCCCACCCTCAAGATCACCGACCTGGCTGCCGTGGCGCAGATCGCACACGACCACGGGCTGCTGGCGCTCACCGACAACACCTTCATGTCGCCCGCGCTGCAGCGCCCCCTGGAACTGGGCTTTGACGTCGTGGTGCACAGTGCCACCAAGTTCATCGGCGGCCATAGTGACCTCATCGCCGGCCTGGCCGTGGTCAAGGACGCCGAACTCGGGCGACGCGTACGGCACGTGCAGAATGCGTTCGGCGCCATCCTCGGCCCACAAGACTCATGGTTGACGCTGCGTGGCCTGAAAACGCTGGACGTGCGCCTGCGCCGTCAGCAGGAGAGTGCCGCCTTGATCGCGGACTGGCTGCAGGCACGCAAGGAAGTGAAAAAGGTATACTACCCGTCGTTGTCCGGGCACCCAGGCCGCGAGGTGCACCTGCGCCAGGCGTCGGGGGGCGGCGCGGTCGTCTCGTTCGAACTCGAGACCGGGCCCCAGGCCGTGAACCTGATGAAACAGGTCAAACTCCCCCTCGTCGGGGTCAGTCTCGGCGGCGTGGAAAGCATCCTCTCCTACCCCGCCACCATGTCGCATGCCGCCATGCCGGAGAAGGAACGCGCCGCCCGCGGCATCACCGCCGGACTGGTGCGGCTGTCGGTCGGACTCGAGTCAGCCGCCGACTTGCTCCAGGACCTGGACCAGGCCCTGGCGCAGGCATGACAGTTCGGGAAACCCGGCGTCACGCATGTGCCGCAAGATGGCGTTCCGCAAAGTAGCAGCATGGCTCCAGCCTTGCTGTCCCGCCCGCCGTTCGGCACTACTTCCGCAGGGCCTTGAGCGCGCTCAGGATGTCGGCCGGTTCCATGCGCTTGGTGTAGTCCAGGTCGACCATGCCCGCCCGTACCACGCCGCTGGCGTCGATGATGTAGGTGGCGGTGACCGGGAGATCCCAGCGGCCTTCACCGTTGTACTTCGCCAGGTCGATCTTGTACCGCTCGAGGAAGACTTGCTTCAGCTCGTCCGGCACGTGATAGAGCAGCTTGTAGGCGCGCAGCGTGTCGCCGGTCGCATCGGAAACAACCGGGTAGGACAGCGCGGCGGCCGCCGCGTCGGCAGGATCCAGCTTCTGCGGGGTGATTCCCACCAGCGACGCACCCAACTCCTTGATCTGGGGGAACGCGACCTCGAGCGCACGCAGTTGCAGACTGCAGAACGGACACCACTCGCCGCGGTAGAACACGAGCACAACCGGTCCCTTCTTCAGGACCTCGGACAACGTGACCTTCTGACCTTTCGCGTCCGGCAGACTGAAATCGGGGGCTTTGTCCCCAACCTTCAACCCCTCGATGTCCTTCTGGCTCAAGATCTCGGCCTTGGCCTTCTCCAGGGCCGCGACTGTCTCCGGAGGCAACGACGCCTTGTTCTTCTCCTTCAGCGCCTCAAGCTTCTCTGTCAACTGCGGGGCCGGGGCCACAGCCGCAACCGCCGCCTCCACCGCCTCGATGTCCAGAACCAGTTCCACGTCAGTGCCCAGCACCGTGATGCCGTTGGGCAACGTCATGTTGTAGCCCATGCCGAACGCCGTGCGGTCGATGGTCGCCGTCGCGTGGAATCCGGCCCGGAAACCCTTGCGGTGATCGACACCCGAGCCCAGGTAAGCCACGGTGAATGTGACCGGCTGCGACTTGCCCAGGAGCTCAAAGGCACCGGTCACATGCGCGTTACTCTTGTCGACGAGCTTCGTCTCCGAGCTGGAGAACCGCGCGGTCGCGAACTTGGCGACATTGAAGAAATCCGGGGCGCGCAAGTGCTTGTCGCGGTCCGCATTGGCCGTGTCGATGCTGGTGACGTCGACCTCGGCGTCAACCCGCAATGTCTCCGGCTTGTCCACATCCCCACGAATGGTTCCGGAGAAGACGTTGAAGCGACCATTGAACGTCGTGTACAGGTGGCGAATGCGGAAGGTCACCGTCGAGTGCACCGGGTCAATGGTGAACGTCCGCTCCGCCGCCGAAACCACCGACACCGCCAGCAACGGAATCAGTGCCAGAATGAACCGAATTGCTCTCATGCAAAGTCCTCCTGATTTGCGCTGCTTCAGAAATCGGCATCGAACCGCGTGGTTGCCGCCGAAGCAGATGCGGACCGGAAGCCTGAAACGCTTCTGCATCCCACTTGACCATATCATCTCGCCCTTCGAAAGTCGCGTCCTTCACTCAATTAATGGTAATGCGTCAGTGGCGGGTGGAGATAGGGTCGAAGGTTGACCGGGGCTGGCGTCTAA
>MHBL01000243.1 GCA_001803235.1 Lentisphaerae bacterium RIFOXYA12_64_32
GGTCGCGCTCGCCGCGCTGCTCAAGCGCCACAAGTGGGTGGACGTGCTGGTCAACAATGCCGGCGTGACCGCCGACGGCCTGTTCGCGTTGATGCCGGAGAAGGACTGGCACAAGGTCTTGTCGACCACGCTCGACGGCTTCTTCCACGTGACCCGGCCGCTTCTGATGCGCATGGTCGCGCGCAAGAAGGGCTCCATCGTCACCATCGCCTCGGTCTCGGGGATGGTGGGCAACCCCGGCCAGGTCAACTACTCGGCGGCCAAGTCCGGGGTCATCGGCGCCTGCCGCTCGCTGGCGGCCGAGGTCGCCGGGCACGGCATCCGGGTCAACGTGGTGGCCCCGGGCTTCATCGAGACCGACATGATCAAGGACCTGAAGGTGGACGAGGTGCGCAAGCACATTCCCCTGGGCCGTGTCGGCAAGCCGGAGGAGGTCGCCAAGGCGGTGCGCTTCTTGGCCTCCGACGACGCCTCCTACATCACCGGGCACGTCCTCTCGGTCACCGGCGGGATGGTCTAGCCGTGGAAGCAAAACTCGCTCGGCCCGCGAGCTTTCTGGCGAAGTGGGAGCTGGGCCAGCCGGACGCCTCCGGCGCTACCCTATGTGTCGTCACGACACCTGCTGTCTAGACGGAGGAGAGGTACCATGTCTGCAACCGCGACGAATGGCACTCATCGAACCCGCTGCGTGATGGCCACATTGGGTGCGTCCATCCTCGTGGGCCTGGCACAGGCACAACAGCCTGCGACCGCACCAGCCGCCGCACCCACTCCAGAAACAACCGCCACCGCACTGGCCACGGCCGGATTGTCGCTCATCCCCGCACCGCAGGAGATGAAACTCGCGGGCACCGGTACGTTCCGTGTCGATGCAAAGACCGCACTGGCCGGTCCGGCGGAACTGACCGGGGGCGTCCGCGAGGTCTTCGCGGAACGCCTCGACATCACAGGGCTCCCGGACGGTGCCGGCGGCATCACGGTGTCGACGCCGCGCGACGCCGCCGACCCGCTGTGGCAGCACGCGCAGAGCTACCGCCTCGCAATCGAGCCGGGCGGCATCACCATCGAAGCCGGCAGCCGGGACGGCTTGTACTACGCCGCGCAGTCGCTGGCGCAGCTTGTCGCAAGTGCCCCGGCCGTTCCCGCACTCGAAATCCGCGACTGGCCGGCAATCCCAACGCGCCTGGCCATGATCGCCGTGGACCAGGGCGGATTCCAGGTGATCGATGTCGACTACTGGAAACGCGTGATTCGCGAACTGGCGGCGGTGAAAATCAACGCGGTCATGCCGTACTTCGACAGCGGCACGTTCAAGTTCCGCAAGTACCCGTTTCTCGGGCTCAAAGGCGACGACGGTTTCACCGTCGAAAAAGCAAAGATCCTCAGCGAGTACGCGGAGCAACACTGCATCCAGATGATCCCGCAGCAGAACTCGCTCGGGCACCTCGGCGGCATGCTCGGACACAAGGAACTGCAGCACCTGCGCGACGGCGGCGGCACCATCAACGCGGTGCTGCCTGAAACCTTCGTGCTCCTCGGCGACCTCTACGACGAACTCGTAGAGGGCTTCCCGTACGCCAAGTACATCCACGTCGGCGGTGACGAGTTCGGGCACGACTTCGGCAAGCACCCGGCCGTGGCGGCGCGCGTCGCAGAGGTCGGCAAGCCTACCGTCTACGGCGAGTTCATGATGAAATTGTACGACATGCTGAAGCAGCGCAATCGCGGCATGATGATCTGGTGGAACGAGCAGGGCATGACCATCGAGGCGGCCTCGGTCCTCGCCAAGGACATTGCCGTGTTCGACTGGCACTACGGGCCGCAGGACGACTACCCGTCGCTCGACAACCTGCTCAAGGCCGGCTTCACCGCGCCCTGGGCAACCCCGGCCGTGACGCGGTACTACGACGGCACCAACGACTGGCTCTCGACGTTCGGCAACATCCACAACTTCGCCAAGGCCGGCGCCAAGCGCAACGTCCCCGGCATGTGCACCTGCACCTGGGTCCACGGCATGTGGGGCGGCCGCAACACGTTCGAACTGAACCTGTACGGTCTGGTCTACAGCGCCGAGTGCGCCTGGAACCCCACGCCGCAGATCGAGGCCGCCGACTTCGGTCGCCGCTTTGCGGCGCAGTGGTGGGGGTACCGTGCCGCCGATGCCGCCGCGCTCGTCACCCAGGGCGTCCACACGCCGTACGGTGAACGCAAGGACCAGAAGTTCTGGCGCGGCAACCGCGACCTGGAAACGTATGTCGGCTCGTCGCTCACGGCGCTCGTCGACTTGGGTGTAAGCTCCGGCACGCTGGCCGATGACGCCAAGAACCTGCTGGCCTACTGCGACCGGGCCGACGCCGCACTCGACGCACTGCGCCAGGCCGCCACGCGCAACCAGGTGACGCTCGACTTCTTCAAGCAAGACGTGCGCATCCACCGGCTCGCCGCGGAGCGCATTCTCGCCGCCGCGGAGTTCGCACGCTGGGCCAGCACCTACAAACCGATGATGCCGATCCCCGAGAAAGAACTGCTGCGTGCGGAGTTCGCCACGGTCGAACCGCCCCCTGCCCCGGCCAAGATAGCCGCCAGCGCGATCATCGCCGACGGCGTCCTGACCACTGCACCGCAGGAGTCGTGGAAGCGGGACGGCCTGACCTTCGGCCCGATGCCGCAGCCCGAGACCGGCCTCATGGTGGAGTACGACGTCCGGCCGCGACGCATGGACGCGCAGTTCCAGCAGTTCGCCTCCGAGAAGCCGTCGAGCCACCACTTCATGGTCTTCATCGGCAACGACCGGCGCTTCCACGTCTACGCGCGGTGCGCCAGCACCTGGACCGAACAAGGCACCATTGCCACCGCCTGCGCACCGAACAAGTGGTACCACTGCACAGCGCTCATCAAGCCGGACGGCTTCTCGTTCAAGGCCGTCGACAAGGAAACCGGCAAGATGATCTGCCGCTCCGGCATGATCCCCACCGACACGCTCGGCCCCGACGCCATGTTCAGTCTGTGCGACAACTATGGCGATACGATCAAAGGCGAACCCGCCACCGACTGGGACAACGTCGTCGTCTCCACACTGGCCAAGTCCGAAGAACAGAAGGTGACTCCGCCGCCGGGGTTCACCGAGAACCTGAAGAAGCTCATCGACACGCACCTGCTCGTCGAGGAGACGTTCCGGCGCTCTGTGCTGGAAGCGGGGGGCGGTTCCGCCGATAATGGCAACCTCGGCAAGGGCGGCGTGCAGTTCCGCAGCGCCCAAGGCCGCCTCGACCTCGAACGTCTGATCAAGAACCTCGACGCCGGACGCCTGCCGCCGGGCTTCGGCGAGTGAGAAGCGGGATTCGCGGCTCCAGCACATCCCCCGATGCTGATGCCGGCGATAGGGTCCGTCGAGAGGCGGCCAGGCCTATGGTCGACTGGTGATGCCCGTCAATGCTCTGTCGAAGTCGTCCAGGAAGCGCGAACCAAGCCCCTCGCACTGTTGCTCGTAGTAGACGGCGGATTCGGTCGGCTACGACGCCCTGGTTCGGGCTTCCTTGTAGTTCACGTCTGCCAGGTTCTTGAAGTCCACGTCCTGAGTCCAGACCACAGCGCCCGCGAGTTGAGCTGTTGCATAGATGAAACTGTCCGCCATCGGCAGTCTGTGCTTCAGACTGATCGTCGCGGCGCTTAGAGCAATTTCCTCACTGAGTTCCACCACCCGGCCCTGCTTCATCTGGGCTACCGACCGGAAAGCCCTGGCCTCATCCGCAACATGGTTGACCTTCTTGAACACTTCGTACAGGCAGACGACGGGCACGATGAGATGCTCTGTATCCTCGATAGGACCGCCAAAGTAGGCGGCGTTCGGGCCGCCAAAGAAATACTCGATCCACGCGGAGGTGTCGACCAGATTCACGCTCTGTCCTCCCTCTCCCGCTCAAATGACCGGTCCAGCCCGCGCAGAAATCCCCTCATCTCCCGCATGGGACGCACGGGGACCAGTTCAATGCGGTCGTCGAAACTGATCACCTCTATCTTCTCCCCTGCACGCAACGACATCCGTTCCCGGACGCGCTTGGGGATCACCACCTGAAACTTCGGCGATAGTGTTACGGTATACATATCGATCTCCAATCTGTAATACCTATAGTTGATCGATAAGATCGTGTCAAGCAGGCGGCCTGCTTTTCCAGCCCGAACGCCCACGCTTTGCCGCGTGCGTACTCGCGCATCGGCAACAGCGCTTCGTTAGCGAAGCGTTGATTTCTCTGATCCCGCCGCCTACAGTAGTAACATGAGTGGAGAGATCACACAATCCAAGTTCGTGCTGGGGGGCACACCCGTCTTCAAGGGCACGCGCGTGCCGGTCAAGGCTCTCATCGACTACCTTGAAGGCGGTGACTCCATCGAGGTGTTTCTCCTGGACTTCCCGAGTGTCTCTCGACGCCAGGTCGTTGCGGTGCTTGAGGATGCCAAAGAGAAGTTGTTGGTCTCGGGAGCCGTCGCGTGAGGATTCTGCTTGACGAGTGTGTGCCCCGCCGGTTGATGCAGAACTTGCCGTTCGACGTGGCCACAGTTCCCGGGATCGGTTGCGCCGGACTGCAGAACGGTGACCTGCTCCGCGCCGCCTGCAACGGCTTCGACGTGTTCCTCACTCTGGACCAGAACCTGCAATACCAGCAGAACTTGGCTCATTTCCCCATCGCCATCCTCGTCGTCTGTGCGCCCTCCAGTCGTTACGAAGACATCCTTCCCTTTGTCCCAGGCATCCTGTCTGCACTCGACACTATCAAGTCGGGCGACCTTGTCATTCTTCCTCGCTAACACGCTGTGGATCACGCGCGTCGCGTGCGCCGTCGCGTGCACCCGATGGTTCGGCATGGTCTGTGTATGTCCCTGTCGAACCTGGATCTCACCACGCGTCCGCGTCGTGGCAGCACTATGCCCGTTACCACTCCCTCCTGGTTGCCTTTGGCTTGCGGAGAACGACATTCAGCTCTGCGTCGGGTCTCAGGTCGAAGTGCAAGACCAAGTGGGTCTCCCCTTCGACGTTCCTCACCAGCGTATAGGAATGCGCGGTCGTGGCGATGTCGGGGGCGTCCGGTAGTCAATGGGCAATCCCCACAGGGCAATGGCATACCCAGGGAATTCAGCCGTGGTCTTCATCTTCAAGGTAATCGTCAGACCCGTCTCCGGGCTGAAACTCTGGGCGCGGAGGATCATGACGTCCGGCGCTTCCACATCGCGAATGACACTTCCCTTGTCGTTCCGCTCTTGACGGGTGTAGTCGAACCACCAGGGTCGGGCTGGGACATTCACGCTCGAAACGGACTTGCCGCTTCTGGTCCTCCATGCGGATGAATTCGCAGGACAGAGGATCCTTGTCCTTTCGCATCTTGCGCGCGCTGGAGAGCCGCGTGCTCCACGGGATGCGTTCGGGGGCCGTCAGGATGCCATGGTTGTTCAGAGAACTCAACCACCACACGTCATGTAACGGATGCCGTGTCTTGCTGGAGAACACCGTAGGCGGAGTGCCCCTGAAATGCCGTCGGAAATAGTCCACCATGTCAATGGAGCGCGTGAAAACTACTTTGTATTTCTTGGTCAGCTCGAATGCCAACAGCCACTGGTACTGTTCGTTGAAGGTCGCCAGTTGGCGGCTTGGGCATGTCCGGGAATGCCGGCACGACCAGTTCGCCGAGACGGCGATTGTAGTCGAGCAATTTGCGACCCACGGGATCGTCCGGGGTGAACTGCGCCACGGGCAGGCGGTAGTCCAGCGGAATGCCCATGCCGTGGAAGGTCGGCTGCGGGTCAAGCCCGAAAAACGTGGAAAAGGACAAGACGACGTAACGGTCGTCAATTGCCGCGAAGTAGCGGTAGTACGTCTCATCGCCCGCGCGCCATGCCGCCAGGTAGCTTCCCGGCCGCTTCGGCGTATAGCGAATGGCGGCTTGCCCACCGGTGAAGGCGAGCGGAATCTGCTCGAAAGGCAGGCGGGCCAGCCACTGTAAGTCGCCGCCAGCCCTGAAGTCCGTGCCCGGCACCGCATCCTCGAGGTATCTGGCGTATATCTTCAGGTCGCCGTTCGTCGTGCCGGATGAAAGGTGAAACCTGAAGTCCAGCCACTCTCCGAGCTTGAGGAGCCTGCTCGATGTGGTCCATAGCGGCAATGTGAGGTGCGTCGTCATGTCAACAATTCCTGTAGGCGACGAACGGCCCGGCCGCTGAGCTTCGCCGGGACGGATGACCCGCCCCGGGGCAGACGGCCCGGTGTAAGCTCCAGCGGCCGGGCCGTTCACGCGACGCGCCAGCGTCGCGTGAACGCGTCAGCTTTGCCGCGCGCGTACTCGCGCCGTCGGCAAGAGCGGTTTGTTCGGGGCGGGGGTCATTTCACGAAGGGGATGCCGAGATCCTTGCAGATCTTGCGGGCGAGAGAGTCGCGCACCTCTACGTGCCGCGGGACGGAGGATCGTCGGTTCAGGGCCGGGTTCCCCCACCATGAGTGGCTGCCTCCCTACCGGATGAACACGCACCCATGTCCCCGCAGGTGTTTCAGCACCTCGGTGCGCTTCATACCGTGACGGGTTCCTCGGTGTAGTCGGCCGCAGCCGCTTCGAGGGCCTCTTGACGGTTGAACTCCAGCGCCTCCGCAAGAGTCACCCGCAAGCTGGCAACAAGCCCCTCACGGCTGCGCTCCTGGCAGTTCACCCCCGGCACCTCCTCGATCCAGCCAATCCACCAATCCCCGTCGCGCTTCATAACCGCAGTGTGCGTGTTCGCCATGGTCATTCACCTCATACCCCAATGTACCCTCCGGCGCGCCCGTGTGCCACTGCCCGAACGCCGGGCTCTGCCGCGAGCGTACGCGCGAGTCGGCAGAAGCGCCTTCGTTCGGCTGCTCATGATGCCCACTTCAGATCCAATCTCTTGTGCCGAAGGGCGCAGTCCCTGAGGTAAAGGTTGATCAAACTTTGATAGGGCATGCCCAGCTCTTCGGCCAAGGATTTGAAGTAGGCCACCGTGGGCTTGTCAAGCCGCATGGTGACCGGCTGCTTCAACTGCTTGGTGTAGGGATTCTTCTCCCCCTTCATCTTGCTGAAATCGTAGTGGCCTCTCATGGTTCAACTCCAGTAGCCTGACTGTTCATGTTTGTCGGCTTTCCGGGCGGAGATGATTCGGATCACCGAGTCGTCCTCCCGATAGCAGTGACAGACGACGAGAACGCGGAGCGTGAAGCTCATGCCGAGCATGATGAATCGGTCCTCGTCCTCGGAATGATCCGGGTCGAAGTAGCGGATGGCGTTCTCATCGAGGAATACCGTCTGGGCTTCCTCGAACGAAACCTTGTGCTTCCGCACGTTCTCCCGGCTCCTCCGGGCGTCCCATTCAAATCGAATCTCGCTCATATGTACACTGTATGTATGTTGACGCCCGACTGCAAACCGCTTCTTCATGGCCGAAAACGAAGAAGAGAATATGCGATGTATTCCCCGTCGCATATTCTCCGTTGAACTCGGCCATTCGCGGGGGCCCGCGCGTCAATATTGAGGAAAGAGAAATTTATACCCCCCGCCCCGTCCATCTACCCCTCACTTTACCCCCCGGACAGTGCCGACGCAAACTCGTCGCACGCGACCGATCCGGCGTCGCCAGCCGGCACCCGCACCAGACCTGCCAGGCCACCCCGGACGCGAACCGCCGTCAGGCGCCCCCCAAGCTGCGCGAATGCGCTGAGTTCAACGTGCCGGTGTGCGGCGCCGACCCTGCGGCGTCCGCACCACTGGGCTTGTTCTGCCCCCGGTCAGATATCAAGCTGTGTCGCTATCGCCTTGGCAATATCCTGCATATCAGAGGCGGACAGTGATCCAGCTTCGTTGATGAGGCGTGTCTTGCTGACCGTGGTCAGTTGGTCCGCCATGGCTTTGGATCGTTTCCCGCGGAATGTGACGTAGGCCTCGCTTGGATACAGCCTTAACGTGGAACTGGTCAAGGGCACAACCTGTACCCGGTTCAGGAACCGGTTGGCGGCATCATTGCTGACAATGACGGCTGGCCGTTGTTTCCGGATCTCGCCGCCAACGGACGGATCGAAATTGACCCACCACACTTCAGCTCTCTTCACGGCTGGCGTCTCCACACGTAGCCTCCGCCCACTCCAACGCCTCGGACTCCCGTACGGAGTCAGCGGCCATTTCGCGATAACCCTCGTAAAGGTCGTGTTTAACGACATGGGGCCGGACAAGGGACTCGACGAAGTGGCTGATTCGCCTTGACCCTATGACTTGGTGGAGACCGTTATAGACCTCTTCGTCGATCGTCAGTGTCAGCTTCTTCTGCATGCTGTTCATGCCTCCGTTGCAGTTATACGTGTACTATACGTGTAGCAACAGCGGAATCAAATGTACTTCCGGTCCCTTGGGGGCAGAACGCCGGGCTCTGCGGTGGCGTACTCGCCATCCGCAGAAGCCATTCGTTCTGCCTCCCCCTGTCTGCTGGCGCGGCTACGGGAGTCGGCCCCGCCAATAGCCTGGACGCCGGTTCATGTGCATGACGGCAACGATAAGCACGTAATCGGTTTCGATGGTGTAGTAGATGCCGAACGGGAAGCGCGTCAGTAGATGACGTCGGACGTCTTCTTCTATCTCGCGCCAGGCCGTGGGCTGGGCGACGATCTGGGCGATGGCGGCCTCTACGCTGTGGGTGAACGCCTCACCGAGCTTTCCCCCGATGTCGGCGTAGTACCGGCAGGACGCCAAGTACTCCTCAGAGGCGTCAGGATGGAACTTCCATCTCATCGGCCCACAATCCGCCGTGCCTTGGCGATCACCGATGGACCATCCAGCGGAACCACACGGCCGGACCTGATGTCGTCACGCCGGCGTTTCGCCTCATCAATGTGCGCCCGTTCCACCTCTGGCTCCACATGTGCCTCGATGTACGCCACCAGGCGTTCGGCAAGCGATTCCTTAGATTCGTCCGGGAGGGTCAACGCTTGGCTGTAAATATCGTCAAGTGTCAATGGCATCTGTGCCTCTCCGTTGTGCTTGATCCTACCCGTACAATAACGCGTGGCGGTGCGTTTGTCACCAGGGGGTGGGGTAACCAGTCCCCTGGCAGAACGCCACGCTTTGCCGCCGGCGTACTCGCACGTCGGCCACAGCGGTTTGTTCGGGCTCCCCCTCATCCCTTCGTGTAGGGGATGTGCATGTCCGAAAGCATGGGAAAATGCTTGTGGTTCAGAGTCACAAGAGTGGCGCTTCGAACAGACGCGGTGGCGGCAATCAGCGCATCCGCCAGAGAAACGGCATGCGCTCTGAAGTAGTCGCGCCGGTACAGGCCTCCCCTCTCGGCTATCGAACTGTCAACCGGCACGAGGTCAAACGCTGCAAGGAAGATGTCGAGCGCTTCTCGCTCCGCTCCCTCACGGACCCCGGCGTACAGCTCCGCCACGGAAATGGCCGAAATCAGCATTTCCCGCCGATCATCCTCGAGGAACTGCACCGCCTGGGGATAGTCCCGGAGATAGTCTATCAAGACGTCCGTGTCGATGAGCAGGGCCATGATCAGACATCTCCCGTTGCAGAAGACCGGTCGAATTCCTCCCTGAGTGTCCGCAAGTCGGGTAAGTCTGACCGGCCCCTCCACATCCCGCGCGCCTTCCGTAGGCAGACGCGCCGATCGTGGGGGACGTACCTCTCCGCAAACAAGTCAATCGCTTGCCGGATTATCTCGCTCTGGCTCTTCCCGGTCCGTTCTGACAAGCGACCGAGATGGGACTTTTCCGTCTCGGTCAAATAGACCTGAGTTCTGACCACGCCGCGTCTCCTTTATTCTTATTCGCTGTGCGATGTATAATTGTAATGTATATGGCACGGAAGAGTCTGTCAAGAGCGCGGTTGCGGCTCCGGTTCTCATGCCCGAACGAAGAAGAGAATATGCGATGTATTCCCCGTCGCATATTCTCCGTTGAACTCGGCCATTCGCGAGGGCCCGCGCGTCAACATTAAGGAAAAGAAAATTTATACCCCCCGCCCCGTCCATCTCCCCCTCACTTTACCCCCCGGACAGCGCCGACGCAAACTCGTCGCACGCGACCGGTCCGGCGTCGCCAGCCGGCACCCGCACCAGACCTGCCAGGCC
>MHBL01000244.1 GCA_001803235.1 Lentisphaerae bacterium RIFOXYA12_64_32
TTATGTGGTGAGCGGGCTTATGTGGCGAGCGGGCCGTTTGCCCACGCTGGTTGCGGCTCCGAGCCGGACCTTCGCCACATAATTTGGGGATCACAGGGACGAGAGAAATGCCATCAGGTCCTTGTCCGTGCGCCAGGCCGGGGTCCGATCGGAGTTCGTGACCGCGCAGGCCTCCAACGCCTTGGCCTTCATCTCGAGGTCGACCTCGGCATAGCGGTTCGTTGTGTCGAGCGAGACGTGGCCAAGCCACGCGCGGATCGTGTTGATGTCCACGCCGGCCCGAAGCAGGTGGACGGCGGCCGTGTGCCTGAGCGTATGGGGGCTCACGCGCTTCTCACGCAGGGATGGCGTCGTTTCGGCCGCCTTCAGCACCGTGCGCGCGAGCAGGTCGTGAATGCCGAAGCGGGTCACCGGCGCGCCGCGGACGTTGCGGAAAACCCGTTCGTCTCGGGGGCCCTCGAGACGTGCGCCGAGCAGTTGACGAAGAATCTTTGTGGTGTGTGGCCACAGCGGGCACGTGCGGGTCTTACGCCCCTTGCCGAGGAATCGCGCCGAGGGCGCGGCGTCGAGCGCGACGGCGCCGACGGTGAGTTCGGCGGTTTCGGTGGCGCGGGCACCGGTGTTGTAGAGGAACAGAAGCAGAGCGTAGTCGCGCTGGCCTTGGGGGCGCCTGCGATCGGGCACTGCTAGCAGAGCATCGATCTCGGGCTTGTCGAGGTAGCCCATCACTGGCGGAGGGGCTCGACGCAAGGGGATGGCTTGTATCTGGGCTGCCTGGTCGACGAGCTCGGGAACCTGGCGGGCGATGAAGCGGAAGAGCGAGTGGATGGCCGCGAGTCGCTGGTTGCGCGTTGCCACGCAATTGCCGCGCTGCTCTTCAAGGTGAGCGAGGAACGCGCGTACGATTGCTGCCGTGAGGTGTTCGACCAAGAGGCGAGTGGAATCGGTGGCGTGGTGGTCGGCCATGAAGCGCAGGAGAAGGCGGATCGAGTCGCGGTAGCTGCGCTGGGTGTTGTTCGTCAGGTTTCGATCCGCGATGACCTCCTCGAGAAGGAAGCGTCGAACGAAGGGGCCAAACGGGTGGCTGTCAGACATGGTCGTCCTCTTGGTCGAGCGCGGCATAGCGCTCAAAGCGCAACGATGCTTCGCCCAGCAGTTCGTGGGTCATGGTCAGGTAGGTCTGCGTCCCGGACAGGTTGATGTGGCCCAGGTATGTGGCAAGCAGCGGGAGGCATGCCTGCACGTCGGCGCCTTCGCGATACCACGCGATGACGCGGTGAACGGCGAAGGCATGGCGCATGTCATGCAGACGCGGCTGCCATCGATCTGAGGATGGCCGTCGGATACCAACGTGTTCGCGGAGCCGGACGAAGCTGCGCTCAAGCTTCGCGAGCGAGATCATGCAGCCCGTGCGGGTGCAGAAGAACGCCGAGCGCGTTTCATCCGGCAACGGCAGCCGCTGGCGGACAGTCAGGTAGGTCTCGAGGGCCTTGCACAGGTCGGTGCCTATGGGAACGAGGCGCGACTTGAAGAACTTGGTGTCCCAGATCGCGAGGATCCGATCGGCCAGGTCGAAATCGCAACAGCGGAGCCGAAGCGCTTCACCGGGGCGTAGCCCGGCGCCGTAGAGCACGAGGAGCAGGGTGCGGAAAGTGAGAGGCTGCTGCGGTGAGCGGGTAGTTTCGAGGATCGACGTCGCTTCGAGAAGTCGGCGCAGTTCCTCGCGCGAGTAGATGTATGCCTGGAAGGAGCGCGGAACGCGGGGGCTCGCGTGTGCAAGCGGTGATGTCGGGAGGTGGCCGCGCGTGCTCAGGTAGCCAAAGAAGCCTCGCAGGGTGTGATGCTTTCTCTCCCAGAAGCGAGTCGGGGGACCCGAACCACGGCAAAACGCCTGACAAGCATCGCGGCTGATCGCGTCGAGGGACACATCACCGAGGGCGCATCCGAAAGAGCGCAAGATGCGTGCGTCTGCCGAGAAGACCGCGCCCAACGACCGCTTGAGCGTGAGGTAGCTCTCGATGGCTTCGATGAGGGTCATGACAGCCCTCCGAGATCCGAGAGCGCAACTTTGCGAAGGGATGCGAGATCAACCTTGGCGTAGATTCGCGTGGCGTCCGGACTACGGTGGCCGAGGTGATCGCCAACTTCCTTGAAACTCCGGCCCGACTCAACCAAGTGCCGGGCGCAGGCGTGACGCAGGCCGTGCGGACCACGTCCTTTGCTCGGCGAATCAACTGTCGGCAGGTATCGACAGACGATGTCGTACACACCGCCCGCGGACAACGGCCGGTGCGGCGCTCGTAGCGTCAAGAAGACGATGCGACTTGTGCTCGTGGGACGGCCATGGCGCAAGTACCGCGCGATGGCGTTGCCTACGCTCGGCTCGAGCGGCAGCGTCTCTTCCCGCGAGCTTTTCGACCGCACGACCCTGATCCGTTCCAGCTGCCAGTCGAGATCCTCAATCGCCAGCCGACGTAGCTCGCCGGAGCGCCAGCCGTAGACGGAGAGCAACAGGAGGATGGCGTGGTCTCGAAGCTGTGCTGGTTTTTCCCCCGCTGCTGCCTTGGTGAGCATGCGGCCAACTCCGTCCCAGGTCGGTCCGAGCGGCAGTCCTTCATGCCGGTAGATCCGCGGCAGCAGCATCGCCGCCGCCACGCCAGGTCTTACCCAGCCACGATCCTCGCAGTGCGCGAACCACGAGCGCACCATTGTGGCCGACGTGCGCAGCGAGGAGCGGCTCCACCTTTGCGCCATATGCTGGAAGTAGGAATCGACGTGGCGCGCCTCGGCGTCGCCGAGCGCGACGTCATGTTGCTCCAAGTACGAGAGAAACCGCGCGACCTGCCAGCGCGCCGATCGGCAGGTCGCTTCCGATGGCCAGCGGCCTTCCCGCTGAGTCGCGATGAAGTCGTTGAGCTGTTGCTCGTAGCGACCCGGTGTTGCCGAGGAGAGACGAAGTCTGCCGATGCCTCGCAGGAAATCTAACGCTACGAAACGAAAGTGCTCCTCCGGCCACCGTGGCCCCGTGGCCCATCCATCGGCTGTGCGCCTCGCGGCCCATGCCATCGCTAAGCCTTCGACCTCGCTGTGGTCGAACAGATGATCCGCTGACCGGTGCTCGACCGCGCGTGCCACGCAGAGGCAGTAGCGTGCGCGCCTTAGCAATGTCCCCCGCGCTGTGCCCTGGGCCGCAAGGCCCTCCAGATAGGCGATGCGCTCGGCAGCAAGTGGTCCGTCCTGATGACGTCGCAAGACGGCAGGGTATGAGAAAAGCGTCTCGAACATGGTGTGTACCTCCGGGATGAGGCACCACCATGACCGCCCAGAATTATGTTGTGAACCTGCCCACGGCTACGCCGTCAGGCACCCCTCCCGCCGGGGCCTCGCCACATAAGCCCGCTCACCACATAAGGCATCCGGCTCTTCGAGGTCACAGGTTTGCTAGTCGGAGTTGCCGCCAACCCGACGGGAGTCTGGCTGGCGGTAGAGCCAGATACGGCCTACCCACCCGAAAAACGAGGCAAATCGTGGTGCCGTTACGTCTTGCCATCGCTGCATGAGCTCGTCAGGCCCCTGCGTGGTAGGCGTGCCCGACGATCACGAGCAACACAAACGTGACGAGAGCTGCGGCGAGCATCGCCTCTCGGCTGAGCGAAGGGAGATGCACGCCCACCCTGCGAAGGTGGCTCCACAGCACGCGGCGATTGAGGACCGCGTGCCAAACAGAAAAGACGACGAACAAGAGCCCCAGGGCATTGTGCGCGGACATCCAGGCGTGGCGCGCCAGGGTCAAAGGAGCGAACCCGTAGACGTGGTTCGCGATGCCGGTGAAAGGGAGCCCGAAACCGCTCATGGCGACCATGAGGGCTACGAACGCCCTGATGTTGAGCTTTCGCGTGCTCTTGTCCATTCTTCACTCCTGCCTTTCTTTAGGGTTGTGGTTGCACAGCTCCTTGATTTCCCTGCACGTTCGAATGGCCTGCTGCCGGCAGGCCGCGACGCATCGTTGGCACCCTTTGCAGGCTGCGGCATGGTCGACGTGAACGTGGCAGTGGCTGCCGATGGCGATAGTCCCGAGCACCTTACGCGGACACGCCGCGACACAGCGCCCACAGGCTGCACACAACCCAGTGTCATTGGCGATGA
>MHBL01000245.1 GCA_001803235.1 Lentisphaerae bacterium RIFOXYA12_64_32
CCGAACCTCCTCGGCCACCACCGCAAAACCCTTGCCCGCCTCGCCGGCCCGCGCCGCCTCAACCGCCGCATTCAGCGCCAGCAGGTTGGTCTGGAAGGCAATCTCGTCGATCGTCTTGATGATCTTCGCCGTCTCGGCAGCCGACGTCTTGATCTTGTCAATGGCCCCCGACATGCGCTGCATCGACTCAACCCCGCCGCTCACCGTGCTCTTTGTTTCCCCCATCAACGTGTTGGCCGTGTTCGCGTGCTCGGCGTTCTGCTTGGTCATCGATGCCATCTCTTCCAGCGCGCTGGAGGTCTCCTCCAGGCTCGACGCCTGCTCGCTGGCGCCCTGCGCCAGCGACTGACTCGCACTAGAGACCTGGCCGGACGCGGAACTGACCTGCTCGGAACCGCGCGACAGCGATTCGATAACGCGCGTCAGCGCCCGACTGATCGAAACACTGAGCCCGATGCCAAGCGCGAGGGCCACGGCCACGATGACACCGCTCAATACCAGGCTGAATACCGTGATGGCACGACCGACGCTGTCGAACTCCGCGTCGGCGGCTTGGGCCTCAGCGGTGAGCGACGCCGTGTACTTGCCCAGCGAGTCCTGCATGGTTGAGACCGGTCCGTCAATCTGTGCGTCGATGGCGCGCACCTTTTCCTCCGCCACGTTCCCCGATTCGAGAAGCGGCAGCATTTCCTTATCGAAGAGCCGTGTCATCTCCGCAAAGGCGCCAGCCGCCTGGTCCACCCACGCCTTTTCTTCCGACGTATCGGCCTCTTCCTTCAAGACCGTGAGGTCCCCGGTCATCTCCCTGGTGATCTCGTCCCAGTCACGTTTGGACTCGGCGAGCTGGCGGTTGATGATCGCGTCGGCAACGACTTGGTACAGGCGCGTGGCCGAGCCCACCCCTTCTTGCGCTGTCATTGCAGACTTGGCGCGCTCTGCGCCTTGATCCTGGAGTTCGCGCAGTGCGCGCAGTTTCACCTGGTTGTAGCCGACCAGGACGAGCGTCAAGGCCACCACAACGAGGAACCCACCGATCAGCTTGGTACTCAGTTTCATGTTGCCGGACATCTGTCGTCTCCTTCTGTTGCTTCCCGCCTCGGGGGCTTTCAACCCAGGCTCATGATCACGCCGCCCTCGACACATCACCCATCAGTCTGACTTCGCCACGCGAAAGGACCTTGTCCACATCCAGAAGCATCACGACGCGCTTCGCGACCTTGCCCATGCCGAGGATGAAGGCGGTATCCACGGCAGTCCCGAACTCCGGCGCCGGTTCGATCTGTTCGCCGGCGATATCGAGCACCTCGGAGACCTCGTCGACAATGATGCCCATGGTCACGCGGCCATCGCCGTGCGTCACCTGTACCACGATCACGCAGGTCTTCTCAGTGGCCGCTTTGGTTTCCATCTGGAACTTCAGGCGCAGGTCGATCACCGGGATGACCTTGCCGCGCAGGTTGATCACGCCGCGCACGAACTCGGGCGTGCGCGGCACCCGCGTGATGTCCATCATCTTGATGATCTCCTGCACCTTCAGGATCGCGAGCCCGAATTCCTCGCTCCCGAGCTTGAACGTCAGGTACTTGCCCGCCAGCGCCCGGGCGCCGGCCGCTCCAGCCTCCACCACCGTGCCCTGTTCCGTTCGCTGTCCCATTCGCGTGCCTCCTCTATTTGTGGTTACTACTCGGTTCAGTAGTTCGTGGTCCAGGCTCGTAGTCCCGCCTTCAGGCGGTCCCCGTCTCTCTTCTTCGACCTGTGCAATAGGGTTCAGCGCGTGTCTTCGCCTTCGATTGGGCTCGGCGGCAGTAGAGCATGGCTCCAGCCTTGCGGTCACCAGATTCGGCAAGGCTGGAGCCTTGCCCTACTTCTGCTCACGATCTGCGCGGCCTGTTTACTCCTTCTCGACGGAACTCGGCACTCCCCCATCCAAGACGGCACGGACGGCATGCAACAGGTCATCCGGGCTGAATGGCTTCGCCAGCATGCGGTCCGCGCCTTTCAGCGCCGACAGCCCTCCGACCGCGGGACCGGAGAGCCAACCGCTGATCAGCAGTGTGGGCATGCGGAACCCACGCCGCCTTGCTTCGCGAATGAGTTCCGGCCCACTCATCACCGGCATATCGAAGTCGACGACCAGCAGGTCCACCGGCTGCTCGCGCGACAGCGGCAACTGCAGCGCCAACAGCGCCTCCTCGGCCTTCGGGGCAGCCGACACCGCGTAACCAGCCATCTCCAGATTGGCCATGATCGTTTCACGCACCGCATCGTCGTCGTCGACCACCAGGATGTGCGGCGGAGTGGAGGGTATGGGCATCGGGAACTCCTCAGGTGGATAGACTGAAGGGGTTTAGGCTGAAGGAACAATCGGGCTGGGGCGTACGGAATTCGACGCGCACAACCGGGCTGATGGCCGTGCGCAACTCGAGTTGCGCCATCATCGTGCTCCACCTTCAGCCTAACAGCCTTCAGCCTAGGCAACCTGAATACTTACAGCCATCGTTGCTCCTCGCCAGCGCAGGGTTTGCTCCTGGGCCTCGGCGTTCCGACGCTGCGATCATCACACATGGTTGTCGGAGTTAGCACGCCGCGGGCCATGGGGCCATTGTCTAGACGGTAAACTGTTGTGTATCAGTATGTTTTGCCTTGCCCGGCAATGCGGAATCCGCACTGGAGCCGGATGCCCGGAGTCATGGAGTATTCCCGGAAGCATAGCGCCCATAACCTGGGGAATGGCGTCAACGGTTCCCGGGCGGCAGCCGTCCGCGGGGACGCAGATGCAGTACGGGTCAAGCCCCGCAGGTCGTTGACGGCTCTGCACGGGTGCCGTATATTCTCTTGCTGTAACCACTCAGGTGTTCAGTGTCCGGAGTTCGCGGCCCGAGCAGTTGTCAGGTCATGATTGTGAGGTCTCACGTGTCCACCACCATCGCCAAGAATGAGGCTCACAGCCTTGTGGACAAGATGCCCAAGAACGCCACATGGGATGATCTGATCCACGAGATATACGTCCGGCAAACGATCGAGAAGGGGCTCGCGGACAGCAAGGCCGGGCGCACCAAAGACGTTCGTGACGTGCGGCGGAAATACGGTTTGCCGGAATGAAGACGCACTGGACGGAGACCGCCCAAGGCCATGTTGAGGCGATCTACCGCTATATCGCTCAAGACTCCCCCGAGTATGCCACACGGACGGTAGACCGCCTGACCCGTCGCTCGCAGCAGATCTCCCGGTTTCCCCGTTCCGGCCGACGAGTGCCGGAGTATGACATCGATGAAATCCGGGAGGTCATCGAGGGTTCCTACCGCATCATCTACCGCATCAAGGCAAGTCAGATCGACGTTCTCGCCGTGATCCACGGCGCTCGGGACCTGCTGAAGGCTGCGGAGGAGAACGGCTGGGCTGAGTAAGCCGATGTACCCTCCTCCCCCGCAGGCATACCTATCCAGCCAATGTCGGAGGCTTGCTCCTGTACCGCACGATGGTACTCCGCGAAGTAGCAGCAAGGCACTGGAACCGGATACCCGCAGTCATGGAGTATTCCCGGGGGCATAGCGCCCATAACCTGGGGAATGGCGGCAGGGAAGAGACGCCGGGGCGGTGCGCATTGCCAGTGCGGTGGCTCGGCGCGTCCCGGGCCGAAGCGGGGGCCCCCGGCCGGTCCCCGGCCGAGGGCCTCGGGCCGGGACGGCCCCGAGCACCCTGCCGCGGTCCCGGAGGTCCCGCGCCACTGGGTCCCGCGCCACTGGCGGGGAGCGGTGCGGCGGCAGTTCAGCCGGGCGCGCGCTGCTGGCGCAGGCGTTTGGACACGGCGGGTTGGCTGAGTCCGAGCAGGCGCCCGGCCCGGCTCTGGTTGCCGCCGCAGCGGCGCAGCGCTTCAGCCAGTGCCGCGTCCTCGATGTCCTTCAGTGTCGGCATGGGCTCTGGAAACCGAAGGCCACCACTCTCCGCGGACGCCACCGCCGGGACAACCGCCGGGTCGGCATCGGGCGCCAGCCGCGGTGCCGTCGCCAGGCGCGCTCGGACGGTCTCGACCGCGAACTCGCCGCACCGGCTCTGCCGGATGGCATCGGTGAGCAGTCCCCTGAGTTCACGGGCATTGCCCGGGAACGAATGGCCGGCCAGGATGCGGTGCAGTTCCGGCGGTGTCTCAATCGGCTGGCGCGCGAGTTCACGACAGGCATCGGCGATGAACGTGTCGGTCAGCAGCGGAATGTCTTCCGGCCGTTCGCGCAGCGGCGGGATACGGATCTCGTGCGTTCGCAGCCGGTAGTAGAGGTCTTTCCGGAACCGGCCCTCGGCCAGCGGCCGCTCCAGATCGCCGTTGGTGGCAAAGATGAAGCGCGCCGTGGCCCGGCGCGGGCGGTCCGCCCCGATCGGGAAATAGTCACCGTCCTGCAGCAGTCGGAGCAACTTCACCTGCGAGGTGGTGCTGAGGTCGCCGATCTCGTCCAGGAACAGGGTCCCATTGGCGGCCGCCTCGACCAGCCCGGGGCGGGCCCGCTCAGCGCCGGTGAACGCCCCGCGTTCGTGGCCGAACAGTGTATCGGCGAACATCTGCTCGTCCATGCCGGCGGCATTCAGCGCCAGGAACGCGCCCGGCCGGCCGCTGGCCTGGTGCAGGGCGCGGGCGAACAACTCCTTGCCGACCCCGGTCTCGCCCAGCAGCAGGACAGGGTGTGCGGAGGGCGCCACCGCGTCAGCGTAGGCCAGCAGGTTCTGCATCGCCTGGCTACGCGCCGCAATGCCGGTAAACGCTCCCGGACGCTCCAGCCGGCCCGTGGCGAGGCGACGCCGGTGGGCCAGGTTCTCCCGCCGCAGGTCCGCGACTTCCAGCCCGCGGCAGACGGCCGTGAGCAGGCGATCGAGATCGATGGGCTTGACCAGGTAGTCGAAGGCGCCGACTTTCACGCAGTGCACCGCGGTGGCGATGTCGACGGCCGCCGTCACCACGATCACCGGAACGTGCGGACATGCCCCGGCACAGTACTCCATAATCTCCTGGCCGGTCACGTGCGGCATGTCCAGGTCGAGCAGGATCAGGTCCGCTCCGTGCCGGTCCAGGAACGGCTTGACGTCCCGGCTGTCGGCGAGACAGGTGACGTTCTCGTACCCGGCCAGCAGGAACGCCGCCTGCAGCGCCTCCAGCGCGTGCGGCTCGTCATCCACGGCCAGGAGATGGGGTTGGGGACTTGCGCTCATGGTCTTCCTGTGTGCCTCGCCAATAGAGGGAATCGGACTCATCGGACTCATCGGGATCATCGGGCGAGTCTGACGCTGCCTGACGCGCCTCTCACGACTCACGCCTCACACGAAACTCGGCTATTTCGCAAACACGGTGCCCACGCCTGAGTCCCGCCTTTAGGGCGTGTCGATTTAACCACCTCAGACGCGCAACCACGCCCAAAGTGGCCGGACCGGCTCGGTCCGGCATGCGGGAGCGCTCCCGCCACTCTGGAAGGCCTGTTGCTGCACTAAATCGACGCGCCCTTCAGGCGGAAGTTGTAGCGACGCTTCAGCGAGCGGCCGGGATCGGCTCGCTCAAGCTCGCCTGCCACTTCCGCCTGAAGGCGGGACTCAGACCAGGGCGCCCGAGCCTCACACCTGGCTGACCGGGCGGTCCACCGCCCGGGAGTCGCCGGCGCCTCTCGCCTATTGCCTGTCGCCTGTCGCCCCGCTGGCTCCCACCAGCGGCAGGACGATGCGCGCGGTCGTGCCCACGCCTTCGCGGGAGGTGAACTCCAGACTGCCTCCGTGCTTGGTGACGATCGAGTCGGAAATCGACAATCCCAGTCCCGTGCCGCCCTTGCCGCGCTTGGTCGTGAAGAAGGGGTCCTTGATCCGGTGCAGGATCGCGGCCGGAATGCCGGTCCCCTCGTCTTCCACGGCAATGACCAGGGCCTCTGAATGGACGGTGCGGCTTGTCGTCACGCGCACGGCTTTGTCCCGCCCGGGCAAGGCCTGACACGAATTCAGGATCAGGTTAATGACCACCTGCTCGATCTGCTGCGGCCGGCCGGTCGACAACTTCGGCAGGTCGGCGCCATACGTCACCGAGAACTGACTCGTGCTCTTGCGAATGGCGGGGGCCACCAGTGCCAGTGCCTTGCGCACCACCTCGTTCACGTCCACGGGTTCCGGCGGCCGGGTCGTGTCCTCGGGACTCGCGAACTCCTTCAATGCGGCCACGATGGAGGCGATACGATGCCCTGCGTCTGTCACACCCCTGGCCAGCTTGGCCAGATGCGGCCGGACGCGAGAGTAAGCGGCATCGCCGACGCGCAGGTCAGCACGCGCACGGGCCACCTCGTCCAGGATCGGGATCAGCCCGTCCAGCAGTTTCTCCAGTGTCGGCCCGTTCATGGTGATGACGTTGGCCGGGTTGTTGATCTCATGCGCCACGCCGGCGACCAGGGTTCCAAGCGTGGCCAACTGCTCCCGGTGCAGCAACTCCTCGCATCGGCTCCGCGCCTCCTCTTCCGCGCGCTTACGTTGGGTGATGTCCAGCCCCGCGGCTAAGGCTCCGCAGATATTTCCCCGGTCATCCCGCTGGTAGGCATTGTGCCACTCGATGACTCGTGTCTCTCCGGTGCGGGTCAGGATCGAATTCTCAAGATACGCCACCGCTTCGAGATTCCCCGACATGATCCGCTCGAACACGGGGAAAACCACGGCCATCCCCTCGGGTTGCGGCAGGCACGTGGCAAACCAGTCTCTTCCGATCAGCTCAGCTTCCGCGTAGCCCAGCAACTCGCAACCTCTGCGGTTGACAAGTTGGATGTGCCCCTTGGTGTCGAGCGCCACAACGATCGCTTCCACGGTGTCCAGGTATTGTTGGGCCCGGTCGCGTTCCCTTTTCAGCGCTGCCTCCGCCCGCCGCCGTTCGGTGATGTCACGACACAGCGTGAGGATCCGACGTGCGCCGTCTGTTTCCACCACCGTGGCGTTGATCTCAATCGGCGTCACCTGGCCGCGCGAGTCGACGTAGTCGATCTCCAGGTCCCGGACCTGTCCGTCCCTGGCGCACTTCTCCACGGCGCGCGCGTTCTTCTCCTTTTCGTAGTCGGCGGTCCAGTCGATGACGCTGCGGCCGCGGATCTCGCTCAGGTCCTTGTGCCCGGTCAGGCGTACGTATTCAGGATTGGCGTCCAGGACTCGACCGACCTCGTCAAGGACGACATATCCGGTTCGCGTCGTTTCGACCAGCGTCTGGTACAGCATCTCGCGATGCGACAGTGCTTCTTCGGCCTTGCGGCGCTCGGTCAAGTCACGGAACTGCCCCTGCACCAACCTGCGCCCGTCAATGTCCGCCAGCGACGTGATGATCTCCACCGGCACCCGCGAACCGCGCGCCGTCCAGATCAGTGCGTCTACGCTGATCGGCGCGCTCAGGCAGGCCTTGAACGCACGCCGAGTGTCGTCGCGCGTCTCCGGCGGGTGCAGTTCAAATTGGTGCATGCCGACGAGTTGTTCGCGCGGCCTCTCCCACAGCCGCTCCGCCGCACGGTTGGCCTTGACGATCCGGCCGGTCTCAGCGTCGGCCCACAGGATGGCGTCAGTACTGTTCTCGTAGATAAGCTGGAACTGGTCAATGCTCTCGCGCAGCGCCGCCTCCATGCTCTTCCGTTCCGAAACATCGCGGACGATCGCCAAGAACAAGTGCCGCTCCGCTGACGTGAAGTGGCTCAAGCTGACGTCAACGTCAAACTCGGCGCCGTCGAGGCGACGGTGGCGCCAGGCGAAGACGGGGATACCTCCGCTCGGGACCGAGGCGATGAGGGCAGCGCCCTTTTCGGCGGAAGGAAAGCCATCGGGCTGCAACGGCGGCGAAAACTCGATCGGCGTCCTGCCCCGGATCTCGGCGATTGGGACGCCGAACAGTTCGCTCGCACGCCGGTTGCCGTCGACGATGGTCAAGCCGTCCAGGATGAGGATGGCGTCATTGGCAGTCTCAAAGAGCGCGCAGAACTCGCTGCCGACGTCAAGTCCGGCGGGGTCGGCCCCCGAGTGATTCTTGGCGCAGCCAGCAACCGCGGACGACGCGGCGGCGGGGAGCCCATCCGCGGCCTGCGACCGAGCCGCCGGCCTGGGCCGACGTCGCCTGGCCTGACCCGGCCTGGAGACGGCATCAGGCGCTCCCGCCGCCGGGACCGCCGGGCGGGGCGATTTCTTCGCGTTGGGCTTGTCGAGACCTCGGCGCATACAACTCAACTCCGCCTCGGCATCTCGAACCCGCCCGCCACCTGGCACCGCCGCCAACAGCGGTGCACCCCTCCCCCGGGTGCTTCTAGAGTGCCAGGGGCCACCGCAACTCAGCCAATAGGTGTCCCCAGCCTGTACCAGCCAAATATCGTGCGTACCGAGAGTCTTTGTATTTGTTTCTCCAGTATTCGCAAGAACCGCGCCAGTACCGCAGTGGTGCGTCAGCGGCGGGCAGTGGCGCGGGACCTCTGGGACCGCAGCAGGGTGCTCGGGGCCGTCCCGGCCCGAGGCCCTCGACCGGGGATCCGACTTCGCCCAGGCAGCTTCATGCGCGTCACCGCGGCTCGGCATGCAGCACCCCTTCAGGGCGCAATCGGGTTCGGATATGCCGGGTCCCAGGGTTTGGCCACCCTGGGCTGACACGCGTGTCACCACCTTGGCGACAAGGCGAGGAGTCGGGGTTCTCGCTGCACCGCACAGGATTCTGAAATGCAGCATGTGAGTTGATAGGTGCCTCCCCCGGGAGTTGATGGCGGCGCGTGGTCGACGCGCGGGAACTTCCGGCCGCGAAGTGTGTCAAAATGTAGGTTGTAGTGCACGGAAGCAGGGCAAAGGGCATGGAAACGTCTGTTTTCGAGGGTATGGTGTGCAGATGCGGATTCTGATTCCAATGACACGCGCGTTGATGGCCAGCCTGATGGTCCTGCTCGCGTCCTGCGGTGCCGGGTCGTGGCAGTTGTGCCTCGATGCGGAAGGGCACTTGCGCCTGAAGGCCGGCGACGCGGACTGCAGCGCGAGTTGCGCCTCCGGCGAATCGGGCGTCGATGCGGCAGGATCCGAGGCGTTTGGCGGACTCGATGGCGAGCCATGCTGCACCGACTTTAGCCTGCCCTTCTTCTCGTTCCAGAACCGTCATCCCGGCTCGGACCTGGCCTGGGCCTTTCCGACCCCCGCCACCACACCGGCCACGCTGGCCCTGACGTGCCCGGGACGCCTTCCCCTGTCGGGCTTCGGCTCGCCCCCCGGTGCAAACGACTCACTGACCGCACACCGCACCGTTGTGCTCCGGCTCTAAGCCGCCTTCCCGCTGTTCTCCACGACGTGGGCCGAGACCGGCCTGACGCTCTGCGTCTGCACCTGGTCTCGCACCCGCCTCACGCCGCGCCGCCCCAGACCAGGCGCGAACCTCCCCGCCGCTCCGCTGCCCAGATTGTTCGTGAGGAGTGAAGACTATGCTGTTCTGTATCCGCAAGGCCTTCCGGCTCGTCGCCGGCGGCTCGGTTCTACTGCCGTTCTCTATTCTCGCCGCCGCCGACACGGCACCCCTGCCCGGGGCCGAAGCCATCACCTGGCAGGCGGTCGTGACCGCGGTCGAACGCCACAATCCCGAGTTGGCCGCACTCGGAGTGCAACCCGACATCGAGGCCGGAAACCTACGCCAGGCCGCGGCCAGGCCCAACCCTGAGCTGGAGGGCGAACTATCGGAGTTTGCCGGCACCGAGGAACGCCGCGACCTCAACGTCGCCGAAACCACCGTGACGCTGAGCCAGACGCTCGAACTCGGCGGCAGACGCGCCGCGCGCGTCACGGCTGCACAGCGGGTGCTGGACGAGGCGAATGCCGCCGTGACGGCGCGACGGCAGGAGCTGCTCGGCGAGGCGCGCCAGAGGTATGTGGACCTGTTGCTGAAACAGGAACTCGTGGCACTTGACCGTGAGGCTGCCGGGATCGCCACCCAAGCCCTGGCCACCGAGGAGCGTCGGCTTGAGCTGAAAGCCGCCACAACGGTCGACGTGAGTCGCGCCAAGACCGCAGCCGCCACGATCCGTGCCAACCTGGCGCGGGCGGAAATTGAGGTGGCTGCCGCGCGGGTCCGCCTGGCGGCCATGTGGGGGGATGACAAGCCCCGTTTCGCCGCCGCCGCGGGAACGCTCCAGCAGTCGCCCACACTGCCGGCGCTGGACACACTCCTGGCGCGGGTGCCGCAGACGCCGGCCCTCGTCTGCGCCCGGCTCGCGGTGGATAGGACTGAGGCGGAGCGGGCGGTCGAGCAGACGAAACGCCGCCCGGACGTAAGTGTCTACGGTGGCTTCACCCACTTTTCGGAAACGCACGATGGCGCCTTGGTGGCTGGCGTGTCCATGCCGCTGCCATTGTTCGATCGCAACCAGGGCGCCATTGCCGCCGCCGCCGCGCGCCGGCGCCAGGCGGAAGCGGAGGTCTTGACCGTGGACGCCGTCGCCCGCAGCGCCGTCGCGGCCGCCTACCACGAGCACGCGGCCGCGTGGGCGGCGGCCGAACTCCTCGCCCGGGACGCACTGCCGGCGGCCAAGGCTGCATACGACGCCGTCTCCGAAGGATACGAGAAGGGCAAGTACGGCTGGCTGGACGTGACCGAGGCCAGGGAAGCGTGGCTCGACGCACGCCGTCAGCACCTCGAACACCTGGGCGCGGCACATCAGGCCCTGGCCGAGATCGAAGGCATCGTCGGCCCGCTGCCGCCCGCCGCAAACCAGGAACCGTGAAGGTAACCCCGAAATGATCCGATCATGCAGGTAAATAGAGACCGACCTGCGGCAGTGGCGCAGGACAGTGGCGCGGGACAGTGGCGCGGGACCTCCGGGACCGCAGCAGAGTGCTCGGGGCCGTCCCGGCCCGAGGCCCTCGGCCGGGGATCCGACTTCGCCCAGGCGGCGTTGCCGGACAGGCCGGCCGGCGCACCCCGCTCCGGCGCGGGACGCGCCGAGCCACCGCGAGCCTGGCCAGGGCAAACCGCCTTTCTGCGAGGCAGGATTTGCCCGCACAGGTCGACGTGGCCTGAACTTGTTACATAAGGTGAAAGGACACACATGAAACGCATCTCGACGGTTGGCTTGGTCTTGTTGCCTCTAGCCCTGGGCGTGCTGCCGTTCGCCATGAACGCGGCGGCAGGCTCAGCCTGCGGAAATTGTCCGACGGAAACCAAACCTGGCAAGGGGGCAGCCCCGGCCGCTTGTGCCGAGGAGCACAAGGGCAAGCCCGTCGCTGCGGACTCCGCACCTGGCCAGGCCCGGCCCGCGGCAACCGCGGACGCACACGGCGACGGCCAGACACACGACGCCGACGGTAAACCCGAGAAACCGGCGGACGCGTGCGCCGCCGGCGACGGACATGGCCACGGCGACGAGGCGGGCTCCGACCTGGACATGACCCCCGAACAGATCCGGGCGGCGCAATGCGAGCATCAAATGCCCATGATGCAGTGTGCCGAGTGCCGGTACGAAGTCGGCGTGGCGAAGGTGGACAAGAGCCTGCTGGCGCCTGGCCCTGACGGCAAGGCGCTGGTGCGCACGGTGACCGCCGAGACCGGGCCTGCGTCCGTCGTCCTCGAACTCGCGGGCGAGGTCCAGCTGAACGAGAACGCGACCGCGCACGTCACCCCGAGGACCGACGGCCTGCTCACCGAGGTGAAGGTCGACCTGGGCCAGTCCGTGAAACGCGACGAGGTCCTGGCGCTGATGCAGAGCCAGGAGGCGGGCCAGTTGCTGATCGAGCACGAGAAGAGCCAGACCGAGACGCGGCTCGCCAAACGCAACTACGAACGCGAGAAGGGGCTCTTCGACGGCAAACTGGCCACCGAGGCGGAATTGACGCAGGCCGAACTGACCTACGAGCAGGCCAAGGCCAACACCCACGCACTGGAGGAGCGACTGCGCCTCCTGGGCGTTGGCCCGTGTGACCACGCCAACGGCTGCGGCGGCACGCATCCGCCCGCCGGCCAGCTCGCGATTCTCTCGCTCCGCGACGGGACCGTAATCGAGAAACACGCCGTGCCCGGTGAAGCCGTCTCGCCGGACACCGACCTGTTCCTGGTCGCCGACCTGAGCTCCGTCTGGGTGTGGGCCGGCGTGTATCCCAAAGACCTGGCCCGCGTCCTCCAGGCGCGCCGCCAAGGCCCAGTCCCGGCCGAGGTGACCACGGATGCATTCCCCGGCCAGGTGTTCAAGGGGCACCTGGACTACGTCGGCGCCATCATGGACGAGACCACGCGCCAGATCAAGGTGCGCATTTCGATCGAGAATGCGGATGAAGCGCTGCGCCCCGGCCTGTTCTGTACGGTACGGCTCCGCCTGTCCGACGCGGAACGTACCGGCGTGTGGCTCCCCAAGATCGCCGTGCTGCGCGATGAAAACGAGCAGTTCGTTTACAAACCTCTTGAGGGCGATTTCTGGTTCCGACGCCGGGTCCGGACCGGCATCGAAGACGGCGACCGGATCGAGATCGTCGAGGGGGTCGGCGGCGGCGAGTCGGTGATCGCCGAGGGCGCCTTCATGCTCAAGTCCGACACGCTCCGCTCGAAAATGGGCGCCGGCTGCGCGGACTGAAGAGGAAAGGGCGCAGGGTTCAGTGTTCGGTGTTCAGGGAAGCCCCCAATGCTACTGAGGTTCTCGGCGACGTCCCCATATGGAGCGCGGTGGCAAGTCCGCCACGGGCGGCGCGACACCGCTTTGGCTGAGGCGTATTGCCCGCGCAACGTACTCCAGCCAAAGCGGCGTCGCCGGGCGCTCACTCGCCCTCTGCCGCCGCACTCCACATGCCGCTGCCGGTGGCCACGGTCCGCCGCGGTGCCAACGAGTCCACCGAGCACGAGGGACACGCGGCGCGGGAGAACCCTACGTAGCATTGGGACGCCCCCCCGGCACCCGACCCTCGACACCCTGAGATTACACAACCTGATCGGTACAAAGCGAGGACATATCCGATGACGACAGAGACACATACCCAGAAGCCCTCCGGGTTTTTCCACGCCCTGCTGCACCAGCGCCTGCTGGTCGTGCTGGCCGCGCTGCTGCTGGCCGCGGCCGGCTGGTTCGCCTGGCAGCAACTGCCCATCGACGCGTTCCCGGACGTGACCAACGTTCAAGTCATGGTGCTGACCGAGGCCCCGGGCATGTCGCCGGCGGACGTCGAGCAGCGGGTGACCTTCCCGATCGAGCTGGCCATGCAGGGCCTGCCCCGGGTCACCCAGGTCCGCTCTCTGTCCAAGGCCGGCCTGTCGCAAGTCACGGCGATCTTCCAGGACGGCGTCGATATTTATTTCGCGCGCCAGATCGTGCTCGAGCGCCTGAGCGCCGCCCGCGAGGACCTGCCCAACGGCATCGAACCGGAGCTGGGCCCCATCAGCACCGGCCTGGGCGAGATCTACCAGTACACGCTGGAGAGCCCGACCCGCACGCCCATGGAGTTGCGCACCATCCAGGACTGGCTCGTGGCGCCGCAGCTCCGCACCATCCCTGGGGTAAACGAGGTCAACAGTATGGGCGGCGCGGTCAAGCAGTACCATATCGAGGTCGACCCCGCCAAGCTTCTGAAGCACGGCATCACGCTGGCGCAGGTGGCCGAAGCCGTCGGGAAGCAGAACGCCAATGCCCCGGGCGGCTTCATTGTCGAGGGCTGGGAGCAGTCCTATGTCCGCAGCCTCGGCATGGCGCACGGCGTGGCGGACATCGAGAACATGGTGCTCGCGGAGGTCGACGGCCGCCCGCTGTTCATTCGCGACGTTGCCACGGTGAAACTCGGCCCCCAGACCCGCACCGGCGCCGTCACGCGCGATGGCAAGGGCGAAGCCGTCGCCGGCATGGTCATCATGCTGCGCGGCGCCAACTCCAAGGTTGTCGTGGACGCCGTCAAGGAAGCGGTCCCCCGCATCCAGGCGAGCCTCCCGAAAGACGTGCTGATCGTGCCGTTCTATGACCGCACCTCGCTCATCCAGGCCTGCGTCAGCACGGTGACTAGAGCGCTTCTGGAGTCGAGCCTTTTCGTCATCGCCGTGCTCTTCCTCCTGCTCGGCAACGCCCGCGGCGCGCTGGTCGTGGCCGTGTCCGTTCCTCTCGCCGCCGCCGTTACCTTCCTGCTCATGGGCTGGCAGGGCGTCACCGCCAACCTCATGAGCCTGGGCGGCCTGGCCATCGCCCTGGGCGCGGTCGTGGACGCGTCCGTCGTGGTGGTCGAGAACATCTCGCGGCACCTGGGCGAGAAGCACGAGTCCGGGTTGTCGCGGACCGAGGTCATCTGCGGCGCGCTTGAGGAGGTAGTGCGCCCCATCATCTTCTCCGTGCTGATCATCATCATCTCGTTCCTGCCGCTGTTCACGCTCGAGCAGATGGAAGGTAAGATGTTCATTCCCCTGGCGCTGGCGAAGAGCTTCGCCATGGCCGGGTCGCTGGTGGTGGCGCTGACCATCGTGCCGGTCCTGGCCGCGCTCTTCGTCCACGGCGAGTCCACCACCGGGCCGCGCGGCCTGGTCCGGCTCCTACTGCGCGGCTATCTGCCGGTGCTCAACGTGGCGCTGCGCTTCCGCAAGACCACGGTGGCAGTGGCCGTGGCGGCACTGGCGCTGGCCCTCACCATGGCGGCCCGGCTCGGCACCGAGTTCCTGCCCGCGCTGAACGAGGGCGCCATTGCCATCAACGTCGTCCGCCTGCCGTCAGCATCGCTCGACGGCTCGATCGCGGCTGGCACGTTCATGGAACAACGGCTCAAAGCCTTCCCGGAGATCGAGAGCGTGGTCACGAAAACCGGGCGCGCCGAGATCTCCGAGGACCCGATGGGCCCGGAGCAGAACGACCTGATCATCGGCCTGAAGCCGGAAAGCGAATGGACCACCGGCCGCACGAAGGCCGAACTGGTGGCCGCCATTCAGCAGGAGCTCACCGTGGTGCCCGGGGTGCGGCTGTCGTTCTCCCAGCCCATTGCCTTGCGCGTCAACGAGATCATTTCGGGCATCAAGAGCGACGTCGCCGTCAAGCTGTTCGGCCCAGACCTCGATCTCATGCGCGAGCATGCGGGCCGCATTGCCGCGGCCATGGGTGGCCTGCGCGGCGCGGAGGACGTCAAAGTCGAACAGGTCTCGGGCATGCCGGTGGTCGAAGTCCGGCTGGACCGGCAGAAGGCCGCACGCTATGGCATCGATGCCGGCACGGTCAACGAGACCATCGAAACGGCCATGGCAGGGCGCGAGGTTACTACCATCCAAGAAGGGCAGATGCGCTTCGCCGCCGTGGTGCGCTTCCCGGACCGGCACCGCCAGGACCTGGCCGCCCTGCGGCGGCTGCTCATTCCCGCGTCCGGCGGCAAGTCCGTGCCGCTGTCGGAGATTGCGGCGATCGCGCGCGTCGAGGCCCCGGCCCAGATCAGCCGCGAGAAGGCCATGCGGCGCGTCGCGGTCGAGTGCAACGTGCGCGGCCGCGACCTGGGCGGGTTCGTGGCCGAACTGCGCGGCCGCATTGCGCCCCTTCTGGCCGGTCTGCCTGCCGGCTACTGGGTCGAATTCGGCGGCCAGTTCGAGAACCAGCAGCGCGCCATGCGGCGCCTGGCCATTGTCGTGCCGGTGGCCATGGCGCTGATCTTCATCCTGCTGTTCAGCGCCCTGGGTTCGCTCCGCGCCGCGTTCATGGTCATGACCAATCTGCCCTTCGCCTTGGTCGGCGGCATTTTTGCCATCGTGCTGATGGGAATCAACCTGAGCGTCCCCAGCAGCATCGGGTTCATAGCCCTGTTTGGCGTCGCCGTGCAAAACGGTACATTGCTGGTGACATTCTTCCAGCAACTGCGCGAGCGGGGACTTGGCATCGAGGAGGCCGTACGGCGCGGCTGTACGGTGCGCTTCCGCCCGTTGCTCATGACCTCGGCGGCGATGCTGCTCGGACTGGTGCCCATGATCTACGCCACCGGCAGCGGCGCCGAGATCCAGCGCCCCATGGCCGCCGTGGTGCTCGGCGGCCTGGTCTCGTCGCTGCTGCTCACGCTCCTGGTCCTGCCGGCGCTCTACGCCCTGGTCGAGAACTGGTTCGCCGGCCACCCGGAGGAGGACAAACCGGCTTAATCCTGATGGCCGGCGCGCCATCGCCATTTCGAAGCGGTCGGGTTGCGGGTCTATATTCCCTGCACGCTCCCGGGAAACCTCGCAAGAGGACTTGACCCATGCATCCCGTGCAGAACAACCAGCCGCCGTTCGAGGTCCACATTCGGGGCCTGGATTGTGCCGAGGAAATGAATGCCCTGCGACGCACGGTCGGGCGCCTGCCTGGGGTGGCCGCGGTCGATTTCAATCTGCTCAAGGGCACGATGACCGTGCAGGTCGCGCCCGGGGCGGACGTGACCGAAACCGCGATCGCCGAGGCCGTACGGCGGGCGGGTCTTGATGTCCTCGTGTCTGACACCGCGGCGGACGAAGGCGAGGGCCCATGCGCCGCTCCCTGCTGCAGACCCCGTGACGGGCGGAGCGCGCCGGGGTGGACGGCGCACGGGCGGGAGGTCCTGTGCGGAATCGGCGGCGCCATGATCCTGGCTGGCGTGCTGCTGCATGCCTGGCTGCACGGCGGTCTGATCGAGGCGCTTTCCGAGGGAGAATGCGACACGCGCGGCACGCCGTTGCCGGTCATCCTGCTGTACGCTGGCGCCATGCTGGCGGCAGGCTGGCACACCTTGCCCAAGGCATGGAAGTCGCTGGCCGGGCTGCGGCCTGACATGTACCTGCTGATGACGGTGGCGGTAGCCGGGGCCATAGCCATCGGCGAGTGGTTCGAGGCCGCAACCGTGGCGTTCCTCTTCTGCCTGGCGCAGCTCCTGGAGTCCTGGACGGTCGGGCGGGCGCGCGGCGCGATTCAGGCGCTGACGGCAGTAACGCCCCCTATGGCACGGTACCGCGGCCCGCAAGACGGCCAGGTCCTGGAAGCACGGGTGGCCGATGTGCCGCTCGGCGCTGTCGCACTGGTGCGGCCCGGCGAGCGTATCCCATTGGATGGAGTGGTGTGCGAGGGCACGACATCGGTCGACGAAGCCCCGATCACCGGTGAATCGCGGCCCGTGTCCAAGGCGCCGGGTGATCCGGTCTATGCCGGCACCGTGAACCACGATGCCGCTTTCGCATTCACGGTCACCCAACCTGCGGCCGCGACCGTGCTCGCGCGTATCCTGCGGATGGTCGAAGAGGCGCAGTCACGCCGGGCCGAGGCGCAGCGGTGGATCGACCGGTTCGCGGCCGTGTATACGCCGACCATGCTGGCGGGGGCGTTGCTCGTGGCCGTGGTGCCGCCGTTGCTGGCTGGCGGCGGCTGGGGACACTGGCTCTACGAAGCGCTCGTCCTGCTCGTCATCGCCTGTCCCTGCGCTCTGGTCATCTCCACCCCGGTCAGTATTGTGGCCGGACTCACGGCCGCGGCACGGCGCGGGGTCCTCATCAAGGGCGGCGCCTATCTGGAGGAGGCCGCACGTCTCCGCGCCGTGGCCTTTGACAAGACCGGCACGCTCACCCGGGGCGAGCCGGAAGTGGTCCGCGTCGTGGCCTGGGCCGATCACACGGAGGAGGAGGTGTTGGCCCGGGTCGCCGGGCTGGAGGCCGAAAACAGCCACCCATTGGCCCGCGCCATCCGTCGACATGTCCAGGCAGGAGGGATCGCCCCCGCCTTGGCCCTGAATACGCGAGCCATCAGAGGCCTGGGTGTGGAAGGACAGATCGATGGCCGCCCGTTCTGGGCTGGCAACCATCGCCTCGCCCACGAACGCGGCGTGGCGGATGCCGACGTGCACGGCGCCATCGCGGACATGGAAGCGGCCGGACGGACCCTGGTTCTGGTGGGCAACGAACAGCACATCTGCGGCGCCGTAGTCCTCGCCGATACGCTGCGCCCGGACGCCGCGGCGGCGATCCGCGACCTCAAGCGTGCCGGCATCGCCCGGCTCTGTATGCTGACGGGCGATAACGT
Organism: Lentisphaerae bacterium RIFOXYA12_64_32; assembly: GCA_001803235.1. Classification (GTDB taxonomy): domain Bacteria; phylum Verrucomicrobiota; class Lentisphaeria; order Oligosphaerales; family YB12-FULL-65-16; genus YB12-FULL-65-16. The sequence goes on from MHBL01000245.1 coordinate 17,946, forward strand.
GGCCACGGCCCGCGCCATCGCCGCCACCGCCGGATTGGACGACTGCCGCGCCGAACTGCTCCCGGAGGACAAAGTTCTCGCCGTCGAAGACCTGAAGCGGCAACATGGCAGCGTTGGCATGGTGGGCGACGGCATCAACGACGCGCCCGCACTGGCTGCCGCCTCGCTGGGAATCGCCATGGGCGCCATGGGCACTGACGCCGCCATCGAAACAGCCGACATCGCCCTCATGTCGGACGACCTGACCCGATTGCCCTGGCTGATCCGCCACGCCCGACGCACCATGGCGACCATCCGGGCCAACGTCGCCTTTGCCGTCGGGGTCAAAGCGCTCTTTGTCGTTCTGACACTGACGGGGCATGCTTCACTGTGGGCCGCCATTGCCGCCGATACCGGCGCGTCGCTGCTGGTCATCGGCAACAGCCTGCGCCTCCTGCGCGATGTCCGCAAGTGACTGCCCGCACCGGGGGCGGCGCCCTGCCGCGCCAGCCCGTCGATCGGCTGCGGTAGGCCAACCCGCGGCGACAGCCGATGCACGTGCGCCGGGACAACCTGACCTCACCTTATGCTGCGCGCAACATAAGGTCAGACTTCCTGATCCGCGTGCTCAACTTGCCTAGTCCCGTGGAAAAAGGGGGTGTTGTTTTTCCATGTAGCATCCGGCCACCCCGCTCAGCACCCGTGGAGCATAATGCGCCCTGTGAGTTGCCACGTGGAAAAAACAACCACCGAGGCTTTTTCCACGGATCAGGAAGTCTGAAGGTGAGGCCTGTTCTTCTTGACCTGTGCGGGTAAATCCACCGTCGCGGAGAAATGGCGTGCCCAGGCTGGGATGCGTTCGAGCGCGCGGTGGCTCGGCGCGTCCCGCGCCGAAGCGGGGTGCGCCGGCCGGTCCCCGACCGAGGGCCTCGGGCCGGGACGGCCCCGAGCACCCTGCTGCGGTCCCAGAGATCCCGCGCCACTGCCCGCCGCGGCGCACAACCGCGAACCGGCGTATCCTGGCACCCATTGCACCGCCTTCTCGCTCTGTAGATTTACCCGCACAGGTCGTTTTTTGTTGCGGGTGCACTTGTCATGCGTTGTGGACCGTATATTGTTTGGTGCGTCAAACACAGGATGTCACGTTGTGCGTGGAGAATGGTCAGATGACAGCAACGGAGCCATTGAGTGCCGAGCTTGAGGATTACCTGGAGAGCATCGCCAGGCTGATCCGCGAATGCGGGCAGGCCCGGGTGCGGGATATTGCCGAGGGGCTCTCTGTCCACAAGTCCACCGTAACCGCCGCTCTCCACAGCCTGGCGGGCAAAGGCCTAGTCAACTACGCACCGTACTCGTCGCCGACGCTGACCCGTGCCGGCGGTCAGATGGCTGACCGAGTACAGCAGCGACACGACATACTCGAACGGTTCCTCCGTGACGTGCTGTTCGTGGCCCCTGAACTGGCGGAAGCCAATGCCTGCCGGCTCGAGCACGCGGTCGACAAGGCAGTCCTGGAGCGCCTGACTCGGTTCATGGATTTCGTCCAGCGCTGCCCGCGCGGCGGCACCAAGTGGATCCGGGGGTATGAGCACTCCTGTGCTTCGGACACGGCAGGGGACAAGTGCAAGCGGTGCATGGAAATCGCCCTGCGGGACTTCCGCGCGGGCCGAAACACGGCCCCATTCGACCTGTGCGGGTAAATCCTGAGAGGGAAGAGAACCCGCCATGGACGCCAGGATGCGCCTGTTCGTAGTGGGCTCGCAGTGCGCGGAACGAAGTGGAGCGCCAAGAGCCCATCCGGGGCGTGTTGCGGCGGCGCGGCGCGGGGGATGGTGTCTTGCCCGGCGGACTGCCGCCGGGACTGCGACACCACTACGAGCGGCGCCGAGGCTGGATTTGCCCGCACAGTACGCTCTTTTTTTTGGCCCTCGGTGTTTTAGGCGTCAAACATTAAGAAAGGAGGTGAGGCGACAGCCAATACGGGTCTTTCGGGAGTCTGTCCGTCCCCAAGCAACGGACTTGCGGCGGACGCAAGAAGTAGTCACGAATTCAATACCAACGAAAAGGAAAAGCCATGAAGAGGTCCCTGATCCTTGCCACGGCATGCATCGTTCTGGCGAGCGGCGCCGCCCAAGCCAACGAGCGCCGTTTCACGCTCGGCTACGAAGCCCGCGAAGTCCCCGCCGGCACCCTCGAACTCGAACAGTGGGTGACTTGGAAGCACAACAAGCGGGACAATGACAGCCAGTACGACCGCCTCGACCTGCGCGAAGAGCTGGAGTACAGCGTCACCGACAAGTGGCGTTTGGCGCTTTACTACGACTGGCGCTACACCGACGGCCGCAGCGTCGACGACGACCGGACGCAGTTCAGGGATATCGCCTTGGAGTCGCTCTACGTCATCCGGAACGCCACGCCGGAGCATCTAGGCGTGGCCATCTACGGCGAGATCAAAGATGACGCCGGCTACCACGAAGACTTCCGAGCGCTCGAAGGCAAGATCATCCTCACCAAGGACATCGGCGACTGGACCGTCAACTGGAACGGCATCATCGAAGGCGAATGGGAAGGCGAGGGACTGGAAGAACAAACCGGCGTGCTCGGCCAGACCCTGGGCGTGAGCTACGGTTTCGGCCCCCGCTTCAGTCTCGGCGCTGAGGCCCAGCATGAACTGGAATACGCGGACTGGGACCACCAAGGCGAGCACGTGGTTTATGTCGGGCCGGTTGCCTCCTGGCGCTTCGGCGAACTCTGGGCGACTCTGACCCCCGCCGTGGAAGTCACCGACGTCGAAGGTGAGCCCGAGTTCATGACCCGGATGATCCTCGGCGCTTCCTTCTGAAGCGGTAACTGCCCAGGCAGGCTGTAGGTGGATAGGCTGTAGGCTGTAGGCAGAACCCGCCGTTGCAGAAGCCCAGAGCCGCGTGCAACGCGGCCGCTACAGCGATGAACGCAAGCTCACGATCGACTGTAGCGTCGGCCTTGCAGGCCGATCCTCGACCCTCTTGCAACGGGGTCTAGGTAAGAACCACGCCTGAGACCACGCGAGGCCCTGAGGCCTACAGCCTAAGCACCCTGAGTCGTCACCTGAAGCGAAAGGAGACCCTGACCATGCGACTGCCCCGAACCATCTGCTCTTGTCTTGTACTGCTCTTGGTGTCCTGCCGCGGTCTGCAAGATATCGCCCCGGCCGTGCAGTCCGGCATGGCCGGGGACCCGCAGCGCCTTGCGGAAGGACGCCGAGTCTATCTGGAAAGCTGCACCGGCTGCCACAGCCTCCAGGCCGTCGATGAGTTGAGCGCGGAGAAATGGGACGCCGTCCTTCCCGGGATGGCGAAGAAAGCGAAGCTCGACCCTGAAAGCGCCGCGAAACTCAGTGATTACATCATGGCCGCGCGCCAGTGGAAGGCGCAAACGAACACCACCGCAGGACCGTAAGGCACTACGGCGGCACCCAAGACGAGGGGAGAACCGGTGCCCTCGCCGATTCCCGCCGCCAGCATGCCCGAGGCGATGAGCGTCCGCGAGACCGGCTTGTTGACCTGGCCCTGCCACGGGGCCAGCGGCCCGGTGCGGTGGGGTCAGATGATCGGGCCAGCCATGGGTTGGAGTCACCGCCCGCCGGCACTGGGAACGTCCGAGGCAACGCGCCGGACCACGGCTTCGGCCACGCGCTGCCGGCGCAGCTTGCGGACCTGGACCTCTATGCCGTCGGCGCAGATGACGTCCGTGCCCTGGATCGGCGTGCCCTTCCGCTGGCGGCACCACTCGTCCAGCACCAGGCTGGCGGGGATGCCGTCTGCTGCCGCCGCGCCCTGTGCCAACTCAAACACCTTGCGCATGGGCACGCCACCGCCCACGATCCAGCCGGACGGGAGCGGTTGCACATGGGCCGGGAGCCGGTCGTACTCGTCCGTGATGTCGCCCACCAGTTGCTCCATGATATCCTCCAGCGTCAGCAGTCCGACTACACGGCCCATGTCGTCCTCGGCCAGGACCATGTGCAGCTTCTCGCGGATCATGGTCTCCAGCGCCTGCGACAGCGACAACGTCTGGGGCACACGTCGCACGCCGCGGCTGATCGCCTGCACGCCGGGGGCGCCAGGGTTGATCCTCAAGGCACTGACGATGTCCTTGAATGTCACGTACCCGGTGATGGTCTGCGGGTTGCCCTCCTCGCGGCACAATGGGTACCGGGTATGCATGTGGACATGGGCAATCAGGAGCGCATCGCCCAGGCTGAGCGTCTCCGGGATCATGGCGATGTTCTCCGGCGGCAGCATGGCGTCAGCCACCGTGCGCACCGACATCTGCACCGCGGAGGTCACGATCTTCTCCTCCAGCGGCGAGATCAGCCGCGAGGCCCGAGCCAAGGCCGCGGCCGCTCGGAGTTCGTGCAGGCTGCCGTCGTCGCGACGCGCCGCGGCGAAACGCGCCGGGCTGTGCTTCATCACCCACTTCACGCACCCCTCCAGCCCGCGGATGGCCGGGTAGGTGGCGAAGTACAGCACCCGGATCGCCGGCGACCCCACCAGGACAACGTATTCCTTGTTATTCAGGGCAAACATCTTCGGTGTCAGCTCGGCGAAGACGATGGTCAGCGCACTGAGAGGAATGACAAAGAGGGCGATGGCGAGCACATCGGCCACCGCGGCGGACACGGCCAGTTCGCGGACCATCCACGGCGACAGGTACTCGTCGACTCCCACCCCGCCGGTGGCCGCCGCAATGGCGCCGGCCAGCGTGATGCCCAACTGCACGACCGCCAGGCCCGCCTCGAGCCGGTCTTTCATGAACACGGCTGCGGCAGCGCCCCGGCGCTTGCTCTGCAGCAGCGTCTCCAGGCGTGACCGGGACACGGACGCCAGCGCCATTTCGTAGGCGGCAAACAGGGCGTTGAACGCCAGCATCGCCAGGATGATGACGGTTTCGGTCAGGAACTGCATGTCGTCGACTCCCGTCCGCCGAACCGGCCGCGTCGCACCAACCACTTGGTCAGTTCCAGCACCGGAATGACCGTGAGCGCCGGGATGACGGCGATCAGCCAGTCGGTCCGCGTCAAGCTGAAGGTGCCGATGGCTTTCTGCAGGAAGGGCACGTAGACCACGGCCAGCAGCAGCAGCACCTCCCAGGCAATGGCCAGGTTGAGCCACTTGTTGGCAAACGGCCGCGCCAGGGCGGAGTGTCGGTCCGAACGGAAACAGTAGGCCTTGACGAATTCGATCAGCACCAGGGCCACAAACGTCATGGTCATCGCTTCCGCCAGACTGCGACCGGAGGTGCGCGCCCACTGGAACAGGGCCATGTTGGCCACCGCCGACCACAGACCGCCGACCAGCATGAGCGTGACAACCGGGCGGCTGAAGATGCCGGTGCGCGGGTTACGGGGGCGACGCTGCATGATGCCGCGGTCCGGCGGGTCCACGGCCAGAGCCAGTGCCGGCAGGCCGTCGGTGGCAAGGTTCACGTACAGGATCTGCACCGCACTGAGCGGCAACGGCAGCCCGGCCAGCGTGGCCGCCACCATCAACCCCATCTCGCCGATGTTGGAGGACAGCAGATACATGAGGTACTTCTTGATGTTGTCAAAGATGCCGCGCCCTTCCTCCACCGCCGCCACGATGGAGGCAAAATTGTCGTCGGTGAGCGTCATGGCGGCTGCTTCCTTGGTCACATCCGTGCCGGTAATGCCCATGGCGATGCCAATATCGGCCTTCTTCAGGGCGGGGGCATCATTGACCCCGTCGCCGGTCATGGCCACCACGGCGCCCTGCTGCTGCAGGGCGGTGACCACGCGCAGCTTGTGCGCCGGCGAGACGCGCGCATACACCTCGATTTCCGTGACCGCGCGCTGGAAGTCCGCGTCCGACATCGCCTCCAACTCGGGGCCAGTGACGACGCGCCCCTGGTGCAGCAGGCCCAGTTCGCGGGCCACCGCCTGGGCGGTGACCGGATGATCGCCGGTGATCATCACCACTTTGATCCCCGCCTGGCGACACGTCTGAATGGCCGCCTTCGCCTCGGGACGCGGCGGGTCGATCATGCCCACCAAGCCGAGCAACGTCATGTCCTGTTCAGCGGTGGCTTTGGTGGCGCCCGCCTTGGTGGCAATGGCCAGCACACGCAACGCGTCCCCGGCCATCTGCCGTGCGGCCGCCAGCACGCGCTCACGGCTGGCGGTGTCCAACGGTACCTCGCCGGCCGCCGTCAACTGCCGTGTGCAGCCAGCCAAGATGATCTCCGGTGCGCCCTTGGCGCAGGCAACCACACCGTCCGGGAATCGGTGCAGCGTCGTCATGCGCTTGGTTTCCGAGGTGAACGGGATCTCATCGAGGCGCGGGTGGCGCGCGTCCAGGTCCGCCTTGTCAAGACCCGCTTTGGCCGCCGCCACCACCATAGCGCCTTCGGTAGCATCGCCTTTCACGCGCCAGCGCCCCTCGTCGGTGTCATGCGCCAGGTGCGCGTCCGAGGCGAGGATCGCCGCCTGCAGCAGTTGCCGGACAGGGTTGCCGGGTTGAACCGGCACCCCGTCACAGGTGAACTGTCCCTGAGGTTCGTAGCCGGAACCCGAAACGTCCAGCGTCTGATCGCCGGCCACCAGACGGCGCACGGTCATTTCATCCTTGGTCAGCGTTCCCGTCTTGTCACTGCAGATCACCGAGGTGCACCCGAGCGTCTCCACCGCCGGCAACCGGCGCATGAGCGCATTGCGTTTGACCATGCGCTGGACGCCAATGGCCAGCGAGATGGTAACCACGGCCGGCAGGGCTTCCGGCACCACGGCGACGGCCAGGGCAATCCCGAACACCAGCATGTCCACGAATGGCTGACCGCGCAGCAGGCCGATGACCACGATGGCGGCAACGATGGCGAAGGCGACACGTGCCAGGATGTGGCCAAGCTTGTCCAGGTTCACCTGCAGCGGGGTTTTGCGACTGTCCACGCCCTGCAGCATTTGGGCGATGCTGCCGAACTCCGTGCGCATGCCTGTTGCCACCACCGTGGCGCGGCCACGGCCGTAGGTGACAGCCGTGCCGGCGTAGGCCATGTTGCGGCGATCGCCCACGGGTAACTCGGCGGCGGTCAGCACGGTGGTATGCTTCTCCACCGCCAGCGATTCGCCGGTCAGCGCCGCCTCTTCGATCTGCAGGTTGATGCTTTCGCACAACCGCGCGTCGGCCGGCACCTTGTCTCCGGCGCGCAGCAGGATCACATCACCGGGCACCAGGTCGCGGGCAGGCACGCTGATCTCGATGCCGTCACGCAGAACCGTGGCCGCGGGCGCGGCCATCCGCCGCAGCGCCTCAATGGCGCGCTCGGCACGAAACTCCTGGACGAACCCCAGCAGCACGGCAAACAGAACGATCACCGCGATGGCAATGGCCTCGATGCCGTGCCCCATGAATGCCGAGAGCACCGTCGCCACCAGCAGGATAATCACCAGCACGTTCTTGAACTGCTCCAGCAGCAGCAGCCACGGCGACGCCCGTTGCGTGGCCTGCAGCTCGTTGGCGCCGTGGATGTCCAGGCGGCGTGCCGCCTCCGCGGTCGACAGTCCAGCCGGAGCCGACTCCAGTTGGGCAAGAACCGCGTCTACGGTCATTGCATGCCATGCGGCGCGCGTCGAATCGGGGCTGGTGACAGGACGAGGTGAGACGGGGGTGTTCATCTTCGGGCTCCGTCAGTGGCAATGACCTTTGGCCGACCGTGACCGGTCGTGTGGCCAAAAGTCTCGCATCCGGACGGAGTCCGAAAGGCAGGGCCAGCGCAGGTCACAGACCCGTGCGTGTTGTTGGCCTGCCAAGGCACGGAGACCATGCCCTGCTACTCCCTTTTGGGGGATGATACGCGTTAACATACCGCCCGCGGGCGAATACACAAGTACGCGACAACCGGCTGGGCGTGACGCGTAAGGTGGGCGCCGGGCCTCCTGACCCGGCGCGATGTGGCGACGCGACCGAACCAGGCCAGGCCGGGAGACCCGGCCTCCACCTTATAGTCCCTCCAAACTTATTAATCAGGGCGCGGTGGAGGCCAACGGCCAACG
>MHBL01000246.1 GCA_001803235.1 Lentisphaerae bacterium RIFOXYA12_64_32
TAGGCGCCAGCCCCGGCCAACCTTCCACCTTAATCTCCACCCGCGACTGACGCAACACGATTTGCCCACACAGGTTGCTTTCCTTTGTCGCGTGGTGGCGATACGTTTCTGCGATGGCGGTGCGACCTTGACTCTCCAAGATTGCCCGACGGCGTTCGGTAGGGTTCGAGACGAGGTCCAGAGCCGAGCGGTAGTGCCAATCTTGGCACGGAAGAAAAATCACCAACCGGTAATCGTTGTCGCAATCGTGATCGCAATCGATTTTCGATCCCGCGTCCGCCACGTTGCAGGCCACCGACAAGCGATTGCGACGAGGATTGCGAAGGACGATTGGCGACAGGGAGGGCTGAGCATGCGGACTGTAGTGACCGGCATTCTTCTTCTCGCGGCAGGCATGGCGGCATGGGCTGCCGAAGAACCCAAGCTGACCCAGGGCGACTACGCGATCCGCCTGACGCCGGACGGCTTGGAGGCGACCTGGAAAGGCGTGCCGTTCCTCTGCGCGTCGCATTTCAGCATCGCCAAGCCGGAGTGGAAGGGCACGTACTACGCGGGCGACAACCTCCTCGGTCGCGCCTCGGCGAAGACCACCGTCACGGCCGACGCCATCTCGGTGGCCGACCTGGCCCCAGACATCGGCGGCCAGATCGTTCACGAATTCCGACTCGACGACAACGGCCTGACGGTCACCCTGACCCTGAGCATTGCCGGCGATATTGCACCCGGCCCGACGGAATACACCGGCGGTGTCTTGCCGGGCGAGACGTTCGCGGGCGGCCGTTACCGCACCCAGGGCGTTCTCGGCCAGGAAGACTGGCGCGCCCTGCCCCTGGAGAAACCCAAGGAGACCGGGCCGGGCACACTGCACATTTGCGGCAACCTGAACGGCCTCGATGTTTCCGGCCACGGTGTCACCGTGCATGCCGAGGCGATTGAGGGGCCGTCAATCCAGTTCTACGACATGCGGTCGCGCGGGTTCGCGGGCAAACAGAGCAACTACTGGCTGCTGTATTCGTTCCCGGCCGGGAAAGGCGAGACCCGAATTGCCACGCGTTTCACCGTTCAGGCGGACGCAGCCACGGCGCCCGTGGTCACTGCCGGCCCGGTCGTGCTCGCCGAAGGCGACGCGAAGGTCCCGGTGACGAGCATCGTTGTGGACCCGACGGCGCACCCGGTCGAAAAAGCCGCAGCCAAGGAACTTCAGGCGTACCTGGTGCGGTTGGGCGGCGCGGAAGTCCCGATCGTTGAAGCTGACGGGACCACCCCGGCAGCGCCGGGCACGCTGTTCGTCGGCCCCGGGAAGGCCGCTGGTGCCCTGTACCAGGCCGCCGAGTTCGAGCCGCTCGGCCCGGACGGGTTCATCCTCCGCGCCAAGGGCGGCATGCTCGTGGCTGCCGGCAAGAACCACCGCGGCACGGTGTATGCGGTCTACCGGCTGCTCGAGCGACTCGGCTGTCGCTTCTACGCTCGTGAACTCGAGGTCGTGCCGACTACGGCGGGAGTCACGATTTCGGCGCCACTCGACGTCGTGGACAGCGCCGGGTTCGAATGGCGCGCCATGCTGGGCACGATCCCAACCATGAAGTGCAGTCTGTCGCCGGGCGAATGGGAGGCGAGCGTCGCAGGTGTCGACGTGCCGAAGATGATGGCCTTCCCGAAGGGCGGGTTCTGGCACCACACCATGGGGTTCCTGCTCCCGGCCAAACCGCTCGCCGAAACCCACCCCGAGTACCTCGCCCTCGTCGGCAAAGACCGCAAAGTCGACGAACCCGCCGTGCAGCAGTACTGCCTGTCCAACCCGGAGTTGCTGCAGGCGATGACCGGCAAGGTCCTGGACTGGATCGCCAGCGACCCGGACAAGCTCTACTACCCCGTGCACTACGGCGACGTCGTGAAGTTCTGCGAGTGCGACAAATGCAAAGCCATGTACGAGGAGAAAGGCAGCGTCACGGACACAGTCATCTGGTTCGACAACCAAATCGCCAAGGTCGTAGGCGAGAAATACCCCGGCAAGTTCGTGACCATTCTCGCCTACCACAGCACGCGCACGCCGCCGAAGAACGTCAAGCCCGAGCCCAACCTGCTGATCATCTTCTGTGCCATCGTCGAGTGCCAGGCCCGCCCGTGGTCGCACCCGGTGAACATGAAGCTGAACGTGTGCAAGGACTTGGAGGAATGGATCCGCCTGCACCCGCTCGGCCCCAAGGGCATCATGACGTTCGACTACCCGACGACGTACCACTACGCCGGGTACACCTACCCTGCCCTGTACGCGTTCGTCGACAACATCCGTTACTACCACAAACTCGGGCTGCGCGGCGTCTACGTCTGCGGACTCGGCAGTTGGAAACACCTCGAACACGTCTATTCCTACGTGATCCCGCGCATCATGTGGCAGCCCGACCAGGACATGGGCGCGCTGATCGACGAGTTCTGCAATGCCTGGTACGGCAGCGCCGCCAAACCGATGCGCGACTATGTCGAACTGCTGCACCGCAGCGCCATGGAATCGCCGTGCGAAGGTGTTGCCGACTGCCACAAGGGCCCGGGGCAGAAGTTCTTCCGCGACCTGTACACGCCGGAGTTCGTGGCCAAGGCGTATGCGCTGTTCGCACAGGCCGAGGCACAGGCGACCGACCCGCTCGTGCGCAACCGCATCGCGAAAGACAAGTGGGGCTTCCTGGTCACGGACCTCTTCCTGAACGGCACGAAGTCCGGCGAGATCCTGCCGGCGTCAAACGCGGTCGGTTTCGAGAGCAAGCTCCCGACCCTGGAGGAGTACCGGAAGGTGTCCGAACTGCTGCGCATCAACCGCTTGTTCAACCGGCCGTGGCTGGTCAACTCGCACCAGTGGAACCGGTTCAGCCTGGGGTCGCTGGTCGGTTTCGAACCCGAGCGCGAGCCGTGGTGGACCTCGCCGCGCGTGCAGGAACTCATGGCCAGCCCGGATGCGGCATTCCGGAAGGCTCAGGATATGGACCGTGAGAAGCAACAGCGCTTCGTGACCCTCGAGAACGATGATCTGCAGGTGATCGTGGTGCCCACGCTCGGCGGCCGAATCTGGCGCCTGTACCACAAGGGCCTCAAGTCCGAACTGCTGCGGCGCGCGGCCCTGCCCATCGGCGGTCTCGAACGCGGCCTGCCCTCGACGCCCTACGTCGGCCTCAGCGGTTACGAGGAATACACCGCGAAGAAGTTTGGCTCTGCCGGCTGGGGCCAGGCGTTCCAGAGCCAGCTTGCGGCGGACGGCAACGCGATCACACTTACCGCCACGTTCCCAAACGGTTTGAAGTTGACCCGTGTCGTGGCGCTCGCACCCGACAAACCGGAACTGACCATCGATTCACGGCTCGAGAACGCCGGCGCGCAACCGGTGAAGGACGCCGTCCTGCGCGTGCATCCGGAGTTCCTCCCGCAGGCGGGCGACGAGAAGCCGGAACTTCAGACCAGGACGACCGACGGCAAGTGGAAGACCATTCCGTACGAGGCGGGTGACAACTTTCTGGTCGGTGACAAGCGTCCACAGGGTGCTTGGGCGCTGCGCTTCCCCAAGGCCGGACTGCGGATCGCCGACGAACTCGATTCGGCTCAGATCGACACCTGGTACTTCTACAATGGCAATACGTTCTTTAACCTTGAACTGTTCTCCCCCGCCCGAGACTTGGCGCCCGGCGAGAGCATTGGGCTGAAGCACCGGTATGTCGTCAGCCGCGGGGAATGAGCGGCGTGTCGACTAGACGGAAACGTCCCAACCTTCCGACACCCAGGGCTGTTTCAAGATCTGGCGCCGCGTCTCGGAAGGCCACGCCTCCGCGCACACCAAGTGGGGCGGCCTGTCCTCAGGCTGCCCCCCCCTCCGGCGTGGGGACACGCCGGGGGTACTCACCGCACGCGACGGTCACGAATCTTGAAACAGCCCTGTCCGACACCCCACGCGGCTTGCTTGGATACATCCTCGGAGGTATAATCAGCGGATGCGGCAAACCATCACATCGTCAGTCCGATCCTCAAGGTGACTCCGATGAAATACCTCTCTCTGGCCAAAGGCCTCAAGACCGGCATCAAGGTGATCGACGATCAGCACGGAATGTTCTTCCGGCAGATCAACTCGTTCTCGCGCCACAGCGCGAACGAGGGCGTGTCCCGGGAGCGGGCCGTCCGGCTTTTCACCTTCCTGCAGCAGTACTCGGTCGAGCATTTCGGGCTGGAGCAAGCCCTGATGGAGGAGTACCGCTATCCCGGTCTCGCCGAACACCAGGCCGAGCACCGCAAGTTGCGCGCCTATGTCGACCAGACCCTGGCGAAACTGCCGACCCGGGACCTGACCGCCGATTTCAACCTGCAAGTCAACTACTTCCTGGTCGACTGGTTCACGGTTCACATCCGGCAGGTTGACCGGAAGATGACCGATTTCCTGCGCGAGATCGCGGCGAAGCAGCCCGACCACCGACTGCTCAACCTCATCAAAGGCCTGCTCCCGAACGCCAAGTAGCATTCCCACAACAGCGGCTCCCGGGCGGCGTACCGCCCGGTCATACGGAGCTGTTACTGAGCCGCCTTCGCCTGAGTCCCGGCTTCAGCCGGAAGCCTGCCACGCGCTTCAGCCCGTGGCGTACCGCGTTGCCAACCGCAGACGTGCCGACGCGCCGGGAGGGGGGCTGCCACCACGCCCACCCGCCCCGTCAGTAACATGGGAGTCGCGGGTGGAGATAAAGTCGAAGTCTGACCTGGGCTGACGCCTAAAGTGGTCGGAGCGGCTCGCTCCGACACCCGCGGGAGCGAACCGCTCCCGCCACGTTGCCAGAACGCTCCGACACAAGCGAGTAACGTCCGCACATGACCGGGCGGTCTGCCGCCCGGGGGGGGCGCTGACGCAGCACCCCCGAGGCTTTCTTGACGATTGACTGCCGAAACGCGATGCGATACTCTGTGTTCAAGAAGACAGGTTTGGTACTAACGAGACATCGAGCAAGTTCACGAGGTCACGGTACGGTCAAGGCCGTCCCGTAGTTCCGCCCTTGTCGTGTTCCGCACGGCCCCGCAGGCACACAGTACCAGCGCCGTCCCGAGTCCGGGAATCGCGAGTCTCTTTCGCGCTGTCATAGCCCTGTTGCTTTTCGAGTTTCCGCATCACTTTGTACGCTTGCTTCTCAGACCGCGCCTCGCTCAACCCCCACCCCTCAACGTCCTGAATCGCATGCTGGATCTCATGCACCAGCAGCAACCGCGCCATTGCAGTTGTCGGGGCGGTAATGACGATGCGAGGGTCACCCGCCCGCATGCTTTCGTTGATATCCACGTCCAGGCGAGCATAGGACCCGGTCGCCGTCGCATGACTCGCCCGTACATCGAACACCACCCGCACGCGCGCCAGTTGCGGATACACCTCGAACAACGCCGGATGGTTGATGACTTCCGACAACTGACAGGCCAAGCGGCAGGGCACGCACCTGCATCTCGGCATCGGGTATTTCCGCCTGCGCGCGATGGCCAACAATCAGCGCTTCAGTCTGCTGGGGAAACGCGAACAGGCTGGCCCAAAGGATTCCGAGTATGATGTAGAGTGCAAATGTCATCTTGTGTTACCTTCCCATAGTTTCTTGTCCATCGACTCCGGGCGGCACTCCATCCAACCGACCCGCCCTCAGCGGTTCCGCCCCGTCGCTAGACCTCTCCGGCTGGAACAGCCGCACACATTAGATCCTTTTAGCATTTGTCGTGCCAAGAAGATGCTGTCACAGGTCTTGGTCCGGAAACCGGTTGACTCTCGGGGCCTGGACGACACGAGTCACGGCATGGGTTTCAAGCCACCCTTCGACCGCGCAACGCCAGGCCCTGCGAGCGTGATCCCTGTTGCGGTTATCCTCCTTTTCCAGCCAGTCGGGGCCGCACACCCTACGTCAGAGTCGCCATGCCCGAGGATCTGTGGCCTTGGGGACGGATAGTAGGGTTTCACCCCATAACAAACGCCCCAGCCACAGTCTACAGTAATTTCAGTTGCAACCCCTATCCACACAGCCACCCGACAAGGGGACAATTCCGGGACCGGTCACCGGACGAATCCTGTGCCAACGTCTACGCGGCATGGCAACCGCTGATCGCACGAATGGGCATGGACAAGGCCACTAGTGCTTGGCCGCCAGAAATTCCCCCGCACTTCCTTTGCCTGTGCAGGCAACGACCCCACCGGCCTCGTGCCGGTGGTGAAGGGGGTTCGTTGGCTGGACCGTATGTCGCCCACCTCTCCAGTCTTTCCTGCTTCTACAGGCGGATCGCGCCGTGGCGCGATCCGCCTGTAGAAGCAGC
>MHBL01000247.1 GCA_001803235.1 Lentisphaerae bacterium RIFOXYA12_64_32
TTACGAATCTCTCCACCTTACCTGCGAGGTATAGTCCAAGATCTTCGAACCAGGCGCTGCCGCGACACCACAACACATCTTTAGCCCGCGTTCGCCCCGCGACGACGTGGACAGGGACTGACCTGACACTCAGGGCCAGCGCCAGGCTTCGCGCCCGCTTTCCGAAGACTGGCGGGGGCACCCCTTCCGCGTAGCCCCATGTCGACCTGATGGCGGCAGTGACCACGGTCTATTTCGCCCTGCTCTTCGTCGGGGGCGGCGCCCTGCTGCACCAGGCCGTTGACAGATTACATTAGGCCATCGTGGCGCACCGGCCGATACGCCTGCACCAAGACAACAACAGGCCCGTCGAAAGGTCCGAAAATCATGACACCCACCGCACCCGAGAACCTGACCGGCCTGTCGGCAGAGGAAGCCGCCCGGCGCCTGGTCGACGAAGGGCACAACGAATTGCCGTCGCAGGGGCGCCGGCAATCGATCGAGATCCTGCTGAGCGTGCTGCGCGAACCCATGTTCCTGCTGCTGCTGGCCTGCGCCACGCTGTACCTGCTCTCGGGCGAAGTCCGGGAAGCCCTGATGCTGGCGGGTTTCGTGTTGGTCATCATCGGCATCACCTTCTACCAGGAACGCAAGACGGAACGGGCGCTCGAAGCGCTCCGCGACCTGTCCAGTCCGCGCGCGCGAGTCGTCCGCGGCGGCGAGAAGATACGGATCGCGGGCCGCGAGGTGGTCCGCGGCGATGTGATCCTGCTCGCCGAAGGCGACCGCATTCCGGCCGACGCCGCACTGGTCCACGCCCTGAACTTCTCGGTGGACGAGTCCTTGCTCACCGGCGAATCGGTCCCCGTGCGCAAGTCGGCATCGGACGACAGCGACCAAGCGATGGGCAAACCGGGCGGTGACGACCTGCCGTTCGTATTCTCCGGGACCCTGGTCGTGTCCGGGCAGGCCATCGGTGTCGTCCAGGCCACCGGCATGCGCACGGAACTGGGCAAGATCGGCAAGGCGCTCCAGTCGCTGGAGACCGAGGCCACTCCGCTCCAGGTCCAGACCGGCAAGATTGTTCGCACCTTCGCCATCGCCGGCGCCACGCTCTGCGCGCTGGTCGTCCTGGTCTACTGGCTGACACGCGGAAAGCTGCTCGAGGGTTTCCTGGCCGGCCTGTCGCTGGCCATGGCCATGCTGCCGGAAGAGTTCCCGGTCGTTCTGACCATCTTCCTGGCGCTGGGCGCGTGGCGCATGTCGAAACGCCGCGTCCTGACCCGGCGCGTGCCAGCCGTGGAAACGCTGGGGTCCGCCACCGTGCTGTGTGTGGACAAGACCGGAACCCTGACCCTGAACCGCATGACCGTCGCCGACCTGGTGGTGGGCGATGAAACGTTCCACGTCGAGGCCGGCAACGCCGCCCTGCCCGAAACGTTCCATGAGGTCGTCGAGTACAGCATTCTGGCCAGCCCGACCGACCCGTTCGACCCCATGGAAAAAGCCATGAAGGAACTCGGCGAACGAACCCTGCACGACACCGGGCACCTGCACCGGACATGGACGCTGCAGCGCGAGTACCCCCTGACCCGCGAACTGCTCGCCATGTCGCGAGTGTGGGCGGCCCCCGAGGGCAAAGACATGGTGGTCGCCGCCAAGGGCGCGCCGGAGGCGATCGCCGACCTGTGTCACTTCGATCAGAAACAGTCCGAATGGCTCGAACGCCGGATCGAAATCCTGAGCCGGGAAGGCCGGCGGGTGATCGGCGTTGCCCGGGCCCTGTTCACCAGCCAGGACGTGCCCTCGCTCCAGCACGATTTCCCGTTCGAGTTCGTCGGCCTCCTGGGCCTCGAAGACCCGGTGCGACCCAACGTCCGTGACGCCATTGCCGAATGCTATACCGCCGGGGTCCGCACCCTCATGATCACCGGCGACTACCCCGGCACCGCCATGAGCATTGCCCGCCAGATCGGCCTGCGCAATCCCGACCAGTACATCAGCGGCGCGGAACTCGAGTCCCTGGGCGACGCGGAACTGGCGCAACGCATCCGGACCACCAACGTGTTCGCGCGCATGGTCCCGGAGCAGAAACTGCGAATCATCCAAGCGCTGAAGACCAACGGCGAGGTCGTCGCCATGACCGGCGACGGGGTCAACGACGCGCCGGCGCTCAAGGCCGCGCACATCGGCATTGCGATGGGCGCGCGCGGCACGGATGTGGCCCGCGAGGCCGCGGCGCTGGTGCTCCTCGATGACGACTTCAACTCCATTGTCGCCGCCGTGCGCATGGGCCGCCGCATCTACGACAACCTCAAGAAGGCGATGATGTACATCCTGGCCGTGCACATCCCGATCGCGGGGCTGTCGCTCATCCCGGTGCTGCTGAAATGGCCCCTGATCCTGTTCCCGGTCCACATCGTGTTCCTCGAACTCATCATCGACCCGGCATGCACCCTGATCTTCGAGGCCGACCCGGACGACCCGAACGTGATGAAGCGCAATCCCCGCAGTCTGAATGCCAAGCTCTTCGACCGGCGTACCCTGGCCCGCTGCCTGGTGCAGGGCGGCCTGGCGCTGGCCGTCACTCTGGCCGTCTACGCCCTCGTCCGGGTCGATCACTCGGCCGAGGCGGCCCGCTCAATGGCGTTCCTGACCCTGGTCGTCTGCAATCTGGGCATGATCCTGACCAACCGGTCCCTGACCCGGTCCATCCTCCGGACCCTGAAAGAGAAGAACCTGGCGCTCTGGTGGGTCGTCGGGGGCACGACCACTGTTCTCACCCTAGTGCTGAGTCTGCCGTTCCTTCACCGAGTGTTTCAATTCGGTCCGGTCACGGCGGACGATCTCGCCCTGGCCCTGGCCGGCGGCGTGATCACCGTCCTGCTGATGGAACTGTTAAAACTCCTGCCCCGACGCGAGGCTACCCGATGAACGACGACGCCCAGCAACACTCGGACCGGTTCACCCGCACGGACCGGACGCGTGTCGTTCGTCGACCTGCCCTGAGATGGAAAGGAATCGCCGCACGCATTCCTCGCATCTGGGGTCGCTCGACTGGGCCGTTGCGGCCTGCCCGCCCATGAGGGCGACGGCATCGGTGAGCGTGAAGATCCCGACCGGCCTCCGGTGCGCGTTTGCTTCCGTGACGACGACCAGTTGATGCACGTGATTCATAAGCATCGACTGAATCGCCTCCTTGACGGACGCGGCTGGGGACACGGTCAGAAGGGTGGCCGACATGATGCTTTCGGCCGTGACCTGCGACAGGTCTTGCCCGTAGCGCGCCACCAAATCCGTCTTCGTGACGACACCGCAGGCGTCGAGCTGTTCGTCGGTGATGACCAGGGCGGACACGTGGTTGCCGATCATGAGCCGCGCCATTTCGTCAGCCGTAGCGTTGACGCCGCAGGTCACGACGCCGCGCGCCATGACGTCCCTCACCTTCGCGAACGTGTTCATTGCCAGGGTCCCCACGCTGTGCCTGAACGGAAAGGGGGCCGCGATTCCCCTCGCAGGGGACGCGCGGCCCCGCGCTTCGATCGGCCACCCGCCGACACGCCGGATCACCGTCAACACACATGCACCACTCAACAACCGCCGCGCTCTGGCAGCCGGCGACTGCAAGATACCCGCTCGACGCCTGTCGCGCAAACCCACGCTCGAGGGGGGCAGGGCTGTTTCAAGATTCGTGACCGTCGCGTGCAGCGAGTCCCCCCGGCGTGTCCCC
>MHBL01000248.1 GCA_001803235.1 Lentisphaerae bacterium RIFOXYA12_64_32
CCTGCCAAGCCAGTGCCTGTGTTCATGAAACGATCTGTAGCGACAGCACCGACAATGACGGTGACACACTCACCGACTGCGCCGACGTGTTGGATTGCCCTGACGGTACGACGTGTGGTGGCGGTGGGGAGACCTGCTTCGCCGGTGCCTGCACCACGGAGTTGAACTGCGCCGACAACATCGACAACGACGGTGACACGCTGATCGACTGTTTGGACTTCATTGATTGCCCGGAGGGTACGGTCTGCGGTGGTGGCGGCGAGACCTGCTCTGGAGGGACGTGCGCGACAGAGGGCGATTGCACCGATGGCACCGACAACGACGGCGACAGCCTCACCGACTGTGCCGACGTGTTGGACTGTCCGAATGGTACGGCATGTGCCGGTGGTGGAACCTGCCAAGCCAGTGCCTGTGTGCACGAGACAATCTGCAACGACAGCGCCGACAATGACGGCGACACCCTCACCGACTGCGCCGACCTGTTGGACTGCCCGAATGGTACGGCATGTGCCGGTGGTGGAACCTGCCAAGCCGGTGCCTGTGTCCATGAGACCAACTGCACGGACGGACTCGACAACGACGGCGACGGCAACGCGGACTGCGCTGATACAGGAGATTGTCCTAGCGGGACAGCGTGCGGAACTTGCGGCATGTGCAACGGGAGTGGCAGTTGTTCGGATGTTCCGGCGACCGACGGTGCCTGCGGCGACGGCTCAACCTGCGACCCGAACACCTGTCAGAGCTTCGGTGTGTGCACTGCCAACCCTGGCGCGGCCACGAGTTGCGGCACGGGGATCTGCGAGGTGTGTAACGGAAGCGGCAGTTGCTCTGGCACTCCGGCGACCGACAGCGACTGCGGCGACGGGACTACCTGCGACCCGAACACCTGTCAGAGCTTCGGTGTGTGCACAGCGAACCCCGGTGCAGCCACCAGTTGCGGCACGGGGATCTGCGAGGTGTGCAACGGCAGCGGCAGTTGTTCTGGCACCCCTGCGACCGACAGCGACTGCGGCGACGGCACCACCTGCGACCCGAATACCTGTCAGAGCTTCGGTGTGTGCACTGCCAACCCCGGTGCGGCCACGAGTTGCGGCACGGGGATCTGTGAGGTGTGTAACGGCGGCGGCAGTTGCTCTGGCACTCCGGCGACCGACAGCGATTGCGGCGACGGGACTGCCTGCGACCCGAACACCTGTCAGAGCTTCGGTGTGTGCACAGCGAACCCCGGTGCAGCCACCAGTTGTGGCACGGGGATCTGTGAGGTTTGCAACGGCAGCGGCAGTTGCTCTGGCACTCCGGCGACCGACAGCGATTGCGGCGACGGTTCCACCTGCGACCCGAATACCTGTCAGAGCTTCGGTGTGTGCACAGCGAACCCCGGTGCAGCCACGAGTTGCGGCACGGGGATCTGTGAGGTTTGCAACGGCGGCGGCAGTTGCTCTGGCACCCCGGCGACGGACAGCGACTGCGGCGACGGGACTACCTGCGACCCGAACACCTGTCAGAGCTTCGGTGTGTGCACAGCGAACCCCGGCGCGGCAACGAGTTGCGGCACGGGGATCTGTGAGGTTTGCAACGGCGGCGGCAGTTGCTCTGGCACCCCGGCAACAGACAGCGACTGCGGCGACGGGACTACCTGCGACCCGAACACCTGTCAGAGCTTCGGTGTGTGCACAGCGAACCCCGGCGCGGCAACGAGTTGCGGCGCGGGGATCTGTGAGGTTTGCAACGGCGGCGGCAGTTGCTCTGGCACCCCGGCAACGGACGGCGATTGCGGCGACGGCTCCACTTGCGACCCGAATACCTGTCAGAGCTTCGGTGTGTGCACAGCGAACCCCGGCGCGGCAACCAGTTGCGGAACGGGGATCTGCGAGGTGTGCAACGGAGGTGGCAGTTGCTCTGGCACTCCTGCGACCGACAGCTACTGCGGCGACGGGACTACCTGCGACCCGAATACCTGTCAGAGCTTCGGCGTGTGCGCAGCGAACCCCGGCGCGGCAACCAGTTGCGGAACGGGGATCTGCGAGGTGTGCAACGGCAGCGGCAGTTGCTCTGGCACTCCTGCGACCGACAGCGACTGCGGCGACGGGAGTACCTGCGACCCGAATACCTGTCAGAGCT
>MHBL01000249.1 GCA_001803235.1 Lentisphaerae bacterium RIFOXYA12_64_32
TCCCGGCCTCCACGCGGATGCCCATTTCTCCCTGGGGACGTGCTTGCACAGGTCGAAAAAAGGTTCGCTTCTCTGGTGCGACGGCACGAACGGTGGGTAAGATCGGTCGGAAGTCACCGGAGTCAAGAGGCTGTGGAGTGCTGTGTCGGAAAAAGGTGGAGAGTCCGCGTCCCGACGGCTCGCGAGGCCCGGCTTCGCGCAGGCGATTCCGCCTTCGTCTCGAGACTTCGGCGGACAAGACGCCGTGTCGCCGCTCGTCCTCCGCGGTCTCGCTCTTGGTGGCTCGCCGGAGGGCGAGGAGCCTCCCGCACCGCCGCACCTTTTGCCGAGATATCACGCGATGGCTCGTGGACCGCTTGCGCGCCTGACGTTGGTGATTACGTTGAGGGCGGGGGGGGGCGCGGGTTCCGGTGCATTTGGCGCGGCGGGGGCGGGCAGTTAGCGGTATCGTGCGATGCGCGCTTTTTCGGCGCAGCCAACGAACGGGCCAGACATGTTCATACCCACCACCCGCGAGGAGATGATGGACCAGGGCTGGGATGGGCTCGACGTCATCCTGGTCACCGGCGACGCCTACATTGACTCCAGCTACATCGGCGTGGCCGTCATCGGCAAAGTCCTCTTGGCGCGTGGATACCGTGTCGGCATCATCGCGCAGCCCGACCTGGAGTCGGGGACGGATATAGCCCGCATGGGGGAACCGGAGCTTTTCTGGGGTGTCACCGGCGGTTGCGTCGACTCCATGGTATCCAACTACACGGCCATGAACAAGCCGCGTCGAGAGGACGATTTGACCGCGGGCGGGCGCAACGTCCGGCGCCCGGACCGCGCCTGCATCGCCTACACCAACCTGATCCGTCACTACTTCAGGCACACAGTGCCGATTGTCCTCGGCGGCATCGAGGCGAGCCTGCGCCGCATTGCTCACTACGACTACTGGAGCGACAGCGTCCGGCGCAGCATACTCCTGGACGCCAAAGCCGACCTGATCGTCTACGGCATGGGCGAGTCGACGGTTGTCGAACTCGCGGACCACCTGCGGCAAGGGAAAAGCGTTGAGACGCTCCGCGGGACCTGCTTCATGACCCGCGAGCGGCGCGAAGGCTACGTCGAATTGCCTGACTATCCCACGGTGGCGACAGACAAGCGCGCCTTCGCGCACATGTTCATGCTGTTCTCGCGGAACAATGACCCACTGACGGCCAAGGGCTTGCAGCAGCGCTACGGGGACCGGTACCTGACGCACAATCCCCCGGCCATGCCGCTCAGCCCGGGCGAACTCGACCGGGTTTACGAATTGGACTATGAGCGTGCGGTTCACCCGTACTACGCCAAGGACGGCGAAGTCCGTGCGCTGGAGACCATCCGCTCGTCCATCACGTCGCACCGCGGTTGCTACGGCGAATGCAATTTCTGTGCGATCAGTCCGCACCAGGGTCGGACCGTCGTGTCGCGCAGTGAGGCGTCCATCATCAGGGAAGCCGGAAGCATCGCCTCACAGCCGTGGTTTAACGGGATCATCTTCGACGTGGGTGGCCCCACTGCGAACATGTACGGGTTCGAGTGCTCGCGCAAGACCAAGGTTGGGGGCTGTTCGAAGAAACGGTGCCTGTTCCCGGCCATTTGCGGCGACCTTTCTCCCAACCACAGTCGGCAGATTGAGTTGTTGCGACGCTTACGACGCGTTCCGGGAGTCAAGCGGGTATTCATCGGTTCCGGTGTTCGGTATGACTTGATCCTGGCAGACGAGTGCCATGGAGAGGCCTACCTGCGCGAGTTGGTGGCGCACCACGTTTCCGGGCAATTGAAGGTGGCGCCAGAGCACTGCGAGCACAACGTGCTGAAGCTGATGGGCAAACCGTCGATACGTGTGTTGGGCCGCTTCCGTGCCCGGTTCCAGGCCGTCTGCCAGCAGGCGGGGAAGAAGTATTTCCTCACCTACTACTTCGTCGCCGCATACCCCGGCTGCACCGAGGAGGATATGCGGGCATTGGCCCGATTCGCACGGGACCAGCTTCATCACCGCCCCGAACAGGTGCAGATCTTCACGCCGACTCCCTCATCGTTCGCGTCCCTGATTTACTGGACGGAAGAAGACCCTGTCTCCGGTGAGCATATCTTCGTGGAGAAGAGCCTGGCGGGCAAACAGCGCCAGAAACTGATTCTGCGCGGCAGCCCGGAGAGAAACGGCTGAACGCACTCACTCGCGGAACGCGTCGAATGGCTACCCCGCCTGGACTCGAACCAGGACAAAGAGATCCAAAATCTCTTGTGCTGCCATTACACCACGGGGTAGTGAGCGCTCAGGCTGAGCCGTTTACCATACCGCGGGAGGCCGGAAAATCCAGCCGATGTCGCAGGCTGCGGACCATTGAAAAACTCGTTTCGCTGAGTAAGGTTGTGCATCTGTGCATCGGCTGTCCGGCATCGCGGATCGTATGACGAGGGTCGCGGCGCGACGCGGGATGGATATGCAGGTGTCAGGTTTCGTGTGGCAATGGGAGAGGGCGGGACAGGACGGTTCGCGTCTGTCGCCGCCCGGTCGGTTGCGTTGGGCGAACTGCCCCTGAACTCTTGATCTATACCATACAGTAACGACGGGCTGGGAAAGCACAGGGACGCAACATGGATGATCTGACCACGAGACTGAGTTCGTTCGACGCCGCGATGCGGCGTCAGGCGCTGGAGGCCCTGGGGGCTGGTGACGCGGCGACGGCGTCCGAGTCGCTGCACCACAACATGCACATCCACACGTTTTTTTCGTTCAACGGCGAGGGTTGGTCGCCGAGCCAGATTGCCTGGGAGGCGAAGCGACAGGGCCTGTACGCCATTGCGATCTGCGATTTTGACGTGCTGGCTGGGCTTGACGAACTGCTGCAAGCCGGCGATCTCTTGGGGCTGCGCGCCGCCGTGGGGTTCGAGAGTCGCACGTTCTTTTCGGAGTACGCGCAGCAGGAGATCAACTCGCCCGGCGAACCGGGGGTGTTCTACTTTATGGGCATGGGGTTTGTGAAGGAACCTGCGGCCAACACACAGGCGGGGCGTTCCTTCGGCTTGATGCTGGCACAATCGCATCAACGGAACCGTGCGGTGATTGACCGGATCAATGCGCGCCTGACGGGGTTCAAGCTGGACTACGGCAAGGATGTGCTGCCGCTCACGCCGCAAGGCAACGCCACCGAGCGGCACATCATCCGCGCCTACCACGAGAAGGCGTTCGGATTCTGCAACCATGAGATGGCGAAGACCGCACGGTACTGGGCCGAGGCGCTGAAGCTGGAACTGACGCTGGCGGCCACCAAGATCGGTGATGCGAATGCGTTCCAGGAGCTGCTCCGGGCCAAGCTGATCAAGAAGGGCGGGTTGGGGTACGTGCAGCCTGGCCGGGAAACCTTCCCGGCATTGGATGATGTGATCCGCGTGATCCTGGCCTGCGACGCGATCCCCACGAGCACCTGGCTGGACGGCTGCAGTGAGGGCGAGAAGGACCCGGCGAAGCAGTTGGAGTGCCTCATGGCCAAGGGTGTTGCGGCGGTCAATATCATTCCGGACCGCAATTGGAACATCAAGGACTTGCAGGAGAAGGCCCGGAAGGTGGCCGAACTGCACCGTTACATCGAGGTGGCCAATGGTCTGGATCTGCCGATCGTGGTCGGCACGGAATTGAACCGGCCGGGGCAACGGTTTGTCGACGACTTCGGTGTCGAAGCGTTGCGGTCGCACCTGCCGACGTTCTTGCGCGGTGCACAGATTATGATCGGACACACGCGACTGCTCCGGTTCGCCGGTATGTCGTATGTCGGCGGGGCGGCTCAGGCCGCGTTTGCCAGCCGCAAGGCGCGGAACGACTTTTTCGCCGGGGTCGGCGCGTTGCCGTGCCCCGATGCGGCGACGCTGGCCAGGCTGGCGCGGCTTCCCGCGGTGAAAGCGCGTTCATACCTTGCGGACTGCGCCAAGGCAGGACGGTGGCAGTAGGCAGATCGGGTGCCGGGGGCAGGTTCGGAAAGCCTGTCGCGGCGAGTCGAGAACAGGTTCTTGAGAAGGCTGGAAACTGAGGTCCGCAGGGAGAAAGAGCATGTTGGCATCACCCACACGGGAACAGATCGAGCGGAACTACGAGGCGGCGCAGGTGCAGTACAAGGCACTCGGCGTGGATACGGATACGGCGCTGGCGCGGTTGAACGAGACGCCGATCTCGTTGCACTGCTGGCAGGGCGACGACGTGCGCGGGTTCGAGGTCAAGGAGGTGGCGGTGGGCGGCGGCGGCATCATGGCCACGGGAAATTACCCGGGCGCCGCCCGTAACGGTGACGAACTGCGCAAGGACGCGGCCAAGGCGTTCTCGCTGATTCCCGGTCAGTTGCGGTTCAACATTCATGCCATTTACGCCGAGACCAGCGGCAAGCGAGTCGACCGCGATTTGCTCACGATCGACCATTTTTCGAAGTGGGTCGAATGGGGCAAGGCCAATGGTGTCAAACTTGATTTCAACACGAGTCTGTTTGCGCACCCGCTGGCGAACAGCGGGTTCACGCTGGCCAGCGCTGACGACAAGGTGCGGCACTTCTGGGTGCGTCACGCGATCGCTTGCCGTCGGATCGCGGAGGCGATGGGCCGGGCGCAGCGCGGGCCGTGCATCATCAACCACTGGGTCCCGGATGGCGCCAAAGACACGCCTGTCGACCGCTGGAGCCCTCGCCGGCGCCTGGTGAAGTCGCTCGACGAAATCTTCGCCGCCCCCGTGGATCGGGACTTCTGCCGTGATTTCGTCGAGTGTAAACTGTTCGGAATCGGCAGCGAGGACTACGTGGTCGGGTCACACGAGTTCTATCTCGGCTACGGCGCCAAGCGCGGAATCAACATCTGCCTCGACATGGGGCACTTCCACCCCACCGAAACGATTGCGGACAAACTCTCGGCGATCCTGACGTTCTCCGACAGTGTGCTCCTGCACGTCAGCCGCGGTGTGCGCTGGGACAGCGATCATGTCGTGCTGCTGAACGACGACGTGAAGAACGTGTTCCACGAACTGGTGCGCGGGCATGCGCTCGGGAAGACCTGCATCGCGCTGGACTTCTTCGACGCCAGCATCAACCGGATCGGAGCCTGGGTCATCGGCACGCGCTGCGCGCTCAAGGGCATCCTCAATGCACTCCTAGAACCCACGGGTATGCTGCAGGAGATGGAGGCGAAGGGCGATCTGACGGCCAAGCTTGCCATGGTCGAGGAACTCAAGACGTTGCCGCTGGGCGCGGTCTGGGACATGCACTGCCTGAAGCGCGATGTGCCCGTCGGGCCCGCCTGGATCGACGAGATGAAGCGGTACGAGACCGACGTGCTGCGGCAGCGCTGAGCCGTGCGAATCGCCCCCGGGGGGAATGGTCCCGTGGACCTCAAGGATGTGTTGGCTGGGCTGGGGTTGGCGGAGAGCGAGGACGCCCTGACGCCGGACTGGGACGCGTCGCAGGCGGCCATTCCGAGCGGCTCGTTTTTCTTCCTCGAGCCCGCGTACGTGACCACTGCGTGTGAGCGTACGTTCCTCCCCGGCGATGTGGCCAAGGCGGTCTTGGCCGCCGCGGCACGGATCGCGGCCGAACCGGCGCTTTCCGCTCTTGCCTGGCACTTCCACTACTGCCTGTTCCGTACCCAGGGGTATCCTGATGCCAGCGTCGGCAGGTGGCCCCATCTCAAGGGGCCGCTTGGCAGCGAAGCGGGGCTGTTCTACGTCGTGGTTCTGCTCTCGGGTCTGCCTGGCATGCAGGCGGTATACCGGGCACGGGGGATCCCGGCTGAGATCTTCCGCAACACGCTGGAGCAGATGCGGAGCGTCATCACGCAGGAGTACCCGGCCAGCCATGGTCACCTCGGCCTCAGCGCTGCCAATGTGCGGTGGCAGACGAACCATTTCCGCGGCAACCTCTTCACTCTCGGTCGCCTGCAATTCCAGTTCGGCACTTGGGGCGGGTATCAGAAGGCCCGCGTGTACCGGCACCGGACGGCACGCACGGTGGTCGCCCTTGCCGACGGCGGAGTACGGTTCCGCGCCGACGGCGACCGTGCCGGTGCCGCCGCGGTGGAGGACGGTCCGGGCGTCTGGAGTTCCGAGTTTAGCGTTTGTGGCGGCGAGATCCGCGGTCATCCGATCGATCCGGTCGGCCGGGCGCTGCCGACGCGGATCCGTCTGCCCATCGTTGAGTGGCAGCAAGTGGTCGGACCGCGCGAACCGGTCCTCAATATTCACATTCCCGGCGGCGGCGCTCCCCTGGCGCACGACCGGTGCGGCGAATCGACGCGGGCGGCACTCGAGTTCTTCCCTCGTCATTTCCCCGACCGGCCATTCGTCACGATCTGCTGTGGGTCGTGGCTGCTCGATGGCCAGATCGAGGACCTGCTGCCGGCCACGTCCAACATGGTCCGGTTCCAGCGCGAGTTTTACCTGATCCCCATCGGTCTGGATGGGCAGGGATTGCTGCGCAGCGTATTCGGTGACCCGCCACCGCAGGACCTGATGGCTCTGCCGCGTGATACGGCCTTGCGACGAGCCATCGCCGATTTTGTCAGCGCCGGGAAACGGCTAACGCCGCGCGCGGGCGGCTGTTTCCTGTTGCCCGAAGACCTGGACTGGGGCGCGGAAGTATACCGACGCCAGAAGATGCCGTGGGCGAGTTGATCCGCCGGCGCCGGCGGCAGGGGCGGACCAGAGATATCGGCCCGGCATCGGCGTCCGTTGGGTCCGTTGGATCTGGCAAGTTCAACCGGCGGCTCCCTAATCCTGAGCCCGCCAACAAGGAGGCGACGTACATGTCTAGTGTGAACATCCTGGTAACCGCGGACGTTTGTCCGCACGCGAAACTGGAGGCGTCGTTTCTGGGTGCTGGCGGGGTGAAGCTCATCGCGCCAGCGCAGCCGTTCATTGACCGGGCCGACCTGGTGATCGGCAACCTCGAAGTTGCGTTGTGTGACGAGGAGACGCCGATCCCGAAGTGCGGCCCGAATCTCAGGGTCAGTCCCAAGGCAGCGGCGAAGCTGAAGGAACTGGGCTTCGGTCTGCTGACCCTGGCCAACAACCACACCATGGACGAGGGCATTCCCGGGCTTGAGCGGACGCTGGCCGAGTTGCGGAGTCAGAAAATTCCGCACTGCGGTGCCGGCCTGACGCACGAGGACGCGTGCCAACCCGCGGTCGTATCGGTCAAGGGCAAGTCGGTGGCGGTGTTCAATTTTGCCGAGGGCGAGTACGCGCAGGCGCAGGGGAACGGTCCGGGCGCGGCGCGGTTGGACCCGTTCTGGTCCGAGAACCGGGTGCAACGGGCGCGAGGCAAGTACGACATCATCATCGTGGTCATTCACGCGGGCAACGAGTACCAGCCCATTCCGTCTCTGGTCACGGCGGCGTTCTGCCGGCGCATGGCCGATGCGGGCGCGGATGCGGTGATCGCACACCATGCGCACATCCCGCAGGGCATGGAGTACCGGCACGGCGTGCCGGTGTGTTTCAGCCTCGGTAACTTCCTTTTCGGGAACGAGTTTGGCGGACACACGGTCGCGTGGCCGGGGGCCTGGTACCTGGTCAGTGTTGCCGAACTGGATTTCGGGGATGCCGGGACGACGCTGCGCCTGCATCCGTTCAAGCAGATGCCGGACCTGTCGTTGGCGGAACTCAGTCCGAAGGGCAGAGCGGCATTCGACCGGTACTTGGTGCGCTGCAACGAGATTCTCGCCGACCCGGTCCTGCACCAGCGCTACTGGGAGCAGGAGGCGCGAGATCTGTTCAAAAACCTGAAGCCTGCGCTGGCTGACGCCGCGAAGAAGCTGAATTCGGAGAACGAGGAGGAAGCGTACCGGGCCGCGACGCTGCTCTACGGTCTGGTCCACTGCGATGCGCACCACGAAACGCTCGAGCGCGGCCTGCGCCTGATCTATGAACGCCGTTTCGCTGATGCCCCCGAGATCGTGCAGGGCCTGGCGGAGCTGCGGGCCCTAATCAAAGAGTGTTTCGTGGAAGGCTAGCCGGTTGCGAAAGAGGCGACCTGTGCGGGTGAACCGTGAGAGAGAAAATGACCCGCCATGGACGCCAGAATGCGCCTGTTTGTAGTGGGCTCGCAGTGCGCGGAACGAAGTGGAGCGCCAAGAGCCCATCCGGCGCGTTGCGGCGGCGCGGCGCGGGGGATGGTGTCTTGCCCGGCGGACAGCCGCCGGGACTGCGACACCACTACGAGCGGGGCCGCGACCGGACTTACGCGCACAGGTCGCCGACTTTTGCGTCGTCACTCATCGTTTCTGCCTGCCGCCTGCTGCCCATGGCCTTCAGCCTATCCACCTGCAGCCTGACTTCGGCTCAGTGCAGCAGTTTGTACTGCGCGATGTAGGTCAGGGCGCCTGCAATGTACCCGAGGAAGGCAAGGCCGCTGATCTTACGGACATACCAGAAGAAGGTAATCCGCTCCAGCCCCATGGCCGCGACGCCGGCCGCGGAGCCGATGATCAGGATTGAGCCGCCGGTGCCAGCGCAATAGGCCAGGAATTCCCAGAGGAAGTGGTCCTGCGGGAAGACACGCAGGTCATACATGCCCATCGCCGCAGCAACCAGCGGCACATTGTCGATCACCGCCGACACAAGCCCAATGATCATGACGATGAGGCTTTGACTGCCCAGCGCCTTGTCGAGCCACTGGGCAAGCGTTGCCAGTTGCCCGGTGGACTCCAGGACAGCGACCGCCAGGAGGATGCCGAGGAAGAACACGATGGCGGACATGTCGATATGTTTGAGGGCGCGGACCAGGGTGAGCGGCTCCTTTTCTTCGTCCGTTTTCTCGTGGTGCAGCAGTTCCCCGACGCACCAGAGAATGCCGAGGCCGAAGAGGATGCCGATGTACGGCGGCAGGTGGGTGATGGTCTTGAACACCGGGACAGCGACCAGGGTTCCGATGCCGAGCAGGAACATGACGTTGCGCTCGCGCAGGCTGGCCTTGCCGCGGGGCTCGGACCCGCCGGTTTCGGCGGGCGCGGCGATCTCGCCCTTGACGAAACACGAGATGATCGCGAGGGGCACCAAGAGAGTGACCAGGCTCGGCAGAATGAGGGTCTTCACGATATTGATCGACGTGATCTGACCCCCGATCCACAGCATCGTGGTAGTCACATCACCGATGGGCGACCAGGCGCCGCCGGCATTGGCCGCAACCACGATCACTCCGGCGAAGAACAGCCGGTCCTGCTGACGCGGCAGGAGCCGGCGCGTGAGCGAGATCATCACGATGGTCGTGGTCAGGTTGTCGAGGATAGCGGAGAGAAAGAAGGTGACGAACGCGATCATCCACAGTAGAACGCGATGGCTCCGGGTGTGAATGCGGCTGGTGATGACCTCGAAGCCGTCGTGCGCGTCGATCACTTCCACAATGGTCATGGCCGCCATAAGGAAGAACACGATGCCGGCTGTCCCGGACAGATGCTCCTTGAGTTGCTCCGCGACGAGTTCGTGGCTGCCGATCGTCGAATAGATCGTCCAGAGCAGGCCGGCGGTGACGAGCGCGGAAGCGGACTTGTTGACCTTGATGGGGTGCTCAAAGGCTATAGCGGTGTAGCCCAGGACGAACACGACAATAATCAGGGACATGTCTGCCTTTCTTTCAGAGCTATCATCGGGTTGCCGAGGGGACAGGCGCACGGGGCCCAAGATTGAGGCGGATTTTGGACGCGCCTTTCCCTGTCTTCAACCGTGAACTCCGAAGTCGAACTCGGACGACGGTTTCTTCTTACTTGGACTCGGCCGTTGCGGCAAGGCCGATCGTCGGAAGTTGACGTACGACAGAAGGGACTCAATTTACCCCGTGGATGCGAAAAGGGAAACGGAACGGCTGACTGTTGGGCGCATGTCACTTCCGCAGGGGCGGGCGCCGTCAGCGTGCATTGTGCCTGAGTCCCGG
>MHBL01000250.1 GCA_001803235.1 Lentisphaerae bacterium RIFOXYA12_64_32
GCGAGTAACACGTAGGTATGATCGGCCGGTCCGCCGGCCGGGGGGCGCTGACGCATTACACCTTCGGCTTGCACGCAATCCGGCATCAGGTGGCCGGGGACAGCTCGCGTCGCGAGCGGTACTGGCGCGGGCCCATGCCGGTGACTTGGTGGAAGACGCGCGAGAAGTGATAGGGGTCTTCGAACCCGACACTGGCGGCGATTTCGTGGATACGCAGCCCGGTCTGGGTCAGGAGCCGTCCGGCCTGCTCGACGCGCAGCGTGCGCAGTCGGCGCATGGGCGTGGTGCCGGTCGTGGCGCGGAAGAGCCGGCCAAAGTGGTCCACGCTCAGGTGCGCCGCGGCGGCAACATCCTCCAGCGCCAGCCCGGGTTCCGCGTAGCGGCTCGCCATGCACTCCAGCGCGAGCTGGACCGCCACCGATTCCTCGCGCGCTTGGGTTTCCGTCCCGTGCGCCGCTTCGTCCATCGCAGTCCCGATGAGTTCCAGGAAAGCGGCTTGCAGCAGTGTCAGGGCCGCACGGTCGGCGCCGCGGTCCCGCTCCGGGTGATAAGCATAGGGCCCGCCAAGGTACCCGGGGCGCTGCGCGCTGACCAGCAGGCACCGTTCCGCCAAGGTGGTGAACGCTTGAACCAGGCGTGCTACCCGCACGACCGGGACGACCTGGCAGGAGGCCTCTCGGCCCATCCAGTTCAGGATCGGCACTGAACCGATGTCCAGGAACAGACAGTAACTGTGCGCCTCGGCGAAGCGTTCCGAGTAGTTGCCGAAATGCACGTTGTGCAGCGACATGTGGTGACACGGCATGCGCACGTCCAGGTTCCCGATCCGGACCTGCTCCACGCAGCCTTCCGTCACCACGCAGAGCTCGAGGTGCGGTGCCGGCGGATTGTAGAAGCGCCCGCCGCCCGGCCCGACGTAGGGCAGTGGCGCCAGCCCGTGCTGGCCGGTCGACACCGCGATCGCATGGAGCCAGTCGCCAATCCCGCCCTGCTGCATCTGCCTGGGCGCCGGAGGGAGCCCGCGCTCGCCCGCTTGCCGTCTCAGCCGTCCAGCCTGCCGATCCCTCGACGGTCCCATGCCGACCCCCTGTCGCGAAGGACTTCGCGATGCTGTCGTGTTGTCCGTTGGGTCTGTCTCGTCCGTTCCGCTGTCCCGTGACTTCCCCCCCATCCGCCAACCCTCAACATCTGAACCTCTGAACCTTTCCGGTGGCGCAGCTTTTATCCATCTTTATGCATTCTCCGTCCATGGCTATTGACCTGCCGAAAGTGTACCTTTCTATCATTGAAACTGCAAGGTCTGTCGCGGTTGGCATTGGAAAAAGATGATAACCCGAAAATCCAGCTTCCGAGGAGAATCGAACATGACGACGCAGCGCAAGATACGAGTAGGTTTCCTGGGTGGTGGGGGGATCCTGGGTGCGCACATGACTGGATACCCGAAGCTTGCGGACCGGTGCGAGGTGGCGGTGGTGGCGGAGGCCAGTCCGGCTCGCGACGAGACGATCCGCAAGCTGGTCGGCGCCAACGTCCCCATCGTGCGCGACTACCGCGAGGTCCTGGCCATGAAGGACATCGACGCGGTGGACATCATTCTCCCGCACCACCTGCACCTGCCGGCTACCCTCGATGCGGCCAAGGCCGGGAAGCACGTCCTGGTCGAGAAAGTCATGGCTCGCAACGTGTGGGAGTGCGACCGCATGATCGCGGCCTGCGACAAGGCCGGGGTCACGCTGACCGTGTGCCATGACCGGCGCTACCACGGCGAGTGGATGGCGCTGAAAGAAGTCATTGACTCCGGCGTACTCGGGGACGTGTTCTTCTGGAAGCTTGACCACAACCAGGATGTGGTCCTGCCCCCGTCGAGTTGGGCGCACTGGAAGGACGGGATCGGCGGCGGTTGCATCATGTCCTGCCTCACGCACCAGATCGACGGGTTGCGCTGGTACGGGGGCGAGATCGACAGCGTGGTGTGCATGACCAACGAGCGGCCGGAACGCATGCAGGGCGAGTTCCTGGGTGTTGTCACCGCCCGCATGAAGTCCGGCGCCTTGGCGGAGTTGTCCATCAACTGGTGGACCCGTTCGCACCGGGGTGACAACCGGCTGTGGTACGAGATGGTTCAGGTCTGTGGCACGAAGGGCGAAGCGTACCGGGTCGACGGCCGCGGTACGTTCATACGGCTGCACGATGCCTCCGACAAGGCTGCGGTCGCCAAGTACGGCGAGGCGGCGTTGAATGGGTTTGTCAAAGTCGAATGCGGCGCCTGGGGCGGCCACGAACGTTGCGTCGCCGAGTGGATCGCGATGCTGCGGGGCGAGCCGGCGCAGGTGCGCACCAGCGGCCGCGAGTGCCGGGGCACGGTCGAGGTGGCTGAGGCGGCGTATCGCTCCGTCACCAGCGGCCGGCGGATTTCGCTGCCCATCAAGCCGCGCAAGTGGCAGCCGTGCGGCATGCCGGAAAACCTGGCTGGCATCGTTACCTCCAGGGAAGTGTCATACCACGTCGACGCCGGCGCCAAGCGGTGAGGGGCATGTGGCGTGCGAGTGGCGCGGGACCTCCGGGACCGCAGCAGGGTGCTCAGGTCCGTCCCGGACCGAGGCCCTCGGCCGGGGACCGGCCGGCGTACCCCCGCTTCGGCGCGGGACGCGCCGAGCCATTGCGCAAGGGCAGACCTGCCCGCACAGGTCGATATCTTCCTTGCCCGGCGTCGGGCGGCAGGGAATCGGAGTACGAACAATAGGAGGCACCCACCATGCGCGTCGGAGTTGATACATTCACGCTTCGGGACTTGAAGCTCGATCCGTTCCAACAGCTTGACACCATCAAGGCGTGGGGGCTGGATGGCGCCCAGTTCGGCGGTTTGCGCGGGTTTTCGCCGACGCTGGACCGCGGCCGGCTCAAGGCAATCCGTGGTCGCGCCGACGAACTCGGGCTCTACAGCCACGTCTCCGTGTCCGTAACCTGCAACCCGCACCTGACGAACCTCGCGCCGGACGAGCACCTCCGGCAGTTGCGCGAAGAGATCGAGGCCGCCGCCGACTGCGGCTGGCACGAGTTGCACGGCTCGCTGGGCGGCGGGGACGAGCGCTACACGCACCCGGTGCCGTGGCCGCGGCAGCTTGCGGACTCCGCAGGCCTGATCCGTAAGCTGGGCCCCGTGCTGCGTCAGCACCACAGCCGTATCGACCTGGAGACGCACGGGGACAGCACCACGTTCGAGCTGGTGCGGCTGATCGAGGATGTCGGACCCGACATCGCGGGTTTCTGTCTGGACACGGCCAACGTCATGTGTCACTGCGAAGACCCGGTGCTGGCCGCCAAGCGCGCCGCGCCCTACACGCACCTGACCCACACCAAGGACGCGATCGCCTTCTTCTCCGACACCGGCTATCGGCGTCAGACCCTGCCCCCGGGCCGTGGCGCCCTCGACTGGGCCAAAATTCTGCCGATCCTGGCCGAGCACTCGCCCGACCTGCCCATGTCCATCGAGGACCATAAGTGGCTGTTCCACTTCCACTGCTTCGACCCGCACTGGCTGGCGCTGCATCCCGACCTGACACGCGACGAGTTCGCCGCCTTCATGCGTCTGGTCTGGCAGTGTCAGAAGCGGATCCTGGCCGGGGAAATCCGGGAGCCGGATGAGTACGAGAAGATTCCGCACGTCGACGAGGTCGAGGAGCGCCTGCGCGCCGGGGTCACGTATCTGAAGGCTCTCATCCGCCGTCTCGGGCTGGAGGACCGCGGCACGCCCGCGCCGCCGTTCGGTCTCTCAATCCAGAACCGCGGGTGAGGCGGTATTGCCGCCCATGCCGTGGCGCGGGACCTCTGGGACCGCAGCAGGGTGCTCGGGGCCGTCCCGGCCCGAGGTCCTTGGCCGGGGAACCGTCTTCGCCCAGGCAGCTTCGTCGGACAAGACTGACCCGAGTACTCCGCTTCGGCGCGGGACGCGCCGAGCCACCGCGCGCCGGATCACATCCAGGTGAGGGCAATCCGTCTGTCTGCGAGGCTGGGTTTGCCGGCACAGATCGACACCGGTTGGGGCGCGGGAGATGATCCTTGGCCCAAGACGACTCACCGGCAACACGTCGGGGACCCATCGCCGCCTTGCGGGTGCTCGACGCTACTGCGGCTGCGGCAGGTTGAGCAGCTTCTCGTGCAGGATGTGCTCGGCGAACCAGGCGGCCATGTTCTGTGCGCCGGTGGCATTGTGGAGGCACCAGTCGGCCATCCACTTCTTCGCGCTGCGCGTGCCGTTGACCTCGAACCGCGTCTGAATGTCGAGGATCGGCACTTTCGCCGCTTTGCAGATCAGCTTGACTTGGCGCATGTACTGTTCGCGCGCCTCGAGCTGGGCCTTGGTCCAGGCCTGGAACTGAGGCGCGGCTTCGGTATCGACATGGTCTTGCGGGAAAATGGGGTTCGGAGTCCAGTACAGCAACCGGCGCTTTCCCCCGGCCAGTTCGCGGCATAGCGTCTCCATCGCTTCGGCGGTCTTCTCCGGCTCAAGGTTCGCGTGCCAGGTGCGTTCGTGCCGGTTCAGCCAAAGCACGGAGTCGGCGAACGCGAACGAGAAGAGCACCAGTTGCGGGCGGAACGGGAACACGTCGCGCGACAAGCGGATCAGAGCTTGCGCGCTGGTGCTCTTGGGAATGCCGGCGTTCACGACCACGACCTTGGCCCGGCCCTGCAGCGCCTCGTTCAGCGTCTTGTC
This sequence comes from Lentisphaerae bacterium RIFOXYA12_64_32, assembly GCA_001803235.1. Taxonomy (GTDB): domain Bacteria; phylum Verrucomicrobiota; class Lentisphaeria; order Oligosphaerales; family YB12-FULL-65-16; genus YB12-FULL-65-16. The sequence continues at coordinate 4,715 of MHBL01000250.1, forward strand.
CAGGAGATACGGCCAGGATGTCTCGACCGTGTCCGAAGAGTGCGTCAGGTCGTCGCCGAGAGCCACGATGCACGCGTCGGCATGCTCCACACGCTCGATCACTTCGTACGTCAGGTGTGTCGGCCAGTTCCGGATGCGCTCGAATTGCTGCCAGCGCCCGTGCGACGGCATCTTGACCACCAGGTGGTGGTCCTTGTCGATCTTCTGTTCCGGTTTACCCATGGCCAGGACCTGCCCGGTGCAGGCGGTGCAGCGGGCGGGTTTCACGAACGTGCCCAGGCTGCACAGCAGTTGCTCGAATGCGGACCAACGGATGGGCTTCTCGCAGTGCTGACATGGGAGTTCCAGCGTTTCGCGTGTGGCGAGGAACTCCTCGCACGACGCACAACGACGCGACGGCGTGTCCGGTTTGCCGAGGCAGGCGTCCCGCACCTGATCCGCCGCGGCGTAGGTCCAGGTGTTGGTGCAGCCGCGCACCTCGCAAGGGACGGCGCGGTCGGGCGTCTTGGCCAGCTTGTCGGCACACTCGGTGCACAGGCGCGGTTCCGGTTTCGCGATCCCCGCCAGCCAGTCCTGGTGCTGCATGTCGCGGGTGTAGGGCCAGGTGTTCGGACAGCCGCGATTCAGGCACGGGACCTTCCAGTCCTGGGCGCGCCTCTGGAACCGGAAGCACGGCTCGCACATGCGGTCCTGAGGTGGCGCGTTGGAACCGGTGGCGGCCTTGTGCTCCAACTGCGCATAGCGCGAGAACGTCCACTTCCGGGTGCAGTTCTTCACGGGGCAGGGGACCTCGACATCCTGCAGCTTGCCGAACTCGACGAAGCAGGCGTCGCACATGCGCCGGGGCGCCGGTTCGAGCGAGCCGCCGGTGATCAGGTGCTCAAGTTGCTGGAAGCGGTTCCACCGCCACGTCCGGGTGCAGCCGTTGACTCGGCACGGCACGTCCCGGTCGCTCAGCGACTGGAGTCGGTCATAGCACTGGTCACACAGCCGCGCCGGCGGTTTCTGCCCGGGGTGCAGGACCTGCTCCCGTGCTGGCCAGGTCCACGTGCCAGTGCAACCTTTCATGCGGCAAGGGACGTGCATGTCGGCGGTCTCGGCGAGGCGGCGGCGGCAGTCGTTGCACAGGCCGTGAGGGGGCGTGGTGTGGCCCCGCATCTGGGCCTCGAGCTGCATGATCCGGTTCCACGTCCACGTGCCTTTGCACTCGGGGGTGGCGCAGGGCGCCTCGACATCCTGCAGCGACCTGAACTTCTCGAAACAGGCGTCGCACATCCGGTCGGGGCGAGGGGACTTGCCCTCGACGATGTTCTGCAGCGCCTGCTCCCCGGAGAAATGCCAGACATTGTTGCAGCCGCGAATACGGCAGCCAATGTCCTTGTTCGGGAAGACATCACCAAGTACTGCGAAGCCCCTTGACAATGGGGTTCCCTCCGGATGTGTGTTAGCCGCGTTGTCTCGAAACCAGGATGCGAGAGGAGAGAACGCGTTCTGTGCCAAGTCCGTACCTATGATATTCGCGCCGGCCCGTATTTCAACCGCAGCCCGGGATTTTGCGGCAATGCGTCAGCGCCCCCGCGCGGCAGACCGCCCGATCATCCTGGGCTTTTACTGCGGCGTCTTCGCCTGAGTACCGCCTTTTAGGCGGAAGTGGCAGCGACGCTTCAGCGAGCGGACGCACGGCGTTGCCATCCGTACACGCGCCGACGCGCCGGGACACGCGTCGCCACGCGCTCTCCCGCCCTGCTCGTAACATGGGAGCGCCCTCCGCCGGTCTGCCGCCCGGGCCACGTTGTCGCGCCACGTTCGCGAATGCCGGATCTTGAAACAGCCCTGTCTCGGCGTGCCTCCCGCTTGCTTTCCGCCAATGCAGGATCAAGGTTGCGGTCGGTCATTCCGCAGTCACAGACTCTTTTGCCGTCGTGGAGAACTCAAACATCGAACGCCCGAATCCAGCTTCCGCCCCCTCGACCCCCGACCCGCGTCCCGCGACACCGGTTGCAGGAGATGTGTTGGTGTCAGGGCCGTCATCAGGGGGCCTGTTGCGCGGCAATCGCGCCCGACTTCTCATCCTCACTCTCGCACACTTCACCGTCGACTTCTGCGGCGGGTTGACCATACCCCTGCCTGAGCCGACGTTGGTCCAGCACTTGGGCACGACGTTGCCGCGCGTGGCCTTCCTGATCGGCGGCTGCGCCATCGTGGTCAATGTGGTTCAACCGGTCTCCGGCTGGCTCCTCCCCGCCCGCGGCGTGCCGGCGCTGCTGCCGGTGGCTACGGCCGCGGCTGCCCTCATTACTTGCATTGGCCTGACGAAATCCTACTGGGCGGTCGGAATGCTGCTGCTGGTTGGCGGGGTGGGAATCGGCGTGCTGCATCCCGAAGGTGCGCTGGCCGCCCACTCCGTGTCCGGCCGGCGCAAGGGCTTGGGCATGAGCCTGTTCATGTCGGGCGGATATCTGGGCTTCGCCACTGGCAGCCTGGTGGCCGGCGTCTGGGTCGAGGTCATGAACCAGGACTTGACTTACCTCTGGGTCATGGCCGCGCCGGCGGTCGTGACCGTGGCCCTGATCCTGACCTCCGGCCTGCACCGGCTCGAGGGCCACGTGACCGCGGAACCGGCCGGTTCCGGCGAGGGAAAACTCCCGTTCGCACCGATCCTGGCATTGACCGTGGCCATTGCGGTGACCTTGTGCATCTTCGTGCGTTTCATTACCATCTGGCTGGTGCGCGAGTTCCCCGGGCAGCCGGCGCAGGGTTGGGGCGGGACGGCCGTGTTCGCCAGCGGCCTGGCCGGGGCTGCCGCTGCGGTGTTCTGGGGACATCTCTCGGACCGGTTCGGCCGCGGCAAGGTGATCGCCCTGACTCAGGTCCTGTGCGTGCCGTTCCTGTACCAGGTCCTCCACGTCCACAGCCCGTCCGCGGTGCCCTTGTGGGCGCTGGGGATCGGCGCCACCCTGGGCGGGATTTTCCCCTTGAGTGTCGTCCTGGCGCGCGAATCGCACGGCCTGGGGCAGCGGATTCGTATCGGACTGGCGATCGGCGGCGCCTGGGGCCTCGGCGAGGTCGCGTTCATCCTCGCCAGCCGCTACGTGGGCCGCTTCCCCGCCACCGCCGCCGCACCGGTGGCGCGTGTGCTGAGCCTGTGCGGCGTCGGTCTGGCCATGATCGCGCTCCTCAGCCTCTGGCTCACGCGTCTTGAGTCGCGGCAGCGCGTCGACCTCGCCGCCTGACGGCGTCTCACACGCCGGCGCGCTGTGTTCTGGCCTTGGTCCCGCTCGTACCGGTTCGAAGCGGACGCCCCGTACGTGTGCCCGCGCCTTCAAGTCGGCGCGCCACTGCTTGTGGCGGCCCCGGCGGTCAACGTCCAGATCAAGTTGGTCAGCGGTGAGGCCCAACTCGAGGTGCGCGAAGCGACGGACGTGACGTACACCAGTTTCGAGGGCGAGAAGACGGCGAAACTCGAGCCCGGTCGCCACACGCTGAAGTTGCGCGCCACCGACAAGGCCGTGCTTGCCGGGATGACCGACACGCTCGCTGCGCAGTTTGCGCAGTTCGCTGCCGCCCAGACCGCAACCGGTTCGGGGCAAGGCGTCTCGCCAGTTCCTCTCTGTATGTTGCATCTCCCGGTCTGTCAGTGCTGTTCATCTCCATGCTCCCGTGCAGTCTTGTTCCTCGTCGACAACGACGGCCATCCGGCGCGGCTGTAAGCCGTCGCCTGCATGGCTTTGCTGGCTGTCTATTTGTCCTGTTCTCTGTTGCCGTCGTTGTCATTAAAATCAAGTGCGTAGACGGAGTATTTCTCCGGCTTGTGAACATATACCCCGAAGACAATCCGTCGTCCATCCTGCCGCCAAGTCAGTTTGGTGATCTGGCTGTTGTGGCCTAGATAGGCGGGATTGGTGGGGTCGTTGAAATGTGTAAGCTTGACGAGGTTGCTACCGTCAGCATCCATCAGGCAGAGATCAGTCCGATATCCGAACTCAGGCACCCACCCGATGAAGGTGCCGGACATGAGTGCGATCTTCTTTCCGTCCGGTGAGAAGATTGCCATTTCATCATGAATCTCGTCCGTCCTGGTTAGGTTTGTGACAAGGTGCGAAGCAAGGCCATAGGTGAAGATGTCGAGGATCACCTGTGACTTCTTTGGGTCTGTCGCGCCTGAATAGATCAGCTTCTTGCCGTCAGGCGAGAAACCGTGAGGCTCGTAGTATCCTTTCCCGGCTGGTTCAATTGCCTGGAGGTTGTCGAGTCTTGGGCCTGTCGGCGTGATCTTGAAATCCGCGATCATGATTTTCCAGTAACCAAACTCTTTGCCTTTCTTGAAAAGGGCGCGTTTCTCTTTCTCGTATCTTTGACTCCATACAAGCTTGGAACCATCGGTAGAAAAACGCGGATACTGAATTGACGAGCCCTCCGGGAGTGTCGTAAGGCGCGTGTAGGCACCAGCTTCAAGATTAATGGTCCAGAAATCATGGTTGTCCCCAATCCCTGGTATGGTCTTCAGTCCGTGGTCGCCGTGTTCATTTTCGCTGCTGATCAACAAATACTTCCCTCCCGGATGGAAGGTCGCTTTTCCTTTGTGTTTCCCAACAATCTCCTGTGGTGCATTGGTGAGTGTAATGCATCGTTGGTTGCTTGCATCCGCATTCATCAGGAAGACTTCATAAGAATCATTGATCTTCCTGTTGTATGCGATCAAATGTCCGTCGAACGACAAGTCAGGTGAAGTGCCTTCGGTTAGTCTTGTGACATCTTTTACCTTAAATGAACTCAATGGGCCTCGGACATCATCGGAGGACGGCGTCTCGGAGCGGAGGTGTTGCGCGACTCCGATGATTGTCAACAGCACCAAGGTTGTGGCGAGAGTCTTTCTCATGTTGTCTCGGTTCTCTTGGAATTGGACTTTCCCCGAACGGCAGCACATTACTGCTAAAAGGCGGAAAGGCCAGACATGTCAACAGAAGCCAACGGTACGCGCTGGCAGTTATACGTTGCCCTTTCAGGGCAAGCCGATGGTCGCCTCGCGGCGGGCCTGATTCTCCCGGTTTCGCTGGCGCTGGTCTCGGCACCGAACGCCGACCTCTGCGGTGGTACTCCATCCGCAGCAGGCATTCGTTGGAGTGGGTCGTCAACTGCGCCTAGCGCTACCCTGGCGTCGCGCTTGTTCGTCGT
>MHBL01000251.1 GCA_001803235.1 Lentisphaerae bacterium RIFOXYA12_64_32
CGATGATACTGCATACTTGAATGCGGGAAAGTAGCACGTTGCCAGTCCGTTTTCTTTTCTCTGCACTCCGGTGCAGGATCGGCCCCGAGACTGAACTCTGATCTCTTCTGCGGCGTCAACCGAATGCGCCGAGAGTTCCTCGGGGCCGACTTGTTTTCCGCCATCACCGCACTCGGTCATGTTCCGCACAACATGCGATGACCGCGAGCCGGTCCAGATTCGGGGTGCGGATCTCGCGGTTTCCCGCACACCCCATGGCCCAGCAGCCCTGGTCGTCACTCAGTAAAAAAAGAACGTTCGGTCTTGCGGGATCCGTGCTGGCCATATCATACCCCTTTGGCAATGCCCTGCACTCAACTGCGGTCCGCGTGCCCCCGCGGCACGAGGTGAATGTACTGCGGTTCGCCCCAAACGGAAAGGCGTCTGGGGTGTCCTTGACTTACTGGGGGCGGGCCAGTACTTTGGGTTGATCCAGCGAAAGGAACAACACGCGTCATGAAGATCCTGATTGCCATTCTGGTCGCTCTGGTGGCCATGGTCATATGCATCATGCCCATCACCAAGTTGATGGTCCAGCAGGGGATCAAGAACAAAGACAAGGAATGGGCGCCCGGGGTCGTCTACCAGGCGGGACGCATCCGCATGCGACTGCAGCAATACCGCTCGAGCGGACAGATCCTGGAAAAGGCACTGGAGGTCTTCCCGAAGTACAAGGACGCGGAGAACGCCCACTTCTGGATCGCCATCTGCTACGAGAAGACGAAGCGCCCGGACGAAGCCATGAAGTGGTACAAGAAATTCGTCGAGAAATACCCGAACCATATGTGGGTGGACCAGGCCAAGCGCCGCATGGCGATGATCGAAGGCCAGGCCACGCCCCCCGGCTGAGCCATCGGCCGTCCACCGCCCTCCCCCGACTGAGCGGCGCCCCCTGCCGCCACGCACGTCGTGCGGGACTCACCGCGGCAGCCCCGGCACCGCCCGAAACGCGTTCTTCCGATACAGTTTTTCGAGGACCTTCACGGGCAACCCGAGCCCGTGCACGCGCCACCGGCTCTTGCCCCAACGCCCGACGTAGTCCGGCGTCTCGAAATACTCGTCACGCGTCTCCAGGAACCGGAAGTGACACCGGTAGATTTCGGGCGTCACCGGCATGTCCACCCCAAACAGCACCCGGTCCTGATGGCGAATTAGGAAGTCACGAGCCGAGTAGGGTTGCCGTCCGAGTTCGTCCAGACGCGCGGAGATGTCGATGAAGACGTTGGCGAACCGGTCCAACAGACGTCCGACCACCCCGAGGTCCTCCGGCAGATTGGCGACATGCGGCAGGATGAACGTAGTCTTCGGGTGCGCGGCAATCAGTCGGTTGCGTTGCTCGAGCAATTCCCACTTGCTGTAGCATGCCCCGTGGAAACTCCAGCCCGGGAACTCCTCCAACACCGGCAGGTGCTCGTTGGTCGGATCGTCCTTCGGCAGGAAAAAACCAATCGGATCGGAGATGTGCATGAGCACTGGGACACCCAACTGCCCAGCCCGCGCCCAAACGGGGAACAACCGCGCGTCGTCCACTGCCAGCATGCGCCCAGCGCGATCGGTGAAGCGCAGCCCGAGTTCCTTGGTGATCTTCAGTCCGCACGCGCCCTTCCGCACATCGTCGACGAGCGTCGCAATGCAGCGCTCCGCAAAGTCATCATCCGTCAGCAGGCAGGCGTCGTCCCACTGCGCAAACTCCGCCATGGTGAAACAGGCAAACCGCTTGGGGTACGGCCGGACGTACCGCCCCAGGAAGTCATCAATGGGCACGCGCCGGATGGTGTAGGTGTTGTTGACGTACGGCAGCACCGCGTTGCCCGACACATTCAGCCACGTCGCCACGCCGACACGATCCATCACCTCCACCAGTGCCGGCGCTGGCATCTCCCCGAACAGATGGTTGTGCGCGTCGATCACCGGGAACCGCGCGCGCTCCGGGATGTGCGCCTCGGTGACCAGCAGTGGTCTGGGGCGGAAGTCGCGCAGCAGTATCCCTTTGCTGGCTGTCATGCCTGAGATCCTCGCGCAATACAATCGAATAATCAAACTCAGCGCCGCCGCACGCTCGCTGAAGACTCGCGCCCGCTTCCGGCCCGCCCACCGGGCGGGCCGGGACTCAAACGAAGACCCAACGCCGCGACCCCCACTGTGACCAGCACCGAAACCAGCACCATCAACGTTGACAACGCATTGATGTCCGGGGTGATCCCGCGCTTCACTGACGAGTAGATCAGTATCGGCAGCGTCGTCGCCCCAGGTCCGGTCGTGAAGAAACTCACCACAAAATCGTCCAGACTTAGCGTAAACGCAAGCACGGCGCCCGCCACGACCCCCGGAAAAACCAACGGCAGCGTGACATGCCAGAACGTCTGGAGCGGTCCGGCCCCGAGATCACGTGCGGCTTCCTCGACCGCGGGGTCCAGTCCGGCCAGGCGCGACCGTACCACAATGGCGACGAACGGGACTTGGAACGTCACGTGCGCAATGATCATCGTCAGGGTGACGCTATCGCGATGCCCTGGGCTGGTATGCGTTGCCCCTTCAGGGCAAGTACATGGTCGCCTCGCGGCGGGCCTGATTCTGCCGGTTTCACTGACGCTGTTCTCGGCACCGAACAACCACTTCGGCGGACATGTTCGGCCCCGCAAGGTTCCCGCGCATTTGACCCCCACAGCTTGAAAAGAGCCCATGTCCATGGTTCATTGTTCATGGCCTCATTCCCCGCGACCGGGCGGCACGGGACGACAATGGCACGTGGTTCCATGCAACAGAGCCGAATCATCAAGTGGCTGATCAACCTGGCGCTGCTCAGCATCCTGCTGCTGGTCGGCCTGCTGTTCGTGTTCCGGGAACGGGTGGCCGATCTGTCCCGGTCGGAGACGACCGTCGAGTGGACGACCGTTTCCGGTCGTGACAAACTCGGGCGCGAGTTCGTCTGGACAGCGCAACTGAGCAAGGCGCTTTCCGCCGGCACGCAGTTCAGGCTGCGCTTGACGGGGCAGACGCGAATCCTCTATCTGATCTTTACGGACACCGAACTGCGAGTCCAGGAACACACCGGCAGCCAGACAGAACAGGTCCTGGGCCGCGCAGCCTGGCCTACGGCACTCAAGGCCGGGACTCAACTTCAGGTGACCAAGATGCTGGACTCGGTCAGCGTGTTCCTCAACGGCCAACGAGTCCTGCCGGTCCCCTGCTCGCTCGAAGAGTGGCAGGGCGGCGTTTGGGAAACCACCGGCATGACCGCGTTGCCCGCCGCCTTCTCCTACCAGAAGCTGGACACGTTCCTGTTCACCGACGACTTCATGCACGGCGAAGGCGAACTGGGCGAGTGGAAACCTGCCTCCGGGACCTGGACCGTGTACGCCCTCAAGAATCCGATCCGCAGCGCCAACCCTTTCTCGTTCTGGGGCCGGGGGGGCGACGCCGTTGCACGCACCGGATACTGGTTCTGGCGCAACTACGAGTTTGCCACCACAGTGCACCCCCTGCCCGACGGTGGTTTCGGCGTCTTCTTCTGCCAACTCGACGATCGCACCCGCTACGAAGTGAAGTGGCAGCCGGCCACGGGGGACGCGAAGGCCAGCCTGAGGCTCAGCAAAGTCAGCGGCGGCCAGACCACCGTACTGGCGGAGAAGCCCGAGTTGTTCCTGCCAACGCTCTGGCTGCAGTTGCGCGTTGCCCAGATTGAGGGTGTCATCACCGTGTACGTCGACGACCGCCTCGTCCTCCAATTCACGGACCCGACTCCGCTGCTCGGAGGGGCAATCGGGCTGTGGACGTCCGGCGAGCGCGGCGCGGTGTTCGATGACGTGATCGTCAAACCGGTCGACGCGGTCAGTGTCGGCCTGGCCGAGGGCAAAGACTCGCCACTGCTCCACGACATCGTCGTCTCCATCGGATCCCCGAACAGCGGCACGGAGAAACGACGCCGCCTCACCCTTGTCGGGTTGGTGCGCCAGAACGCCCAGGTCTCCGTGACCGCAAAAGGACTATCAGGCGCCGGCGCCTGGGTCGAGCTGCATGCCCGCCAGAACGGGGCCGGTGACCATGTCGGATTCCGAGTCTCAACCGGCCATGCCGGACCGGTCGCCGAACTCGTCCTGCACCGGACGGGGCAGACCACCGTCCTCGACCGCACCAGCCTGCCTAAACTCCCGGACAGAGCACGCGTCAGCCTGCACGTGCAGGACGACGAGGCGTGGGGCTGCCTGGATGACACCATGACCTGCTTCACATCCGGCGTTGACCTGATGACCAAAGGCGTGTGCAGCGTGCTGACAGCCACCGACGGCCCGGTCACCGTGGAGCAGTTCGGCCAGGAACCCGAATTGCCCCTGCCCACCATCGAAAACCGCGTCGAAACGTTCACCCACGAGACCAGCATGCAGGGTTGGAGCAGCCCCCGCCTGGAATGGGTCCCTGAGCGCTGCCAGGACACCCTCCAGTACTGGCATCGCTCCGACTTCTGGCAGGACTTCGCGGTCAGCGTTGACCGACAAACCCTGACGGACCAGGAACTGACCCGCGAGTGGGGCCTGGCCCTGCGCGCGACGGATCAGAACGGTGACGCCCCGGTCGCGCAGGCCGTAGTGGTTCGACAGGACAATGCCGAACAGATCCGATTCACGTTCGGCAAGGCCCCCGAGCAGACGAAACGCCTGCCGCTGACAACGACCCTGACCTCCATCGGTATAGAGAAGCGTTACCACCGACTGCTCGTCCGTGTCAACGGCGCGGTTGTTGCCAATCAACCTCTGCCGGCCGATCTGCAGGGCCTCTGCCACATCGGCCGAATCGGCGAAGGGTCCAGTGACGCCTGGGCCCAAGCGATCACCGTGTCCGCCGCAGGCCTCAAGACTTACTCCTTCAAGGAAGCTCCGGCCGACTGGGTCCCGGCGGCGGGAACCTGGGAAATCACCAACCGCTGGCAGTGCGACCCGCGCTGGTCCTTCTTCGCCGGCTACCAGAACCCGGGCGTCGCCTGCAACTGGAACAAACGCCGCCACGGCCGCAATGTGACTCTGGAGTTCTTCGCCGGCCCGAAGATGGACGCCGAGCGCGGCAAGAAATACGAGTATGCCGCGGACATCAACGCGGTCATCTGCGGCGACGGCCGCGACATTGCCAGCGGCTACAGCTTCATGCTCGGCGGGTGGGACGACACAGGCTCCTACATCGTCCGCGGCGACAAGGTCCTGGCCGAAAACAAAGCCATTATCATCCCGCGCATGTCCTCGACCCACCGGCGCTGGTTCCATGTCCGGATCCGCAGAGAGGATGACGTGCTCACCTGGTGGATCGACGGCGCCAAAGTCGCCAGCGTGACCGACCCCGCGCCCCTGAACGGCGACCGGTTCGCACTGTGGACGTGGAACAACGGCATCATGGTGGCGCAGGTCCGCGTCTCAACCGACATCGATTTCACCGCCGCTGCCACACCCGTAGAGATACCGAACACCCCGACGACACCGTACGATTCGAAACCGGCGGCGGCCACCAAGTAGGCGGCGCCGACCGGCGCCCCACGGACGCCAAGACAAGCTTCGGGAACGCGAGAAACCATGCCCCCCGGCAAAAACGGAACATCCGCTCGTCCTGCCGTCATCGCTCACGCACACTGCGGTGAGCGTTCGACCGGCACGCCTCCGTTCCGCGTCCCCACACACACCGCCTCCCCCCGATTCGGGCTCGCCCTGACGCTGGTGGCGGCCGGATGCCTCGCCGCCGGCTGCGGCCGCCGCACCACGGTCATCGTGGAGACCGAACCCGCCGGTGCCGCCATCTGGGTGGGACCGCGACTGGCGGGACCCAGCCCGCAGACGCTCACACTGCAGGGGAAAGAACCCATCCAGGTGCGGGCTTCGCACCCTGCCTGCCAGGACGCATCAACGACCGTTGACCCACGGCAGTTGCCGCCCGACCGGCGCCTTGTGCTGCGACTGGCGCCCAAGCCATCCTTCTCCATCCAGTGCCTATCCAAGCCTTGCGACGCTGACGTCTTCCTCGATGGCGAGTATCGCGGCAAGACCCCACTCACACTCACCGGCTTGGAACAGAGCACCGTGGAGCTCATCTTCCGTGCCCCCGACCGCGAACAGGTCCGGCGCTCGGTAACCCTCGATCCCCAGAACGCCAACCCCGTGATCGAGGTGACACTGAAGAGCCTCGCCGAGCCGTACTATCGCCAGGAGATCAAGGACAACCCGGGTGTCATGGCCAACTATGTGGACCTGACGCACCACCTCATCCTGGAGCAACGGTACGCGGACGGCATGTCCGTGCTTGCAGACGGGATCCGACTGGTACTGAGAAAGCCGGACGTTGAGGATGCCGGCCGCCTGTGGGCCGAGATTGAGAAGATCATCGAACGCCAGTACCTCTACGGCAGCACCGAGGACCTCAAACCGGTGCGCATCCTGCTGCGTGACATGCTCGCTGCCATGCTGACCGAGTCCCCCAAGGGTGATCCGCAACTCTTCGCGCAGTACGCAACGGTGCTGGATGAGCTCGATCAGCGCGACACAGCCGTGCAGGTCATGAAAGACGCCTGGACGAAGTTCCCCGGCGACCGGACCCTGACGCAACTGGCAAAGCGAAAGCGCCTCCCCTTGAAGTAGCACCGTCGCCCACCTGCCGTCCCGCCCGCGAAACTCTTGCCTTCGTCAGACAGGGCGCTATAGTAATGGCTGTCTGTTCTTGAGCGGGTATAGCATAGTGGTAATGCTCCAGCTTCCCAAGCTGGTAAGGGGAGTTCGATTCTCCCTACCCGCTCCAACTCCCCTGACCCCTGTCCTATCCCAGCGAATTCCGGGGTGCCCCAATCTGAGGAGAAAGTCAAGCTTCCGGGGCCGGATCGGCATCCGGAGCCAGTCAAGATCGAGCCCGACAGCGGTCGGGATCGGCTTCCGGACCGCCGCTTTTCGGGTCGCGAGCGTGCCCGACTCTCCCGCGAGATGCGGGGTGGACGACGAAACCGTTCCGATACTCGGCGCTATGCGGCCTGTCGGACCTCGACGATCGGCAAGTGCTGCCGGCCTTCGAGGAACGACACATCGAGTTCGAGTTTCAGCCCCGGCGGTCGGCGCGGCGGCGCTTGCGGCCCCGCGCACGGACTCGCGAGCGGCCAGTCAGGTCGCGGTTCGAACCGGAGCGTCTCGTTGGCCGGCTTGATGCCGTGATAGACCTCGAAGGGCGTCCTGCCGTCCAGTGCCTGGTGCGGACGATGATGGTTGTACCAGAACATATACAGATTCAGTTCGGTCCGCAGGGCCGGCACGGCAAACGGCACGGAGATGCAGCGGATGCACTCCTCTTTGAGCGAGAGGATGAATCGTTCGACGACGGCAATGCTCCCTTTCTTGCCGACGGCGCCGAAACGCGGTTTGATCTTAGGTTTCCTGGACTCGCACCAGGCCTTGTAGATGTCACGGAACTGCGGTCCTTTGTCGCTGACTGTGTACTTGGGCGAAAGCTTGCGCGCTGCGGCGAGCCGGTTCAGGTCGGAACAGACCTGCTCGGAAGTCGGCTGCCGGTGATAGATGGCGAACCCGACCAGGGCGCGCGAGAACTGGTCGACGACGGCGAGGACCCAGTAGCAGAACGGCCAGCACTGGAGCAGGGCGAAGGGCAGCCAGGGAATGGCGAACCCGCCGGAGGTCGGGACCAGGGTCAGGTCGACGTGCCAGACCTGATCGGGATACTTGGCCTTGACCCCGTGTTGGTGCGTCGGTCGCCGCGGTTCGGACTCGGGCGCTGTCGGCGGCTCGACGGGCGCAGGCGCCCGTTCGGCCAGCATGCGTTCGACGGTGGTCTTGGCCAGATGCAGGCTGGCCCGGCCAAGAACGTTGGCGATGCGGCTGTAACCCATGCCCGGACAGATGATCTTGAGCCGCTGTACCAGGTGTCGGACGAAGTCGGGATACCGGTTGACGGGCTGGGATGTTCCATCGGTACTGCGGGCCTCGCGCAGCCAGGCCGATACGGTTTCCGGCGTGACCTGAAAGCGCCGTGCGGTCTCCGCGATGGACCAACCTTGGGCGGCTTTGAGTTCGAGAGTGGCACGGCGTTTGGCGCGTGTGTAGTGCGGGCGGCAGTGCTTGGGGACGCGCTCCATGCGAGCGGTCTTGATACGGAGTTCCTCCTTGTCCGCCGCGTTGTCGTCGCGGGCTTGTTCGAGCCGGCCGGCGAGTCTGACGCGGTCGAAGGGGCTGTCTACGCACCAGGAGCGGGAGTAGACGATGGCGGCATGCGCCATGGCGGCGGCGTACTGGACGGCGGCATCGACGTGCGCGGGCCAGTGGCGGGGCAGCGGGATACGCGGGGCTCTGCGTTTCACGACTCCCTCCCTCGTGGATAAGAAGGTTACGAGTAGCCCGGACGCGCCGGGAGTCAAGGGCATGGGTGCTGCGACGTGGCGGCAGGTTGCGGGAGCGACGGTGAAGACGAGACGCCGAACAACATCAACCGCACGGGGCTCGCCGGTGCGGGGCGCGTGAACGGAGTCCCGGTGTACCTACCCTCTTGTGAGAGGGGGGCCACTGGGGTCATGCCTTCCCGTGAGCAGGAAGACGCTGTAGGCTTGTGGCTTCCCTTCCGAGTCGGGGCGTGTGATGACGTGCGCGTCGCGGGTGCAGACGTTCGTCAATCCGGCCGCTTCGGCGAGTCGCCGGATTTCACTTCTTTCGAATCCGTGGTGGAACACACCCTGAGGGTCGGTGTGGAACGAGCCGTCTTCGTGGTCGAGATCCGCGATCGCCACCCCGCCGCCTGGACGGAGGGAGGCCACCAACGCCGTCAGGACGGCGGCGGGGTCGGGAATGTGATGCAGGACCATGGAACTGACGACCAGATCGAAGGCCGCGCGCGGCAGCGGATCGCTGCGAACATCGCACTGCAGAGTCCGAACGTTGGCCAACTTCGCGGTGCGGACCTTCGCTTCCAGCACGGCCAGCATCTCCCCGGACGCGTCGACCGCGGTCACCTGTCCCACGTCCGGCAGCAGCGACAGCGACAGCAGCCCTGTCCCGGCACCGAAGTCCAGCACGTCCATGTCACGTCGCAGCGGGACGTCGCGTCGGATGGCATCCGCCACGGATCGAGCAACGGCAACGCGACCGGGGTTTGCATCCCACTCGGCGGCCAGCCGGTCGAACCTCGCAACGGGGTCGCCGCCGGCAGGGATTGCGGCTGGCTTCCAGTCAGAAGAGTCGGAGTTTCGCCTCATTTCTTCTTGAACCGTTCACTCTCTTCATCCATCCATTTCTTGTAGCGCTCGTCAGATTCCGACTGCCACTGTTTCCTTTCGACCTGCTTCTTCTCGATGTTGTGCTTCGTCTCGGTGACCTTCTCGGCCGTTTTCTCCACCATCTGCTTGTGTTCCTCAGCCGCCTGCGAGAAACGGCTTTCCGCCTGGGCCAGCCGCTCCGTGTTCTTCTTGCGTAGTTCGTCACGGTAGGCACGACTCGCCAGCGATTTGAAGAAATCCCCGACCGTGAGGAACTTGTTCTGTTCCCGGATAACCTCCGGCTCGCGCAACGCCCTCCGCGCCAGCAGCGCCAGACCGATGGCCGCGATCAGCAACAGGGCCCCGAACGGCTCACGGTACGGCGAAGGCAGCGCCCAAAGCCCGATCAACACCAACCAGCCCGGCACCAGGAATGCCTCGTAGGGGTAGACCCGCAACCGCTCCATGGAATGCGCCAGACGCACGGCAATAAAGCGGGGAAAGACGTCTGCGGTCTTCGAGTGCGCGTAGATGGCAAACATGAACGATGTAGCGGTCAGGACGAAGAGAATGTTGGCTACAATGCCCCAGACGACACTGGTGATCATGTTGATGAAGACACAGATCACCGTCAGGCAAAGGAACAACTCCATCTCAGCGGTCCGAGCGCTACGCCGATCCGCGCCAAACTCATCCGGTGAACGCTTGAGCGCATCCGCAGACGCCTTGACGATCAGAAGACGCCCACACTTGGGGCAGTTGACTTCCTGATCGATCTCGATGGGCTCGGCATCCACCGTGCCTTGGCAGTGCGGACATTTGCCGTCAGTAACCAGCACGTCACACCCCTTGCCGTTCAAGCCATGACCAACCATGCCCCCGGGCCGTAATGCCAAGGCGAGACAGTTCTAGCCCGGCTGGCAGAAAACCTACCATCCGGGAGATGGGAATGCAATTCGTGAATGTTGTACCACTCTCCGCGATCAGCGATCCGACTTGATCGGCAGGGGTTGCGACTGTACTCGTAACTGTCCCCGCTGTCGTTCTCGTTACTCGGGGTCGGTCCGATGCCGACCACGGTGGCGGTCATCGAGAAACGATGGCAGCTAGAGTGACGTTGGGCGATTTCAAGGAGTCACACATGAAGCGCAGCGCGAAGTCCGCAACGCCGACCGAGTCGTGCCAGGTATATTTCGGCACGTACACGGCCAAGACAGAATCCCAAGGCATCTACATGTGCCGGCTGGATATGACGACTGGCGTACTGACGGCGCCGGAACTGGCCACGGCGGCGGTGAATCCCTCGTTCCTTGGCGTCCACCCCAATCGCCGCTTCTTGTACGCCGTCAGCGAGATGGCGGGGGGCACGGGCGGCAAAACGGGTGCCGTCAGCGCCTTCGGCATTGACGCCGCCACCGGCGAGCTGACCCAACTGAACCAGGCCTCGTCGGGCGGTGCCGGGCCGTGCCACCTGGTCGTCGACAGAGCCGGAAAGAACGCCCTGGTCGCCAACTACTCCAGTGGCAGTGTCGCCGTTCTGCCTATCGACATGGACGGACGACTGCGCGAACCGTCCTGCGCCGTTCAGCACCGTGGCTCGAGCGTGAACCGCAGCCGGCAGGAAGGCCCGCACGCGCACTCGATCAACCTGGATGCCGCCAACCGGTTCGCCTTCGCCGCCGACCTCGGCACCGACAAGGTGTACGTGTACGCCTTCGATCCGGTCCAGGGCACGCTGACTCCGCACACACCGCCCGCCGCCGCGGTCAAGCCCGGCGCCGGGCCGCGCCATTTCGCGTTCCACCCGTCCGGGACGTCGGCGTACGTCATCAACGAACTCGATTCGACCGTCACCGTGTTCGGGTATGATGCCGCGCGCGGCGTGCTGCGCGACGCCCAAGCCATCTCGACGTTGCCCGAGGACTTCAAGGAGACGAACTACCCCGCCGAGGTGCAGGTGCACCCGAGCGGCCGATTCGTCTACGGCTCGAACCGCGGCCACGACAGCATCGCCGTGTTCGCGGTTGACGCCGCAACGGGGACGCTGACGCCGTCACAACACAGCCCGAGCGGCGGCAAGTGGCCACGGCACTTCGGCATCGACCCGACCAGCCGCTGGCTGATCGCGGCGAACCACAATTCGAACAACGTCGTGGTGTTTGGAATCGACGCGCAGACCGGCGAATTGTCTCCGACCGGCCAGGTCATCGACGTGCCCATGGCCGTGTGCGTCACGTTCCTGGCCGTTTGAGGGACCGGATCACTGTGGCGCCAGCGTGGGAAGCGGCCGTCTCTCCCCCACGGGCCACAGCTATCAAGCTAACGGCGGGGGCTTGCGATTGTACCGCAAGATGGTGTTCCGCAAAGTAGCAGCAAGGCTCCAGCCTTGCTGTCCCGCCCCTTCTTTCTGCGCCGGGCGGACGGACGGCGGGGGAGACTGCAAGGCTGGAGCCTTGCTCTACTTCCTCAGAGCGTCGAACCACGGTACCGACAGACGCCGGCATCGTTAGCTTGATAGGCATGCCCCAACGGGCGGCCGTTCCCGTGGCGGCCGATCCTCACCCGACCTTGACCGGCTGCCCGCTCGCGGCGCTCTTGTAAATCGCGTCGAGCAGGTCCATGACGATGATGCCTTCCTCCGCCGTGGCCGTGTTGGGCTTGTCGTTGAGGATGCAGTCGACGAAATGGGCCATGGCCCCCTGCACGCCAGGCACAGGCGGGTGCAGGGCCATGTCGAACAGGCGGCCGTCGCGTTCGAGGTAGAGCTCCGCCTCGAAGTTATAGCCTTCACCCGTGTTCTGCTGCACGAGGCCGCCCTTGGTCCCGTACAACTGCGTGATCATGCGCTCACGCTCCTTGCAGTTGGCCGCCCAGGACGCCTCCACCTCCACCGTGGCGCCGTTCGCGAATTTGATCATTCCGACCGCCAGGTCTTCGACGTCGTACTGTTTGTTCTGCTTCTTGGCCAATGCGGTCGCGATGGGGTTGTAGGCGCTGCCCATCACCCAGACCGGCTTCGGGTAGTTCATCAACCACAGCGCCAGGTCAAGCCGGTGCACGCCCAAGTCGATCAACGGGCCACCGCCCGAAAGCTCTTTCTGCCCGAACCAGCCCCCAAACCGCGGCATCCCGCGCCGGCGATGCCACACCGTTCGCGCGAAGTAAATGTCGCCCAGAATGCCACTCTCCACCTCCTGCTTCAAGGCCCAGGATTGCTCCGTGAATCGGTAGGAGAAGTTGATCATCAAGCGCTTCCCAACCTTGTCTGCCGTGTCGCGCATTTTGCGCGCTTCCTTGCCGTTCATGGCCATGGGTTTCTCGCACAGAACATGGCACCCGGCTTTGAGCGCGGCAATGGTCAGCGGCGCATGAAACTTGTTCGGTGTCGCGACACTGACGATGTCCAGTTTCTCCTTCTTCAGCATGTCCTCGGCCGTGGTGTAGCGGTTGGGGACCTTGAACTCATTTCCCGCCTGCTCCAGCAGCACAGCATTGAGGTCGGCGATCGCTACCACCTCCGCCTCGGGATGCCCCTGATACCCACGGATGTGCCCCTTGCCCATGCCTAACCCAATCACACCGACTCGCAGCTTCGCCATGGAAATTGACCTCCTGATTCGAATCTATCGATTGCTATCGACCGCAGTCGAGTGCGACCGACTGCAATCGAAGGACACCGTACACCTCGGGAATGGCAAGCGTCTTGCCCCCAAACGCCCGGATCTCACGACACCGCCGGCAGGTTCCGCAGGTCCACCTCGCGCGGCTTGATCACTTCGATCGGCTTCACGTTCGGGCAGACGTGCGGCCGCACCAACCGCGGCTTGGCCCAACGCGCCGCGTTCCCGATAACCTTGACGATCTCCGGGTGATGGTATGTGGGATAGGTCTCGTGCCCCGGGCGGAAGTAGAATATCCGGCCGTGCCCGCGCTCCCAGCAGCAGCCACTGCGAAACACTTCGCCGCCCTCGAACCAGGAGACGAAAACCAGCTTGTCAGGCGTCGGGACATCGAAACGCTCGCCGTACATCTCTTCGTTAGGCAGTTCAATGTAATCGCCGATGCCCTCGGCGACCGGGTGCCCCGGCTCGATGTTCCACAGGCGTTCCTTCTCGGCTGCTTCGCGCCACGTCAGAGAGCAGTTCGTGCCCAGCATGCGCTTGAAAATCTTCGAGAAATGCCCTGAGTGCAGAACGATCAACCCCATCCCCTCCAACACGCGCTTCTGGACCTTGTTGACCACCTCGTCCTTCACCTCACCGTGCGCCATATGCCCCCACCAGACAAGCACTTCACTCCAGTTCAGGACATCATCAGTCAACCCGTGTTCCGGTTCGTCAAGCGTGGCCGTCTTCAGTTCAAAGTTGCCCTGCCTCCTTAGATTGTTGGCAAGGGTCATGTGCATGCCATCAGGATAAATCTTCCTGACCTTCTCGTTCTTCTTCTCATGCCGGAACTCGTTCCACACCGTGATCTTCACATGGTCACACATGGCACACTTCTCCAAATTAGTTTATTACCTTGAAGATAAGCGTTTACGATATCATGGCCACCTCCATCATGAACCCTGCATATCCGATGACGCTTTACAGTTAATGTGTCGCAGTCTACATTTTCGGGCAATGCTGTTATCTAGGATATTCTCGTGAAAACAAGGACAAAACTTACGTGCACTGGGTCGTGGAACAGCTTCAACGCCCCGGACGCATCAACGTGTCGGAGTTGTGCCGGGACGTGCTGACGGAGTGGACGGACGGACTGGAGAAGAACACCGCGGCGTTGCGGATTCCGCGCGTGCGGGATCAGTTTCGTGTCATCCCGGGGACTCACTTCCATCTGGAACCGGAAGTCTTTGTCCAGATTTCTGGATACACCCTGTTCCAGTTTCCCCAGGAGCGCGTCTGGGCCTGGCCGGGCGAGATCTGCGTCGTGCCGCGCGGCATGCCGCACGGCGAGACCGTCGGTGCCTGCGACGGACCGTTCTTCAATCTGGTGATCGCAAGGAACCGTGACCGGATCTCGTTCCACCTTGCCAGCGAGCGTGGCAACGCCAGGCCGGGCATCATGGCGGCCACGCCGTTCCAGGTACAGGTCGACCCATCGGGCATTTTCAGCCACCTGGACGACGCGACGCACCTGTTCCACCGCGGCACACCCGCGTCTGGCCGCGCCGCTCGCGCCCTGGTCACCGCGGCGCTGGCCTGCCTGGCAGAGGTGGCTGGTGGCACGGCCGAACCCGGGAAGCCGGAGCACCCGAAAATCAGTCGGTGCCGGCAGGTGGTCATGGTGAATCTGTCCGACCCAGGCCTGTGCGTGGCGGCTGTCGCCGAATCCCTGCAGTGTTCGGCCGACTACCTGTCGCACCTGTTCCACAAGGAGACAGGCACGCCGTTGGCGCTGTACATTAACCAACGCCGGGTCGAGCACGCCAGGACCCTGTTGGAGAAGACGGCCCTGAACGTCAAAGAGGTGGCCTACGCTGCCGGCTACCGCGACCCGGGCTATTTTGCCCGGGTCTTCCGCCGGCTCTCCGGGCAGTCGCCCAAAGCGTACCGCAGGGAAAACAGCGCGCCCACCTGATGCCGGCGGGCGAAGATTGGACGGGGAGACGCGGACGGGAAATGAAGACCATAAACAAAGACGAAGGACGGAGAGCAGGACCCGGCGCGCCGGTTTCCTTCGGCCCTGAACTGCGGTCTTCTTCCTCAGTCTTTGTCTCCGATCTTCGTCTCAGGTCTTCGTCTCACGTCTTTGTCGACAGGAGAACTGTGCCATGATCTACACATCCCCACCTCCGCCTGCGCTCACCGCGATCACCGCCACGTTCTCCATCGTGGCGGCGGATCCGGAAACCGGCATCTGTGGCGCCGCGGTGGCCAGCAAGTACCCGGCGGTGGGCAAAGTCGTGCCCTTTGTCCGGCCCGGCGTCGGCGCCTTCTGCACCCAGGCCTGGAGCCATTCGCCGTGGGGCAAGGCCGCCCTCGACCTGCTCGAAAGCGGCAAACTCCCGGAAGAAGTCCTGGCCGAACTGCTGCGCCAGGACGAACTGCGCGACAAGCGACAACTCGCCATCGTCGACCTGCAAGGCCGGGTGGCCAACCGCAATCCGTTTGGCGTCGACGCCGCGGCACTGTGGTGGGGCGCTGCGTCCGGCCGATTCTACTCCTGCCAGGGCAACACACTGGTGGGCCGCGCAGTGCTTGATGCCATGGCTGGCGCCTACGAAAACACGCAGGGCTCGCTCGCCGACCGGCTCATGGCCGCGTTGCTGGCGGGTGACGCCGTCGGCGGTGATCACCGCGGCCGGCTCGCCGCCGGCATCCGCATCGCCAAGACCGGCGTCCCCGGCCATTGGCTGGAACTGGACGTCGACGAGAGCAACGATGCCGTCCGCGAACTCGGACGCCTGTACCGGAGCCTGACTCACGACGCCAAAGGCGCCTGGTCCAACGACCTGCGCGGCTGATCCGGCCAATAACGATTGCGACGAGGATTACAGGAAGCGATTCAGGGAAAGGAACGAACACCATGAACCGCGTACTCCGTTACGGTTGGGGCCTCGCAGGGTTGGTCCTGGCGTCCTATGTCACCCTCGGTGGCGAGGCGAAGAATCTCCTCCTGAACCCCGGTTTCGAACAAGACGCTCGTGGCCAAATCGCCACCTGGCAAGTGACCACTTCGTGGCAGGGTACGCTGGAGGTGGCGTCGGGCGACGGCGTGCCCCACACCGGCAAGCGCGGCGCGCGGCTGTCAGCCGTAACGAAGGACGGCAAGGCATGGGGCCGCATGTTTCAGCCCGTGCGCCCGCCAGAGATCACGGCACGACGCTTCCGGTTCTCCGTGTGGGCCAAGGGCCAGGGCGAATGCCTGCTGGGCATCATCCAGTACACACCGCCCCAACCGGGCAAGGTTCACTACACCTACACGTGGCAGGAGAAAGCCACGCCGCTCACCGACACCTGGCAGGAGTTGAGCCAGGAACTGCTCGTGCTCGATCCGCAAGTGCAGAGCTTCGGCGCTGTGGTCGAAGTGCGCGGGAACGGCGCCAATGCGCTCGTGGACGACGCGGCCCTGGTCCGGGTCGAACCCGCCGGCATCACCATGCGCGTTACACCCCCGTTCGCAATGGTCGCTCCCGGAAATGACGTCCCCCTGGACATCTCGACCGAGGACCAGGGCAAGCGGCTGAACCAAGGCACCCTGAAACTCTTCCTCGTCAGCCCCGATGCCACCACCTCGTGCCAAGATGTCGCCAAGGACGCCGCTGGCGCCACACGCTACAACTGGACCTTCGCGGCCGCAGCCCCCACCGGAATTCATCGCCTGATCGCTCTGCACGTGGACTCCGGTGCAGTCGCGGAAGCGTATGCAGACATCGCGGCGAAAGAGACTATCGACGCCTTCGAGCAAGCTGCCGCCAAGGTGAGACTCGCCCCCGTCCCGGCGCACCTGCTGTTCATCGGCGACAGCCTCACCGACTTCCAGCGCGGCTACAACTACGTGGACAAGGTCGCCTTCTGGCTGCAACGCCGTTTCGGCGACCAGGTCACCTTCCGCAACGCCGGCGTGGGCGGCGACTTCATCTCCCGCGTGCTGAGCCGCCTGAACCGCGAGCCCAGCGCCTACCGCCTGTCCATGTACGACAACCTGTTCGAGCCGTCACCAACGCACGTATTCGTTTTCCTCGGCCACAACGACAGCAAGGTCAGCAGCACCTCTGATTACACCGAACAGGCGGTGTTGCCAGCCAAGTTCGAAGAGGACTACCGCGCCGTGCTGGGGAAGATTCGTGCCGAGACCAAAGCCAAGGTCACAGTGCTGTCGGCCACATCGTCGGTGTTTGAAATCTGCCAGGCGAATGCCGACAAGGCGAGGACCGCCAACCGGCCTCACTCGCTGTTCGGGAAACCGGAGGAACTCGAGCGCTACAACGTGCTGGCGAAGAACGTGGCGGCGGAAGCAGGCGCCGCCTATCTCGACGTCTACGAACCGACCCGCACGCACCCGGACAAGCGCAGCCTTTTCGACCCCAACGACGGCGTGCACCTCACCAACGCGGGCAACCACTTCATCGCCCTTCAGTTGCTGCAGTACCTGGGTGGCGAGTGACCAAGGCGGCAGCCTGGTCGCACGGTCCGCCAAGAAGCCACCTGCGCAATAAGCCTGGCAGGTCACAAGCGCGCACGTAGGGAAAGGCTCCCGCTTTGCCGATTCCTCGCAAGGCCGTCGCCCTGCATGGGAGAGCAAGACGGGAGCCTTGCTCTACTTCCTCCGAGCCCAGTCGAAGGGGAGTACACGCACGAACCGCTATTGCGCAGGTCAACAAGAAGGGCCGTGCTCCTCGGTTCCCGAGCACGGCCCCAGCTGCGGACTCCGCCGACACCGGCGGGCACCGCCGCTTACCAGTTCAATTCCGGACTCCGGGTCAACTCATCAATCCGCTGATTGCAGACCGCGGCCCGGTTGGCTTCCCTCTTCCCGATGGCATCCTTGATTCTGGCCATCTCCTTTTCCAGATCCGCCAACCGCTGCTTCTGCCCCTCCAGGCGCTTGTCGAACGCAGCCTTAACCGATTCGGCAAGGTCCGCCTTGATCCGCTCCTTCTCCTCCGGCGCCTGCGCCTCGCGGTACTGCCGGCCGAGTTCCATGCATTTCTCTTCCTCCGGGCTTTTCAGAACCCCTTGCATCGGGGGTGCCATTCCGCCACCCTTACCGTCCTTACGCCGCTCCATCATGATCTTCCTGATCTCGGCGTTGAAGGCATCCTTGTCCGTCTCGCGCAACTGCATCAGGCGATCGAACTCCTCAGGGTTCTCGGCCTTGAAATCCTCCATGAACTCTTTCAGCATCGGGAAGCGCTTGCCCATCTCAAGATTAGCCGGACTGCCGCGCTCCTGCCCGTGCTCCTTCTGCTTGCGGAAGGGCCCGCCCTCCTCCGGTGCGGCTTGGGCCATAGCCCCCGCCGCGCCACCAAAGAGGAGTGCTGCCGCCACGACACCAACCCACCATTCTTTCTTCATCGTTCCGTCTCCTTTCTTCGCTGCGATTACCTTCGGAATTCCGTCACCTTGCTAGCCTGTACAGCCTTACGCTCCGGCGACCTGCCACGCACCCGGTTGCACTCGCACACCGTCTTCCGCCCCAGGTTCGCTCGTCAGCCCTTCATCCAAGAACAGATTCAACTCCAGTTCCAGGATCGCATCCTCGATGGAACTGCCCCGTGCGCTCCTGGTCTCGGCAACCCCACGCTTGCCCACGGCGGTGTCCTCTGTGCCGGACGCAACGGTAACGGTCGCGGGTCCATCCATCGCCAAGTCAACAGCCAGCGCCAGCATGTCCGCATCCAAAGCAGAGGCATGCCAATCGGGCGCCGTCGACGTCGTAACGGGACTTGGGCTACTGGCCACGACCGGACCCTTCAACCCCGAACGGCCAGCCAGGAACAGACAGGCCAGAATCACCCCAACCACGGCAAGGGCCGCTGCGGCAGCCCACCAGGCAACCGGGAAGAGCAGGATCTGGCGTGCCGGCTGAACCCCGCGTGACGTGTCCCCTTCCTGCTTCTGCGGCACGGCACGGCGCCACGCGGCGAGATGCTGGCGTGCGACGAGCAGGACCTGTCGATCCAGATCCGCGGGGGGCGTCAACCCCGGCCGCGGAATCAGCGCGTGGCGATGGGCCTCCGCAAACGCCCGACACGCCGAGCACGAACCGAGATGTGCACGCACTGCCGCTGACAGGCTCTGCTCATCCGCGATGATCGTCCGCTGCGCGTCGTTGCAGGTCATGGTCAGGTTCCTCCCAACACCTTGTCGTTCACGGGGCAGAGAACGGCCGGAACTTCATGAGAACCTCGATCCCACGGCTTCCTGGATCCGACGCACCGCCAAGTGCATCCGTCCCAGAACCGTATTGATGCTAGCCCCCTGCAAATCAGCGATCTCCTTGAACGGCACGCCCTGCTGCCGCAGAAGCACGACCTCCCGTTGAACGGGCGACAACCCGTCCAGAGCTGTATCGACGGCCGAGGCCAGTTCTTCCCGGTCCAAGCTCTCCCACGGAGCGCCAACAGACGCCGGAATGTCGTCCTTGATCTCAACCATCTCGGCCCGGGCTTCCTGCCGGTACTGGTCCATGGCCAAGTTGTGGGCGATGCGGAACAGGAGAGACAGGAACCGATTCTGTTCGCGGTACCGGGGCAGATGCTCAAGGACTCGAACCCAGGTCTGCTGGTACAGGTCATCCACCAGCGTTGCTCGCCCGGGCACCAGTCGGTTGAGATACGAGTAGAGCGGCAACCGATAGCGGTGATAGAGGGTCTCGAATGCCGCTTCGTCGCCATCTCTGCACCTCTGGATCAGTTCACTGTCCGGGACTGTCGCGCAACCGTTGTTCATCCTGCGCTCCACACACAAAACGACATCGTCAGAGGATTATTGGGGGCCATGCTGATAATTCTTGGAACAGGTGTGCTGTTTCCGGTGTGGCGGGGCTGAAGCCCGACCAGAGTAGGGCCAAGTCGCTCCGACACCGCCCGACGAGTGCCGAAGACGTCAGTGCCATCATGCGTGATGGCGACAAGACGGTTACGGTGCAACTCCGGACAGCAGCCGAAGCGAGAAACACTGGGTCGCCACCCTCCGGCGGGAAACACCGTGTGGCGATATGTCGAACCCGCGGGGACCACTTCAGACGGAAACCCTCGACGTCCAACGATCCCGGGGGGGCTTGCAGGAAGACCAGAAGTTCCCGAGTAGCAGAGCAGGACGCACGGCAGGGGGGATGGTCTTGCGAGATAACCGTCTACTTCTTCCCGATGATCCAGTCCGACTCGTACCAGCGGATACCGTACTCGGATCGGATGTTAACACCGCTGCTCTCAGCAAAAAACGTTTCGAGTTCCTTGAACGCCCAGAGCAACGTCATGTAGCTCTGATCATCCGCCTCCTCAACGCCGCCGCCCTTCTTCTCGGCTTGCGTAATCTGACAGGCGTTCGCAACCTCTTTCAGAATCTGGAGGAAGAGAAGATTCTGTGGCGGAAGCTTCTGGAGTTCCGCCAAATAGGCACGGTAGCGGTAGGACTGGAAATTCCGCCGCGCTTGGGGAGTCTTCAGCGTCGCTGCTGACTTGTCGCACTCCAGGGTGAACCGATAAACACCCACCGGGCTGACCAGAATACACTTCGCGTCCGCCTTGTAGGATGTCGCCCATTCGGGAAAGCCCTTGGGCGTACTGGCGGCAAACTTGACCCCAGCATCCTCCATCCCCAAGTGGGGCCGCACAAAAACGGTGGCCAGAGCGTCAACGATCTTGGACTCGTTGGTCTTCCGGCTGAGGTCGTCGAGGGCACGAATGGCAGCTTTGCGCGGTGGCTTGGCGGTCTCGTACTGCTTGGCAAGCTTCTCGATCTGCTTCCACGTTGCGGTCAAGGTTCTCTGCGCCATTTGCTCCACCTTCAGAGGAACTTACACAACTTAATATACCCTTCCAAAAGACGCTGTTCAAGGTTCAGGACAGGAATGTCGTGTGGAAGAAACATAAATTCAAAACAGGGCAAAACACGACACCAGCAACCACAATCACGCCAATTCCATGAAAGACACAGCTGATCCGTGACTAGAAATCGAACCTGCGAACTCCTCGAGTTGAGTTCACAAGAGACAGGAGGAGGCGCCTTGAGAAGGGCGCGTAACCTACCTTGGACGCGTCAGGAGGCGACGTTTGACCGAGTTCCTGCGATCGCCCCATCATTTCTTTGGCACAGGCAGTTCCTTCAAGGGAAGCTGTTGGGGTGCCACGTAGTCCTCGAGGTTGACCGTCCCCGCCGCGGCTCCCGTGGTCGGAGCGCCCCCGGGACTGGGCGTCACCGCTAATCGTTGTTGCCACTGATGGACGCTCAACGCAATCATCGCCAGGACGATGAGCAGCAGGGCCACGGTCACGACAAGCCACATTGTCGCACTGAAAGGCCCGCGCCGGGCGTGAACCGGACCGCGACCTGCCGGGGACCACTGGACCTTTGAAGCGCTCTCCGTCGTCTCGGCCGTCATGACCATGCCGTTCAGTTCGCCGCCGGGGGGGACAGGCGGGCCGAGACTCGCGACCTGACGGTCGTAATCGGCAAGGATCGGATCCTTGTCGACCCCATATTCCTCGCACAGATGCGCCAAATGCGATCGTGTGTAGATCGCACTGGGCAACCTGTCAATCCGGTCACTCTCCAAGCTCTCGATGATCTCTTTTGGCACCAGGGTCTTCTGGGTCACTTGCGCAAGCGTAAGGTTACACGCCCCACGCGCTTCCACGAGGGTCTGGCCGAGACTCAGGGTTGTGTCTCCAAGCTTGACAACCTTGGGCTGGGCCGACCCCGGAACCGGCGCAGAAGGGGGCTCGCCCCTAAGGGGCTCCGCACCTTTGACAGGGGTCGATTCCCCTTCTTCGGGAATCGTTGCCTGGACAACAGGTGGTTGCACATCCCGGACGCTGCCGTCCCCTGCCGCGCCGGACTGTGGCGGCGGTTCGGCGTCGACCTCGGTGGGAACCGGGGGTGCCGCCCCCTTCGAGGTCCCGAGCCGGACACCGCCCCGGCGAACCTTCAGCCGGTCACTCTTGCCGGAACGGGGTTCATGACCGGCAGGCGTATCAAGGACAGAGACCTCAGGGGGCTTCCCCGCCGCCGCTTCGTCACAGGTCGGCGGTTCCGACGGCTCCGCGGGTGGCAGGCTGCTTTCCTTCACCGGGTCCTGGGTCTGTGCGATCTCCTGCTCAGACTCGCCCACCTTGTCCGGGATTGACACCGTCTTGGGTTCTACCAGTCTCACGCCCTCGACCTCGCGCCCATCCTGCGATGACACACTAACCTCCTCGGGCCTGAGCTTCGTCGTCGCGGCGTCAGGTCCGGCAGTTGCATCCACCTCAACCCGCGCGGCGGCTGACGCCGGCGGTGACTCATCCACCGCAACCCGGGCCTTCGCGGTTTCAAGGATCCCCGAAGAGCTATCCTCCGGCAAGGGCTCGGTCCCACGGCTGCCCCCATCCGGGACGGTTGATGGCACGGACGCAACCGATTCCTTCCGGTCCGAACTGGCGACCGGTTCGGCTTGGGGTTGAGCCGACCCGGCCTCCGGGGCAAGGCCCGGGGCGCCATCCTGCGGCTCCAGCGGCACAGGCCACGTCAACGGCAGACTCGGCTGACGCGAACTGCCGCTGGGGCCGGATTTGCCCTTGGCTCGGGGCATGACCGTCGATCTCCTCTTCAGCGCACCCGACCATCGATACGTTCAACCCAAGGGGGCATGCCCCCCATCATATGCAACCTGACCACGTGCCTCCCCCCGCGCCCGCCGTCCCATGCGTCGAGAGCCTGCAGATAGATGAAGCCCACATCCTCCGACCGACAGGCCCGCTCTGCCTTTCCCGCTCAACGCTCACCGTCCTCTGCATCGCCATCAGAGTCACTTCCCTCATCAGCGTCCGAAGCGTCAACCGCGTCGGGGTCCGTAGCGCCCTCTCCCTCTTTGCCGAGGACCAGGATCTCGCGCGGCGCGGTCCCGACCTGCGGCCCGATCACGCCGCGCTCCTCCAGAAGCTCCATCATCGACGCCGCGCGGTTGTAGCCGATCCCCATGCGCCGTTGCAGATAACTTGTCGTGGCCTTTCGATCTCGGACAATGATCTCGATGGCTTGCTGCACAAGTTGCTCGTCTTCCTCGGTCAACGGGGCGCCCGCTCCTGCTTCCTCAGCAGCGGGGCCGCCAGCCGCAGCCAGCTTGAATACATTCTCGTCAAACTGCTGTTCGCGCTGGTCGGCGCAGGCTTTCACCACAAGGTCAATCTCGTCGTCATCAACCATGGCGCCCTGGTTCCGCTCCAACCGTGAGGCGCCTGGCGGCTTGAACAGCATGTCACCGCGCCCCAGCAACGCCTCCGCCCCCTTGCCATCCATGATCACCCGCGAGTCGGTCTGTGACGTCACCTGGAAGGCTATCCGCGTCGGGAAATTGGCCTTGATCACGCCGGTCAGCACGTTCACGCTTGGACGCTGAGTGGCAATGATAGTGTGGATACCCACGGCGCGGGACAATTGCGCGATCCGCGCCAGGGACGTCTCCACGTCCGCCTTGGCCGTCATCATGATGTCGGCCAACTCATCGATGATGACCACGATGAAAGGCAGACGGTCGGGGATCGGGTTTCCGCCTTCGTCCATAACCGGGGTGGGACTCTTCTTGCGGGCGTTGAAACCCTCAAGATTTCGAGCCCCAACCTTTGCCAAAACCTGGTATCGCCAGCCCATTTCGTGGATGACCCACCGCAGCGCCAGCGGCACCTTCTTCGAGTCCGAGATCACCGGCACCACCAAGTGCGGCAACTTTTCATAGGCGCGGAACTCCACCACCTTCGGATCCACCATGATCAACCGCAGTTCCTCCGGAGTGAACCGGTAAAGCAGCGACATGATCACCACGTTGATGCACACCGACTTGCCGCTGCCGGTAGCGCCTGCGATCAACAGGTGCGGGGCCTTGGTTAGATCCAAGATCACCACCTGTCCGCTGATGTTTCGCCCTAGCAGGACCGGAATCTTCGCCTTACTGTTGGTCCATTCAGGCGAGGCCATCAGGCTCCGCAGACCGACCGTAGCAGCCTTCAGGTTCGGGACTTCGATCCCGACCGTGTTCTTTCCCGGAATCGGCGTCAGAATCCGCAGGCTGACGGCCCGCAGTTCCATGGCGATGTTGTTGCTGATCTGACTGATGCGCTCGACCTTGACACCCGGAGCCGGCAAGACTTCGAAAAGTGTCACGCGAGGACCGCTGGTCGCCTCCCCCACCTGTGCCTCAATCTGGAAACTGTCCAACGTCGCCTGCAGTATCTCCTTCTTGCGGGCCACCTCCTTCTCGTCGACCGTGGTGGTGACGCCGTCATCAGGATGCAGCACGTCCAGACTCGGCAGCTTGTACTTCGGCGGTTGCGGAGGTGCGGTCGCCTTGGTCCGGGCGGGCACAACCGCCGGCTTTACGGGTGCAGCCGGCGCAACCGGTGCAACGGGTGCAGTCGGTGGCGGAGGTTCCTGGACGGGAAGCGGTAACGCGTCGGCTACGGGCTCCTCCGGGGGCTCCTTCCTGGGTGCCTTCTTCGGCGGCGGCTCCAACTCCGCTTCATCCTGCAGGAGTTCACGCTCGCGCAATCGTGCGATGCGACGCTGGGCCCACCGGCCCAGCTTTCCGGCTCCACCCTCCCCCGCCTCGGCTTGCGCACCCGAGTCGGCCGCACCGGTCGGCCCCAACTGTTCCAGAGCCAAGTCCTGCCAGTCGTGGACCCAGACGACAACCAGCCCCACGACAACCAAGGCCAGGGCCACAATCGCGCTGCCGGTCGGATTCAGGATGACACGGATCCACCCCCCGTCCGGAGCACAAAATCGCTGTCCGAACACACCGCCCGGAATCCCGCCGATGTTCAGGGCGCTGGCCACCACGGCACCCACGTTGGGCCAGATGCCCAGCAACATGGCCAGGCCGACAGCGACCAACATCATGGCCACCCAGTAGTCCCACGCGATCCGGCGCAAGCCCTGCCGGCCGAAAAGACGCCGCGACGACGCCAGCAACACGAGCGCCGCAAAGGCATATGCTGCGAAGCCAAACGTCAACAGCAAGAGGCGCGAAACCCAGGCGCCAAAATAGCCGATCCAGTTCCGGATGACCCCAGGTTCGCCAAGCCCCCCCGCCAAATAATCGGCGTCCGCTGGGTCGTAAGACACCAGCGACAAGAACACCAGCAACCCGAGGACAAAGAACACCACGTGGCGGACGCCACGCTTCTGCCCGTCCTGTTCACCCGCAGTTGTCATGGCGGGACGTTTCCCGTTCACATTCACCAAGGCCCCTTTGGCCACACACAGTGTGCCGGCAGTGCCGGCCACGAAAAAAAACTCCCTACTACTCCGCCGGCAACCACCCGGCGGGCGTCGTTGTTCTTGACCTCACACCATAACATACTATTGTGTGTTTAAGCTGTATCAACAGGCACCGGCGCTTTTTTATGCTGGATCCCCTTTACCCACTGAAGTTCTGCCCGCTCTACGAGCAACAGCCTTGGGCCGGCAACCTGCTGGCGGAATTCCTTTCCAACACCCCGGAACAACCTTCTCCTCCGCCGGGAACTGCCGCCGCATGGGCCATCCTGGACGAGGCCGAAAGGTCCACGCCCGTCGCAAACGGACCACTGCAGGGCATGACTCTGAGCGAAGCTGTGCGCCGCTATGCGGCCGCCCTCGTCGGGTACAGGCACTCTCAAGGCCAGCCGTTCCCGGTTTGCCTCAGGCTGGTCGATGTGGGCGCACCGCAACCGCTGCTCGTGCATCCGACCAACCCGTTTTCGGACGATGCTCTGACTTTCCTCCCCAATACGAAATTCTGGTACTCGGTCAACTCGCGGCCGGGCGCCTGGGTGATCGCAGGCATCCGCTCGGGAGTCACGCGACTCGAAGTCCTGGCCCGACTCCATAGCCCGGAGATGGACCGGGTCCTTGAGGTGTTCCCTGCCGCTCCGGGAGACGCGTTTCTCATCCCACGGGGCCGCATCCACAGCCTGGGGACAGGGGCGCTGCTGTGGGAACTCCAAGAACGCCCGGCGGTGCCGTTGCGCATCGCCGCGTTCCGCCCGGAAGACCAAGTCTCGCGCAGAGAGGCGCAGGCCGGTCTTAGTGTGGTCCAGTTCCAGGACCGCCAACTCAGTCGCATCTCGCACGAAGCGGGAAAGGGCCTCCAGACCCGCAGGGTTCCACTCGTTCACCACTGCCCCCAGTTCATCGTTGACGAACTCCGGCTCTTCGACCACCTCTTCGACCGCACCACCGGCGAGAGCTGCCACCTGCTCGCGCTGATTCGGGGCACGGTTGAAATCCATACCGGGGCCGGGGTCGAGACTCTGCAACAGGGCGCTGTCGCCTGTATTCCGGCGCGACTCGGCGACTACCGGATGTATACCCTCACGGACACGGCCACCATCCTCAGAGTGATTCCGCAGAAGATGCGCTAGCGCTGGTGCCCCCCATGAACCCACTCGACTTGACTCTCTACCTTGCCACGGACCGCGGCCTGCTGCGCGGTCGAGACCTGCTCGATTCGGTCGCCGCCGCCATCCAGAGCGGCGTCACTTTGGTGCAACTGCGGGAAAAGAGCTGCACCGAC
Source organism: Lentisphaerae bacterium RIFOXYA12_64_32 (assembly GCA_001803235.1). GTDB lineage: Bacteria > Verrucomicrobiota > Lentisphaeria > Oligosphaerales > YB12-FULL-65-16 > YB12-FULL-65-16. The sequence continues at coordinate 26,459 of MHBL01000251.1, forward strand.
CGTGAATACTGCGAACGCGCCACCCAGCTGCACCGCCTCACCCAAGCCCGGGGTATTCCGCTGATCGTCAACGACCGTGTGGACATCATGCTCGCGGTCGGCGCCGAAGGCGTGCATGTCGGGCCTGAGGATTTGCCCCTGGACCGCGTCGTGGCCCTGGCAAACGGGCGAATCGTCGGTTACTCGGTGAATGACATCGCAGATCTCAAACTGGCACACCGTGCAGGAGCCACCTATGTGGGCGTCGGTCCCGTCTTTGCGACCGCCACCAAGAGTGATCACCGCCCCGCAATGGGAATCGAGGGCTTACGGGCCATCGTCGCGCAGGCGAAAATCCCCTGCGTGGCCATCGGCGGCATCTCACCGGCGCAGACCCACGCAGTCATGCAAACCGGGGTCGCCGGCGTGTGCGTGATCTCCGCCATCCTGGGCCGGGAAGACATCGGGAAGGCGGTACGAGAACTCCGCGCCACCCAGGGAAAGACACCCCTGCCGGCACCATGAAAGAACGCGATATGGGGCGGGCCAACCGCACTCGCGTCATTGCCTGCTGGGGAGACGGGGACCGGCAGACGCTCTTGTCCCATAGACGATCCGACCGATCTGGACCGGTGGTCGGATTGACGGGCTGTTCGCGCCGCAGCGCCCCCCCTGCCCCACAGAAATCACCCACGGCTCGCCCGGTCCGGTGATTACTCTGCTTCCGCGACGCGCGGGGTAACCTTGGCTTCCGCGACGCGCGGGCCCTTGTGCCACGCCGCCACAATCGCGCTGGCAATGAACACGGTGGAGTACGTGCCGACCACCACGCCGACCAGCATGATCAGGGCGAAATCGTTGATCGCACCGCCACCGAAGAGGAACAACGTCCACACCACGATCCAGACCGTCAAGGACGTCAGGATCGTCCGCGACATGGTCTCGTTCACCGCCTGGTTGATGATCTGAACGTACGACTTGCCCTTGTGCAGCCCAAGGTCCTCACGGACACGGTCGAAGATGACGATGGTGTCATTGAGCGAGAAACCCATGATCGTCAGCAGCGCCGCCAGCGTGGTCAGCGACATCAGCCCGCCGGTGAGCAGGAAGAAACCTGCCGCAATGATCACGTCGTGGAGCACGGCGACCACCGCGGCCACGCCGTAGGCGAACTCGAACCGGAACGCCAAGTACACGATGCAGATCAGGCTCGCGAGGAACAGCGCCAGCATGGCCTGCATCTGGAACCGCGCCCCGATCAAGCCACCAATGCTCGTGGTCTGAACCAGGGTGAACTTCACACCCGGAACGCCCTCCGTCAACGCCTGAGTGATGGCCGCATCGTCGAAGTCGGCTTCATCCGTGGACCGAGACGGCAACACCAACTCGAGGAGGCGGTGCCCCTGGACGGCGGCAAACTTATAGCCGACTCGGCAGTCCGTGTAGCCCTTATCCGCAAGGATGTTCCGCACCTTTCCAACGTCCGGATCGCCCTGCGGCGCCTCGCACCGGTAAGCCAGTTGCATGCCGCCGACGAAGTCAATGCTCAGACCGCTCTTGCCGCGGTAAAGCGCGGTCCCCAAGGACACCACGACGCAGGCCACGGAAATGCCGACCCACATCTTTCGATGCTTGAGGTAGTCGAAGTTCGGATTCTTCATCAACTGCATCATCTTGATTGTCTTGATCTTGTCCAAGTACAAGAGCAAATCAAAAATGGCTCGGGTCACGAACAGGGCCGTGAACATGCTGGCGATCAAACCGATGATCAGCGTCACGGCAAAGCCGCGGACCGGCCCCGTGCCGTACCAATACAGCACCATGGCCGTCAGCACTGTGGTCAGGTTCGAGTCGAAGATGGCCCAGAACGCGCGGCTGTAACCTGCCTTGACGACATTCCCGATGGTCTTGCCGTTGCGGATTTCCTCCCGCATGCGCTCGTAGATCAGCACGTTGGCGTCCACCGCCATACCGATCGTCAGAATGATGCCGGCGATGCCCGGCATGGTAAAGGTTGCGCGGCTGATCGTCATGGTCCCGAGAATCAGGAGCATATTCATAGACAGGGCAACGACCGCGATCACACCGGTCAGGCGATAGTACACGATCATGAAGAACACCACCAGCCCCATGCCCCAGAGCGAGGCCGAAATGCCGCTACGGACCGAGTCGCTGCCCAGCGTCGGGTCGGTACCGAACTCACTGTCGATCTGGATCGATACCGGAAGATTGCCGGATTCGATGACGCCGGCCAGGCGCTGCGCCTCTTCCGGCGAAAAGCTGCCCGTAATCTCGGCATTGCCGCCGGTGATCGCCTCGCGAATCACCGGCGCACTGTAGACCTTGCCGTCCAGCACGATGGCCAGGCGCTGCCCCACGCATTGGGTCGTCACCCTGGCGAACGCCGCCGCCCCGGCACTGTCGAACGACATGCTGATGGCGTAGTTCCCGTACTCGTTGAACGTCGCCATCGCCCGCGACACCTGCTCACCCTTGACCTCCTCCGGCCGCGACTTCAGGAACAGCACTTCATTCTCGGTGCCGCCATCGCGTTCCACTTCCATCTCGAAGTACTCGTATCCCGGCGTCGGCCGGAACCGCTTCGGATCACGCTGGTACTCGGCCACTTTCTGGTCGTTGTTCGGGTCCACCATACGAAACTCAAGCTTGGCAGGCTGCTTGATCGTGTGGCGCACGTCGGCCTTGTCGCTCTCCGTAACACTGGGCATGCGCAACGAAATTGCGTTGGGGCCAGTCGGCTTGAGCTCCGGCTCGGAAATCCCCTGCTTGTCGACACGATTACGCAGAATCTCGATAATCTGATCACGCACCGATTCGACGCGCCGCCCCTCGGGCACGTCGGCGGCGTTGAAACTAATCACGAACTCCGTGCCGCCGCGCAGATCCAGCCCCAACCGCAGCTTGCCCGCCGCCGCCGTACGCACCCGACTGAGAACCAGGGCGTTGGACGCCTTGGGCTGGGTCGGGACCGGAATGTACTCGTGCAGAACTACGCGCTTCCGGGTCGCCGTGCCCTTCGCCGCATCGCGAATGGCCGTGCCCGGCGCCATGGCAGAGTTCGCCTTCAACGCCGCCTCGGCTTCAGCCATCATGGCGTCAAAGGCTTTGATCCGCTCAGTATCACCCGCCTGATCATAGTTGCGGAGTTGTTTGTCCGCCATCTTCCGGAACGTCTCAAAATAGTCCCGGTCCTTGAGCGGGAACATGGAGACCGCCCATAGGATCGTCACCGCAAAGATCAGCGCAAAACGCCAGATAAGTGAGCTCTTCATGCTGCCGACCTACGGCCTCCCTCAACCCGACACTACCGTGCACTCGTATTTGGTGTGTATTACACCCCGAAAAAAGCGACAACCCAACAGATGCCTGCCCCCTGCCGGACACCCCGTCAGACTTCACCTTCCCCCAGAACCGCGCCCACCGAAGAGCGAATCATGCGGACCTCAACGTTCTCGGCAACCTTGATCCGCACCGACTTGTCGTCCACCCCCGTCACGGTACCGTACATGCCACCGGACGTCACAATGCGGTCCCCCACCTTGAGCCGGTTCACCATCTCTCGGTGCTCGTTGGCCTTCTTCTGCTGCGGCCGGATCAGCAACAGATACATGATCACAAAGATCAGGATCAGCGGCATCATCTGGGCAATGAAAAACCCGGCCCCGCCACCCTGCTGGGGAGCGGGCGCGGCTTGGGCCAAGACGGGGACAACCTCCGACATCAGCACGCTGAACATCCTTGCTCTTCTCCCTATCGCAGTCAATTCGGGCGCAACCGCAAAACACGCAATGTACATCCGCTCAGGAGACTTGCCAGCGCACCTCTCGAACATTGGTCGCGTATTCGACAGAATGCAGCCGACTCACGAGCCAACCCGGGCAGCACCCCCACCCCCATGACACATGGCGAACAGAGTCGTTCTCAAAAATGCAAAAGACGCCCCGGTCCGGCTTGTAAACCCCGCCGTTCTGTCGTAGTTTAGAAATCGCGTGATACGGCTTTCCAGACAGGAAACGCAGACTGTGGACAAGGCGTCCAACACACTCAAGGCACGAATCCTCGTCGTCGACGACGAGGTCAGCATTGTTGAGGTCCTCAAGGCCCTCCTGAAGCGCGAAGGCTACCGGGTCAAAGCTGCCGTCACGGCGGAGGAAGCCTTGGACTGCCTGCGCAAGGAGAAGTTTGACCTGATGATCTCCGACATCCGCATGAAGCCCACGGACGGCCTGCAACTCCTCCACGAGGCACGCGAGTTGCAGTCGCACTTGGCGGTGATCATGATGACGGCCTACGCGGCGGTGGAGACGGCGGTGGAGGCCATGAAGAGGGGCGCCTTCGACTACATCTGCAAGCCCTTTAAGGTCGATGAATTGCTGGTCACGGTGGAACGGGCGCTGTCCTACGAACACGTGATGGTGGAAAACGAAACTCTCAAGGAAACGCTGCGGACCCGTTTCCACTTCCGGAATCTCGTGGGCGACAGCGAGAAGATGCAGCAAGTCTACAGCATGATCGAGAAGGTTGCCCGCACCGACAGCACCGTGCTGATCCTCGGCGCCAGCGGCACCGGCAAAGAACTCGTGGCCAAGGCGATCCACGCCAGCAGCGCCCGAGCGGAGAAAGCGTTTGTCGCCATCAACTGTGCCTCCCTGCCGGAGACGCTGTTGGAATCCGAACTGTTCGGATATGTCAAGGGGGCCTTCACCGGTGCCAACAAGTTCAAGAAGGGCCTCTTTGAGAGTGCCCACGGCGGAACGCTGTTCCTGGATGAGGTCGGGTCAATACCGATCAACATGCAGCTCACGTTGCTGCGCGTTCTGCAAGAGCATGAGATCCGCCCCGTCGGAGCGACGGAAAATGTGCCCGTCGACGTCCGCATCATCGCGGCCACCAACGAGGACATTGACGGCAAAGTCCGGAGCGGCGAATTCCGCGAGGACCTGTTTTACCGACTCAGCGTCATCCCGGTCGACCTGCCGCCACTGCGCGACCGAGCGTCCGATATCCCCCTGATCGTAAACCACTTCCTGGAAAGATTCTACGAGCAGGATAACCGGCGCGTCACCATAACTTCCGCTGCGGTCCGCACCCTGGAGAGATACTCTTGGCCAGGCAACGTGAGGGAACTCGAAAACGTCATCAACCGTGCCGCCGCCCTGAGCGAGAATGACACCATCGATGTGGAAGACCTTCCCGCCAAGATACAGGAAGTGGCCCCGACGCCAACGGCAACTCCGGGCGGTTCACCCGCGGGCAGCGGGTCGACGGCGACCTCTCTGAAGGCATTCCTGCGCGCCAAGGAGCGGGAGTACTTGGGGCATGTGCTGGAACAGTGCGGTGGCGACAAGGAGATGGCCGCCAAGAGCCTCGGTATCAGCCTGGCCACATTCTACCGCAAGTATGGGGAAACCTGAGTATGGTCCGCACCGCCCATCCCCGTGCGCCCACCGACCCGACATCCCGCCGTGCCTCACCCACCGACTCGCAGAACGGCCTCCTCGAAACTCAGGAGGGACGAATGCGCCTTTCTCGTATCTCCCGCACGCCCCCAAGTTACCTTCCGGTTATGGTTCTTGGTGTATGCCTGACCGGGTTGCTGCTGGGGGGCTGCAACAGTTGGCCCGATGGCGATGACCGCATTGTCAACGTCGTCAGCCTGCACCTGTTCGAGATGCCAGGGACCGACGGGAGTCGGCTGTTCAGGACTATGGAGGCACCGGCCGGACGCCCCGTTCACGTGCGGACCCTGCCCCTGCTCTCGTCCCGCAACTTCATTCGCGTCGTTGTGACCACTGCTCCGGACGGTCAACCCGCTCTTCTCGCTACGCTTGACGACCACGGTCGCATGTTGCTCATGCAACTGTGCGCCGAACACGCTGGCGACAACGTCGCTGTTGCCGTCGATGGCCTTTACCGCTTCGCCATGCGGGTACCGCGCCAACCGGTCAATGACCGCACCCTGTTGATCCCCGGCCCGTGGAACCCCGCAGATGCCCAAGCTGTCACGAATGCCTGTGAAGAGAATTACGAGAAACTGAACCATTAAACAACCCATGGTGGGCGCGGGCCCACCACACAACTCCCCACGGAAACCGTAATGACGTCTACGAGCACAGTTGCGAGCCCGACTCTCTGGTCCGATCCGACGGCATTGGACGAGTGCTTCATGTCCGCCGGAGACGACAATCCCGCCAGCCTGCGAAAGCTGACCGACGCCCTCAGCCACGCGCATCCCCCGCGAATGGCCGACTGGCCCGCGCCGGTTCGAGAGGCGTGGCAGACCGGCGCGGAACTGGTCGTCGAGAGCCTGAACCACGATGCCGAGAGCCCTGACAGGACCGCACTTCTGCACCGGCTCGCCGTGGCCGGATTCGATTCTGTCCGGTTTCGCGACGCCCTGGCCAAGATGGCTCGACGCCACTTCAGTTCCTATCTGGACCCTGCAGGACTCCTGACCGCCCTCGGCATCCACGACCACTCACTGAGCACGGAACGGGTCGTGGGCCGATGGGATGTGATGCGCGACCTACACTCCGGCGCCCGCGTCTGGCACGCCGCCCATGGGCACGGCGCCATCGCAGAAGTCGATGCCACCTCCAACGAAGTCCACGTTCAGTTCGAGCGCCGCCAGAAGTTCACCCTCGATGTCGCCTTGGACTCCCTCTGGATCGTCCGGACGCCCTCGGTGCTGGCCAGCCTCATGACGGGTGAGATGTCCTGGCAACAAGTCCGGGCCAAGCCCAACACTCTTGAAGCCCTTCGCCAGAGCATGTCGTCGGCCCAACCGACCAACGACGCGATCATGGAACGGATCCTCGTACCAACCGTCATGCCGGCATCAACCTTTGCCGCCCTGATCGGCGCGGCGCCAGAGATCGAGGCGGAAGCGCCCCCGGCGCCCCCGGCGCCCGATGTCGCCCCGGGATCCCAACGGGCTTGGCATGAAGCCCGCGGCATCGCCGAGTTGGTGGACCTGCTCAGACGCGAAACCAAGTCGGTAGCACCGCCGCCGACACTGGATACCCTGCGCCCGCTGCTGCTGGGTGCGGCACCACGCGCCGACCAGGTCGACCTCTTCGGCGAGGCCGTTGCCAGACTGTGGACGCTGACCCACGGTGCGGACTGGCTGCAGCCAGTGCTGCGCGAGTCGGCGCCCCTGGCGCAGCCATGGGAGCAACTGCCCAAGTTCATCCGGCTCACCGACAAGTTGCCCGGCAGCCTCCTGCTGCCGTGGGCCCAAGCCACCCTGTTCGCCCGCGGGACCCCGTACACCGCCACCGCCTGTACCGAACTGCCCGTCCGGCTCTGGGGATACTTCGAGAAAGCCCTGGGCGCCTCGGGCGACGCCAAAGCCATCCTCGTCCAGGAAGTCCTGGCCCGGACTGCCCGTAACGACGCGTCTGCCGACATGCTCATCTGGCTGTGGAAGACCGACTTGCCCCAGAAGAAAACGCTCGCCAACCCCGAGCTGGTCTTTCGGACCCTCACCAAGGTGGTTCGCGGTTCGTTCCTCAAAGCCAAGGCGGACCTCCACCGTCTTCTCATGGACAACGAAACGTTTCACCGCCACATCCTCCGCGACGGCGACCCGGAGGCCGTCCGTTCCCTGGTCCGCTGCATTCGCCACATCCAGTTGCTCGACGTCGGTGAGAAACAGAGCTTGCTGGTCAAAATCGTACGCCTCTATCCGGAGGCGCGTCCATTGGTCGAGGAGCGACGTGCCGTCGTCTCCCGCAGACCCATCGGCAAGGTGACATCGCCGCGCAGCTTCGAGCTCCGCCGGCGCGAACTGGAAGACATCATCAACACCCGCATCCCGACCAACTCCCGTGCCATCGCCACCGCGCGCGAACACGGAGATCTGCGCGAGAACGCCGAGTTCAAGGCCGCCAAGGAAGAACAGGCCTACCTGACGGCGCGCCGCGCCGAACTCGAGAACGATCTGCACGAGATCCGTCCCACCGACTTCGCCGACATCGTCGTTCGCGATGCCGCCGTGCCCGGCTCAACTCTGACACTAAAGCTCCAGGACGGCCACGAACAGGTGTACCATCTGCTCGGACTGTGGGACAGTATTCCCGAAAAGAGCATGATATCCTACGACACCCCCATGGGAAAGAACCTGCTTGGCGTCAAGGTCGGCAGCCGCTTCACTCTGCCAGGCGGCGAAGAGGCGGAGCTGATTGCCGTGTCATCCATCAGCGACGAACTTCGCGAATGGCTGAAAAATGCGGACATGTGACGGACCGTGGGCACAGCGCCTAATTCCCCTCCATCCGCGAACTCAGGGCAGGTGCTGCCGGAACCGATTTCTCCGAACACCAAACACTGAACGCTGAACACTGAAACCCGCCCATGACTGGCCTCATCTTCGACATTCAGAAGTTCTCGATTCACGACGGCCCCGGCATCCGCACCACCGTTTTCCTCAAGGGCTGCCCGCTACGCTGCCGCTGGTGCCACAACCCGGAGTCCAACCAGACCTGCCGCGAGCTGTCTTTCATTCCAGACAAGTGCATCGGTTGCGGCTACTGCTTCAAACACTGCCCTCAACACGCACATCGGATGAACGGTGAACGGCACGAACTCGACCGCGAGGCGTGCCGTGTTTGCGGCGCCTGCGCACAAGGCTGCTATGCCCAGGCACTCGAAATCATCGGCCGCGATGTCACCGTCGAAGAGGTCATTGCCGAAGTCTTGCGCGACAAACCGTTTTACGAGACCTCCGGCGGCGGCATGACCGTCAGCGGCGGCGAACCTCTCATGCAGATCGATTTCACCGAAGCGTTGCTGGGCCAGGCCCGTGAAAACAAACTGCACTGCTGCGTCGAGACCTCTGGAATCGGCCCGTTCCGCAACCTCGAACGTATCGCGCCCCTGGTCGACCTCTTCCTGTACGACATTAAAGAAACGGACAACGCCCGGCACATCGAATGCACCGGAGTGCCCAATGTCACGATCCTGGAGAACCTCCGGCGCCTGCACGACATGGAAAAGGATATCCTCCTACGCCTGCCCACCGTCCCCGGTGTCAACGACAGCGACGCACACTTCACCGCCCTCGCGGAACTGACGAAGCGCCTGCCGCGCCTGCTGGGCGCGGAAATCATGCCGTACCACCGGCTCGGCGAAAGCAAGCTGGACCGGCTCGGCTACGACAAGACACCGCGCGCCGCCGCCGAACCACCCTCACCCGAGACCGTCGATGCCTGGATCGCCCGCCTCACCGCACTCGGCGTCCACGTCGTCAACGAACGTCGCGCCTGAAGCCCTTTGGCCACCGCACCCGCCTGAACACTTGAACCGACCCTTACCGCCGCGACGACTGCGCCGAGATGCAAGGCGACGGTGAACATGCCCACGAGGCGCGCCGGTGCGGTGTACCTCCTAATGCGTGAAAGGACGGATCGGCGACGCTCCCGCCGGGCGGCCCCCAACCCGGTCGACGACGGTCCTGCAAGGCGGTGATCGACGCTCTGCTCTCCTCAGAACGTCGACATCGGCCCCCAACGTCAGTCAGGCGCGCCACATCACTCGAGACCCCGCTCAGCTTAACTTCGGCGTTCGACGTTGGACGCTCGGATTTCGGCATTCCTACGTTGGGCGTCCCTGGCGTCAGTGCCCCTTCCCCGAATCCCAGGGGAAGACCCGCTCCAACCGCACACCGCGCGAGCCTTTCACGAACACCCACTTGCCCGGCGCCACCGCTTCGGACAAATGCGCCGCTGCTTTCTCGGAATCGGGGAAGGTACGGATTCCGCGTCCACTCGCCGCCGCGCTCATCGCCGCCCCGACCAGGATCAACTCCGCGTCCGACAGGTTCTCGCTCACCCAGTCGAGCAACTGACGATGCTCCGCGTCCGAGTTCTGGCCCAGTTCGCGCATGTCACCCAGGATCAAGAGCCGGTTGCCGGGCGGCGCAGCGGCGGTCACTTCGGCAAACCACCGGAGTCCCGCCCGCATGCTGGCCGGGTTCGCGTTGTACGCGTCATCGAACCACTGCACCCCATTGTGCTCGCGCCGCGCCATGCGCATTCCGGGTATGGCGCAGGCCTTGAGGCCGGCCACGATTTCATCCGGACTGAGCCCGATTGCCGTCGCCGCGGCGGCCGCCGCGGCCGCGTTGGATGCCTGGTGTTCACCGCCCAGCAACCAGTCGAACGTGCGCTGCGTCCCGCCAGCCCGCCACGTGAGCGTGAGCCAGAAACGCTCGTCCCGGTATCCACCGTAGGCCACCCGCACGTCGGCCGCGTCACCGCGCCCGAACGTCAGCGCCCGATGCGTTCCGGCCAGGTCCAGGAGCCGGTCGGCATGCGCTGCGTCGGCAGGATACACGACCATGCCGTCACTCACCGTTCCAGCTAGAATGCAGCCCTTCTCGCGGGCCACTCCCTCAAGATCCCCGAAAGCCTCCAGGTGCGCCGGACCTATGTTCGACACGACCCCGACATAAGGCACCACCATGGACACGAGGGTAGCAATCTCACCCGTACGACTTGTGCCGAGTTCGAACACCGCCGCCCGGTGCTGCGAGGAAAGCCGCAGCAGGTTGCGCGGCACGCCAAAGTGATTGTTCGTGTTCCCGTCGGTCTTCAGCACCGCCCCCGGCCAGTGCTGCTCGAGAATGGACGCAATCATCTCTTTGGTACTGGTCTTGCCGCTACTGCCGGTAACGGCCACGACCTGCAGGTCAGGGCGCCGCAGGCGATGCACCCGCGCAAGCTGCTGGAACGTGACCAGGGTGTTGTCAACCTGCAAGCAGGCTACCCCGCGCTTGGTCAGCAGGGCCAGGATCGCGGACGCGGGGAGTTTCTCCACGCACACCGCCGCCGCGCCCGCGGTGACCGCCTGGGGAATGAACTGGTGCCCGTCGCTGAATTCGCCGCGGATCGCGACGAACAACGCACCCGGTTTCACCACGCGGCTGTCGTCCACGACCCCGGCGACCCGGAACTCACTCACCGCGCCCGGAGCCACCCGCCACGTGCCGCCGGTGACCCGCTCCAGTTCCACGCCGGTATAACAGACATCTTCACTCATTGAGACCATCCCCCATCGATCCACGACCGGAGCCGGGCAGGCGGGCATGAGCCACACCCTTCACCAGACCACAGGCCGGTGCCGGGAATATGCCCGACCCCGGAGGGAATGCAACCACCGCCACGGCGCGCCGTGTTTCCCCCCTCTTGCACAATGCCGCTCCGGCGTTTACTTTCTCCGGTCGTGGGTTCTTACGAACACGTAGAGGGTTGTATCCAGGAAAGGTTTTCATCATGGAAAGACTCAAGGTCGGTCTCTGCGGCTGTGGCGGCCTCGGCCGTGTGCATGCCGCCAATCTCGCTCAGATGGAAGACGTCGATGTGGTTGCCGTCTGCGACAAGCGCCCGGAACAGCTCGTCGCCAAGGATGTCACCATCAACATCAGCACCGGCGCCAAGGCTTTCGACATCACCAAGTGCCGCACGTACACGGACTTCGGCACCATGCTGCGGAAGGAGAAACTCGACGTCTTGGTCACCGCACTGCCCACCGATCTGCACGCCAAGATCGCCATCAAGGCCATGAATAACGGCATCAGCGTGTTCACCGAGAAGCCGATGGCCCTGACCTCGAAGCAGTGCACGTCCATGATCGCCGCGCGCGATAAGAACGGCGTGCAGTTCATGGTTGGCCAGTGCCTGCGCTTCTGGCCCGAATACGTGGCGCTGTACAACGCCATTCGCGACAAGACCTACGGCAAACTCGAGTCGCTCACCATGACCCGCATCGCCGGCTACCCGAGCTGGTCCGCCGACAGCTGGTTCATGAACCACGAGCGCTCCGGCGCCGCCATCCTGGACATGTCGCTGCACGACGTCGACTTCGCCATTCACTCGCTCGGCAAGCCGACGGCCCTGACCGCCGGCGGCTTCATCGGTCGCACCGGCGGCATCGACGACGTCGCCGCCATCTGGGACTACGACGGCTGCATGGTCAGCATCCGCTGCAGTTGGAAGGCCCAGGCCTTTGCCATGAGCTTCCAGGCGTTCTTCGAAACCGCGTCCATGGACTTCGGCATGGCCCCCGACCCGGCCCTGCGCCTGCGTCGCGCCGGCGCCACGGAGGACGAGAAGGTCCAGGTCGAGTCCGTCACCGGCTACGTCCGCGAACTGCAGTACTTCCTCGACTGCGTGCGCGGCAGGCACCCGAACACCGTCTGCTCGGCGGAAAGCACCCGCGACAGCATCGCCATGATCGAACTCGAGCGCAAGGCGATCAAAACCCACCGCTGGGTCAAGGTCGGCTGATAAACCTCACGTGCTCTCTGCTCTCAACCAAGGCCACCCGCGGCGTGCCGCGGGTGGCCTTCTCGTTTTGCCTCCGCACTCGACCTCTGACACGCTGCGGGTGAAGCGTCAGTCGCGGGTGCACGTCTGTCCGAGCCGCGCGTGTGAGCAAGCGGCCTCACCAGAGACCGCTCCCTAACCGTCGCGGCTCGGCCGCTATGTGCCCGTTGCGGTGCGTTTCCCACCCGCGACTGACGCTTCGCCGCTGCGGGACAGGTAGCCCTTGAAATCTGCCGCGGTGTGGCTTAAGGTAAGGCTGATGGATAAAGTAAGGAGTATACCATGATTACATCTCAGCTAACAAGTAAGGGGCAGACGACGATCCCACTGGCCGTGCGCAGAGCACTGCGACTCAACCCGCGCGATCGACTTGTGTACGAACTCGTGGGCGACGGCGTGACCCTGCATCCGCTCCGTGGCACGCTGTTCGACCACCGTGACTCCGTGAAACCCCGGCAGCACCCCGAGGACTTCGGCGCCGTGCGCCGCACGGTGAAACGCCGGATTGCAGCCCGCGTCGCACAGGAGGCATAACGGATGTCGTGGTTCCTGGACACCAACGTACTGCTGCGGTTCCTAACCGGTGACGACAAGCAGAAGGCGTCTGCCTGCGCGGCGCTGTTCCAGCGCGCGGCGACTGGCGAGGTCGATCTCTTTGTCAGCGATGTCTGTATCGCGGAACTGGTGTGGACGCTCGACTCCTTCTATGAATTGCCCCGGGAGGAGATCGCCGACAAACTGGTCGCTGTGGCCAATACCCCTGGGTTCACCTTCACCGACGTGCATATCCTCCTCGATGCCACGGCGCGCTACCGCCAATTCAACGTCGACTTCGCTGATGCGTACCACGCCGCCTGCGCTCACGCCGCAGGAAAGAAGGTCTGTTCGTATGACCGCGACTTCGACCGGTTCGGCGATGTCGAACGGGTGGAACCGTAGCCGGGGTGGAACGTCTGTTGCAGATCGGATCCGCCCGTCCCAGGTGCTACCCCAGGCCGGCCCACGAGGACACGGGCGCTCCAAAAGAACCGCCGCTCGGGCCCCGCGGTTACTTGCCGCCCGGCGCTGGCGTCGCCGTGCTTTGCAGGCCGTAGAGCGGGCGCAGTTGGTCGGCCGTCGGCAGGCTGGTGTATACTTCCCCGTTCGGGCCGACCCACGTCCCGCCGCCGCCGGGGCGCAGGACGACCGGCGTCTTGGAGCCGTTCGGGTTCACGAGCCAGACGGTCTGGGACGGCTCGACCATGACCGGAGCCGGGGGCGGGGGCCTCAGGGCGGGCACCAAAATCACGGGCTCAACCGGCGGCGGTCCCCACTTCTGGTCCCAGACGTAGTAGGGCATGGCCGGGCCGTACATGCCCTCGCCCGCTTGGCCCAGCGAGCACAGGTCCACGACGCCGGCGACGGCGCGGCCAACCGTCAAGCCGGCGCCCTCCAGTGCCCCCCACACGACCCCGAGCAGCGGGAACCTGGCCCCTTCGTACACGATGTTCCGGGGCAGTTCGACCCAGCCGGTGGCAATGTTCACCAGACCGCGCGAGAAGACCTGGCCCGCGGAAGGCACCGGCTTGCCCTGGTAGTCGACCCCGGCCGCTTGCGTGACGCCAGCCAGCGCCACCCAGGCGACACCACAGACGCAGACGAACGCATTCCACCTCTTCATGTGTCGCTCCTTGTTCCGAATTGTACTCTCTTCCCCGTTCCCGTGCCCGTGCCCGACGCCGCGGGTCACACGCCCTCGCGACCCCTCACTCGTCAATGAGACGTACGACTCAACGGTTTTGTTCGATCGGCAACCAGGCACGACCTGTGCAACAGGAGTCAATCTGCCACCAGCGGCCAAGGTGCGTGCCGCCAGTACACCGCCCGGCCCCCGGGCGGCCGGTGCGGACGAATCACCGCCATGTCCGCGAATCCGGCACGGGCAGCCAGGCCGAGCCCTGGGCGATCGACTGTTGGCTGACCAGGCCGGGGAGCGTCATATCCATTGCCTCGTGGATGCCGATGGGCGGCGCCGTGCCATCGAGGACCGCGCGCACGAAGTCCTGCACTTCCAGGTAGTCGCCGCCGCCGTGGCCGGCCGCAAGCTGTTCTTTCGTGGGTTTCCGCCACTCCTCCGGCAGGAACTCGTCGGCCAGCGCCTCCAATGGCATCCACTCCTGCTTGGCCTTTTTCGACGCCAGCCAGATTTTCGGCTGGTCGCCCAGCCCGCGCGCGGCTTCGTAGCAGCCGTCGGTGCCCTGCAGGCTGTAGTAGGTCATGTTGTGCGGGCGGTTGGAGAGCATATCCAGGCGGACCTCGACCAGGCCGCCCTTCGCCATGCGGCAGTGCATGATGGTGCTGTCTTCGTTCTCGTACTGGTCGCCGCGGGCGTCGGTGTAGTGATGGCCGCTACCGACGCAGCTCACGCTCACCACACGCTCGCCCATCCACTGGTAGATCGGGCCCAGGCTGTGCGTGGGGTAGGTGCAGCCGTTGACGCCAGTCTGCCATTTCCGCCGCCAGCGCGTAATCTCGTTCAGTTCCTTCAGTTCGTGGAGGTAGGCGCCCTCGCCGAAGTACGTCGTGCCGAACAGCCCGCGCCGGGCGAGTTCGCGCACCAGCACGTTCGGCCGCATGTAGCAGTAGTTCTCCGCCATCATGTACTTGGCGCTGCTCCGGTTGCACGCACGCACCAGTTTCTGCGCCTCGTCCAGCGAGACCGCCGCCGGCACCTCGCTCATCACGTGGATGCCACGCTCGAGCGCCATCACACTCTGCGGTACGTGCAACGGCATCGGGGTGCCGATCAGCACCATGTCCAGGCCGGCCTTATCCAGCATCTCCTCACAGTCGGTGTAGACCTTTGAGACACCCACGTCCGCCGCGGTCTTCCGGACCCCCGCCTCGTTCAGGTCGCACAACGCTTCCAGCCGCGTGTGCGGATTGTGAACAAACGCGATGAAGAAGCTGCCGCCGCGCCCCGCCGCCCCAACGATGCCAACTTTGAGTACTCTCATCTGTCACTCCATGTTGCCAACCCATGCCGTATTCCCTGCCCCTGCCCCTGCCCCTGCCCCTGCCCCTGCCCCTGCCCCTGCCCCTGCCCCTGCC
>MHBL01000252.1 GCA_001803235.1 Lentisphaerae bacterium RIFOXYA12_64_32
CCTCGAAGAACTTGATAGGGGTAGGAAAGGCCGATTGACTCGGCCTCCCCTCCCTCCGAACCGGACTGGCGGATTTCCCGCATCCGGCTCTCCGGTCGGCGGTTCACCTCCGAGAGGATCGACAGGCGGCGCGATGGGCTGCTTTCAGCGAGAACAGCCCGAGGTCCGCAAAGAAGGCATTCGGCCAGCGCTGGTGGTCTTTTCCGCGTCCCCTGCCCTCACCTCCCCTGCGCTTGCGCAGGATGCTGCGCAGACGGCCGCGTATCCAGCCGTCCAGATCGGAGAAGGTGTATTTAATACTGTGTTTGAAGTACTCAAACCAGCCGCGCAGTGTGCGGTTCAATTCGTCGACTACACGTTTAAGGCTGTGTCCGTTGCAGCGGCGCGTCTTGGACCGGACGAAGTCCTTCAGCCTGTCCAGGCTTTTCTTGCGCGGCCATTTGTAGCCCCGCTCGAAGTGGTAGCCCAGAAAGTCGAAGCCGCCCTTTTCCCGCGCGTCCACGATGT
Source organism: Lentisphaerae bacterium RIFOXYA12_64_32 (assembly GCA_001803235.1). Taxonomy (GTDB): domain Bacteria; phylum Verrucomicrobiota; class Lentisphaeria; order Oligosphaerales; family YB12-FULL-65-16; genus YB12-FULL-65-16. The sequence continues at coordinate 508 of MHBL01000252.1, forward strand.
GCGTCTTTTCCGGGTGCAGCACAAGCCCGGCGGCCTGCGTCCACTCCCGGACCATCGTCAATGCCGCATCGGCCTCTTCACGGCTGCGGCACAGGATCACGAAGTCGTCGGCATAGCGCGTCATTTCATACCCGCGCGCCGCCGCCAGATGATCCAACGGGTCCAGATACAGGTTGGCCAACAGCGGGCTCAAGACCGCCCCCTGCGGTGTTCCGGCCAGGGGATTCGTCTCCTCCTCCCCGTCCAGAACGTTCTGGTGCAGAAACAAGTCCACCAGTTCCAACACGCGCCCGTCGCTCACCTTCTCCGCGACCTTGGCCAATAACCGGTCGTGAGGAATGCTGTCGAAATACCCTTTCAGGTCGGCGTCCACCGCAAAGACGTACCCCGCGTGCAGCAGGCCGTCCACCCGTCTCAGAGCGTCCTTGGCTCCGCGGCCGGGCCGGAAGCCGCAGCTGTATTCGGAGAAGTCCCGCTCGAAGATCGGCTCCAGGGTTTGCCGAAGCGCCCCCTGGACCACGCGGTCCTTCACCGTCGGAATCCCCAGCGGCCGCAGCTCCTTCGAGCCGGGCTTGGGTATCCACACCCTGCGCACGGGCCTGGGCCGGTATGCGCCTTCCTTCAGTTCCCGAACCAGATCCCTCAAGTTCTCATCCAACCTCGCCTCAAACATCTCGACGCTCACGTGATCCATTCCCGCCGCCCCCTTATTGGCCCTTACTTTCTCAAAGGATGCCGACAGGTTGTCGTAGGAGCAGACCTTATCCACCAGGCTGAACCATTTGCCTCCCTTCACTCCGTTTTCCAGAGCCGTCAACATGCGATCCGTCCAGACGCACTCTTCCGCCCACGCCCACCGGGCGCGGATTTCTCCGGCTTGTCTAGCCACAGGCACTCCCGCCGGTTTTGCTTGTGTCCGTCCGTCCTTCACGCATCCGCCTTCCTGGGTTCCCTTTGCTCCACGGGCGTTACCCCGCTTCTCAGCTCATACGGACCCTCTGACTCCCCGCCGGCTCTCGCTTCCGACGGGGTCTCCCCGGGTCACGCGCAAAAGCTTCCGACCATTCCGTCTCCAACCACCCGATGCCCCTGCGCCGCGATGCTTGACCACCCTGAACCCGGCGCATTCCCTGCTGTGCGACCCTACTTGATTCGGGACCGTGGGGACTTGACTTCGTCATTTCTCAGCAGACTCGTCGAGGACACCTGGCCGAATCGAGTTCGTCATCCTACGGACTGGTCGTTCACCTCCGGTTGCTCTCCACCTCATGTCGCCATGACGCAGTTACCGTCGGTTACGGGCCGGAGAGTCACTGCCCGACGGGGACTTTCACCCCGCTGCTTTCACGCGCTTCCGGGCGCACTGGGAGCAGGCTTCGTCCTGCGATCTTCGGGCCTGGGGGAATTGAAGGGCGAGGCAAGGTCCGTTATGGATGCGCCCGGACAACGGCGGGCTTGCGCGACGCCGCTACGGAACGCCAGACAACCCATACCAGTCCGAAATTTTCCGTCGGTTGTGAAAATCGCAGGCGGAAGCCTGCTCCCACATGCAATTTGCAAATTGCCCTACACAACGAAATATTCCGGTCCCCGGCAAACGGCGTGCTGAAGCGCGCCGCTACGGGGAGCGCCCGCTTTC
>MHBL01000253.1 GCA_001803235.1 Lentisphaerae bacterium RIFOXYA12_64_32
GCGGAAGGCGCAGCAACGCAACATAACCAACCGCGCAACATTACCGCGGTACTTCGGAGAAACCCTTTGGCCGACGGTCAATAGCATTGGGGCCGTGCCGTCGGGCGGACGGAGGCGCGGAGAAGGTCTGGACGGCGGAAACCTCGCCGTCAGGCCGGCGACGGTAAGCTCGGTGGCACGGTCGGGGGAAGACTCCCCAACAGATAGGTCAGCACGTCGGCAGCAGTGTAGGAACGCTGCCCAGGCTTCAGGAACCGCACGATCTGAGTGACGTCGTCCCCGGCGGTCAACAGCGGTCTCTCATCCGGAATGACCTGCCCGAGCCCCATGGCGGACAGCAACCCGTTGCAGATGCACTTGCGCCCCACAGTCTCGGACTTCTCCCCACCCTTCCGCAGGTACTCCTCCACCGGCTCGGCCGGGCAACGGTACCCCAGAGTCCCGTCCTCCTTGCGGTACGCGTGCCGCAGATACCCCAAGTCGCAGATCCGCTGCCGCGCCTCGTGGACGATCGGCTGCGATACGGTGCCGTTCAGTTGCAGCACTTTGAACGGGAACCCGGTCGGCGACACCAACGGGTCGGTAAATACATGACTCTCACCGCGCAGGCACTGATCGACGACGCGCTGCTTCAATTCCTGGGTCACCCCGGACTCCTCGCAAAACGCGAAGGCCGTTCCCACCTGGACGCCGGCGGCACCCGCCTCAACGGCCTCCCGAACGCGCTCCGGATGCCCAAAAGAACCCGCCAGCCAGAAGGGCAATCCGAGGGCCCTGAACTTGGCCAGGTCCGGCACGTCGCGCGGCCCGTAGACAGGTTCGCCAGACGCGTTGAAGTGCAGATCCCCGCGCGGCGGCGCGTTGTGCCCGCCAGCCGTGGGACCCTCAATGACAAACCCGTTCACCTTGCCACTGGCCTTGCGCACCAGCGCGGTGGCCAGCGTCGATGACGCGACAATGGCCAGAAACCACGGGCGCTTGGGGTGCAGCGGGGTTCCCCCGCAGAACGCCACCGGGTCAAACTGCAGGTCGTACTCCTCGCCGGGCAGCACACCTTCAACGTCCAGCCGCAAACGCACAGCCTGCCCCGCCGCCAAGTCGTCAAGCGCGCCGGGAATGGCCCGCGGAATGCCCGCGCCCATCAGAATGAAATCGACCCCGGCAAGCATGGCGCCATACAGCGACGGCAACGTCGGGAACTGGATCTTCTCCAGGTAGTTGATACCGACCACCCCGCTGTGCCCCTCCTTCGCCAGGAACACCTCGACAAAGTTGCCGGCGACGATCAACTCGACGTCCACGGGCGCTGGACGAAGCACGGGAACCGGGGTGAGCTTGAACGGGGCGGCGGCCGGCTTGCCGCCGGGGACATAGTGCCGCGCCAGCAAGCGCTCCGCCACTCCGGGAATGGGAAAATGCGCCAGCGCACGCCGGACGTGGCCACCGATGTCGCCCAACTGCAAACGCCGGGCCAGAATGACGCCCAGCGCCGTGCCGGAGACTACCCCCATCTGCCCGAGCACGGAAACGGCCCGGGCCAGCCGCCAGCCGGAAACGCCAACGCCCATCCCGCCTTGGATGATCCGAGGAAGCATCACTTCAGCGTATTTCTCCCGCGATATACATATGTCGGCGGCCGTACCCTACATCTTCGCCTGGCCTTTGTTCTGGCCACAGGCACGCCGCATCCATCTATCAGCCCGCCCGCCCAGCGCTCCCGGCTCGCCTCTGTTGCCGCAGTAACGCCTCACCAGGAAACCGGACTGATCGTCAATTCCAAACAGTAAATTGAGAAACAGGCAGATCCCAGGCTCCTCTGGAAACCTGAAGCCAACCGGTCCAAGCACCAGTGCACCCCGAACCATGCCATGTTCCCAGGTCTATTAAAATAGAGCCGTTTTCCCCGCATTCAACCGGTCCCGGGAGTAATGCAGCGCTGTTTCAAGATCTGGCGCCGCGTCTCGGAAGGCCACGCCTCTGCGCACACCAAGTAGGGGCGGCCTGTCCTCAGGCC
>MHBL01000254.1 GCA_001803235.1 Lentisphaerae bacterium RIFOXYA12_64_32
CTTGCGCCCGCGGGGCGACGATTGGGGGAAAGAGGGCGGACGGCCCGCCCCTTTTCCCCCAATCGTCGCCCCGCCCGGACGAGCCGGGCGGCGGCGCAGAGCAGCCCGCGAGTAACATGGGAGTCGCGGGTGGAATTCCTGTCCGGTGGAGCGGCCGCGTCCTCGCGGCCAGGTGTTCGCGTGGCCGCGAACGGTCCAGGTTTGCACCCATAGCTGACGCATTACTCCCGAGGGCGTACGGCCTCTCGACAAGGATCGCCGGCGTTTGCACTTGCAGCCACCGCACAGGAAGGTTATTATATCGTTGTATGGCGATCTATAGTTGTACCGACGGATGGAGCCGCGTCACCGCCGTCGCGGCGGATATGACGCGGCAAGAGGGTGTCGTGGGGTGACCGTCACTGAGTCACGGCGTCATTCGGTCACTGCGTCACAACCCGGACCCGGACTGCACGGGAGGTTTCGCATGCGCGAATTCGTTTACCTGGCCAAGGCGTTGGCGGACGGGACACGGTTGCGCGTTCTGTGCGCCCTGCGCGACCGGGAGCTCTGCGTCTGCGAGATTGTCGACTTGCTCGGACTGGCGCAGTCCACCGTCTCGAAGCACATGACCATCCTGCATCAAGCCGGACTGGTCGATGCGCGCAAGGAAGGGCGCTGGATGCACTACCGCCTGGCGGACACAAAGGCGTCAGACCCGGTCAGGATGGCGTTGGACTGGGTGTTGACCTCGCTGGCGACGGACGCCGCCGTCCGCACCGATGCGAAGCAGGTGCAGAGGATCGTCCACAAGCACGACCGGCAGCGCAAGGGGCCCTGCTGCAAATGACGGCGACTGAAGGACAACCGTGGTTGCAGGGCGTGGTGGCGACGCCGCTGGGCAACGTGCCGCGGGTGGTCACACAACTCACGTGGCAAGACCACCTGGGCGCAGTGAGAGTGCGCTGTGCCGTCGGGCGCATGGACTATCGTGTCGAGCCGGGGCTGTACGCGGCGGGGCAGCCGAACGAGACGTCGCAGGTGTTTGTCTCGGCCAACTACAAGCTGTCGTTCGACCACCTGCGAGGCAGCCTCGCGGGCATTGACGGGTGGATCCTGGTGCTCGACACGGACGGTATCAATGTGTGGTGTGCGGCGGGCAAGGGGACGTTCGGCACCGATGAACTCGTGCGCCGGGTGGAGACGGTCGGCCTGGCACGGGTGGTGACTCATCGGCGCCTCATTGTCCCGCAACTCGGCGCTTCGGGCGTTGCTGCGCACGAGGTGCGTGAGCGGTCGGGGTTCAGCGTCGTGTACGGTCCCGTCCGCGCCGCGGACATTCCTGCCTTCGTGCGGAACGGCATGGCGGCCACGGCTGAGATGCGACGGGTGCAATTCGGGTTGTGGGACCGGCTGGTGCTCGTGCCGGTGGAACTGGTCTGCTGGTGGCGCTGGCTGGGCTGGCTTCTCCTGGCGCTGTTGGTCGCCGGCGGGGTGTCGCGAGTCGGCGGGTATGACGTTCGACAGGCGCTGGAGTTGGCCCCGCGTACGGTGCTGCTGGCCGCGGCGTGCTATGTCGGGGCGGCGATCGCGGTGCCCGCGCTGCTGCCGTGGCTCCCGGGGCGAGCGTTTGCGGTCAAGGGCGCGGCGGCCGGTGTGCTCATCTGGGGGCTGTTTGCCGCCGGTCTCAACGGCTGGGCCGTGCGCGACGCGGCCGCGTGGTGCTTCATCATGGTGACAATGGCCTCATTCCTGGGACTGCAGTTCACCGGTGCAACGACGTTCACCTCGGAATCCGGCGTGCGACGGGAAATGCGCCTGGCGATGCCCTGCCAGATCGCGGCATTGGCTGTGGGCGTAGGTTTGTTCGTGGTCGCACGACTGCTCGGCGGGTAAGTCGCAACGGCGAGACCGGCAATAGGCAAGAGAAGCGTAAGATGAGATACCTCAAGGACGTGGTGACACTGAGCCTGGACCAGGACACCTGCATCGGCTGCGGGGTCTGCACCGAGGTCTGTCCGCACGGGGTCTTCCGCGTGGCGGACCGGAAGGCCCAAGTGGTGGACCGCGACGCCTGCATCGAGTGCGGCGCCTGCGCGCGGAACTGCCCGGTGAAAGCGCTCACGGTCCAGGTCGGCGTGGGCTGCGCGACGGGCATCATGCAGACGGCGCTCGGAATGAAAAGCGAGTGTTGTACCGACAAGCAAGGCTGCGGGTGCAGCCCGACGAAAGCAGACAAGGAAGGCAGGATCCCGCCCGACCGCCTGGGCGTCTCGGGCGCAGTCCCGGCGCCCGCCGGCTGTACGGAACCCCCCCAGACCCCAACGAGGAGAAACGAAGTCATGAGCTCGACGAACAACGACCAGAAACCGACGAACAACATGGACGCGCTGAAGCAGCAGGCGTCAGCCTGCGAGCCCGGGTGTTGCTGCCACGCGGCCGGGGCGTCGGGGCGAACGCGGTGGGTGCTGGGGTCGATCATCCTGCTGGCCGCTGCGGCGCTCGCGGCGCGGGCCGTGATGAAGAGCAACGGTGCATCGACTCCGCCGGCCACAGCCGCGTTTGCGGCGCCACAGAGCGCCGGTGACACGTCCGCGCCGGACGCTGCCCCGCCCGCATCGGCACAGAAGGATGCGACGGCGGCGGCGGCACCCAAGCTGGAGACTCAGGCGGCGCCGGAAACCGTCCCTTCCCTATCTGCCGCGAAGGACGCACCAGCGACGGCAGTGTCCGCTGTGGCGCCGACGGTCCCCGCCGCGGCGAGCGTTCCCGCCGCACCAACGGACGGCGCGCCCAAGGCCTCGGAATCGGATACGGTTGTCGGCAAGGAAATCAGTGGCTTCGCCGACCTGAACAAACTTGCCGCCGACACCACCGCGGTCTTTGTGTTCCTGCCGGGAAAGACCCCGGATGCCGGCAAGCCGCCCGCGGCTCAGATGCAGGGCGCGGCGCGGACGATTGAGGCGCAGGGCAAGAAGGTCGGCCTGTTCACCCTGAAGACGGGTTCGCGCGACTACGAACAGATCGCGGCACAGATGTCGGTGCCGGGTGTTCTGGCGCTGGTCAAGGGCCGCGGCATGAAAGCGGTGGAAGGCGAGATCACGGAAACAAAGCTCATCCAGGGCTTCGTCGCCGCTTCGAGTGCGGACGGTTGCGGCCCGGCAAGTGGCGGCTGCGGCCCGTCCGGCTGCAAGTAAAGGGGCGACGGTATGCTACAGACGATCACACAGGCATTGCAGGAAGGAAGCTCAGGCGTCGTCGCCTTGCCGCTCGCGTTCGCGCTGGGGTTGGTCAGCGCGGTGGCCAGCGCCTGTTGCACGCTGCCGGCCATGGGCATGCTCGTGGCCTACTCGGGAACGCGCGAGACGACGGATCGGCGGGCGACGTTTGCATCGGCCGCCTGGTTTCTGCTCGGCACCACGCTGGCCCTGGTCATTCTGGGATTCGTCGCCGGACTGATCGGCCAGGCGGCGCAGGCATTTCTCGGCCGCTACTGGAAGCTGTTCGCCGGCATCGTGGCGGTGCTCGTGGGAGTGGCGACCTTGAAGCTGGTGCCCATGCCCGCACTCGCGCGGCGGCCTTCGTCGGGGCAACCGACCGGGGCCCGCAGCGGGATCGGCGCCGCCCTTGGCGGGTTGTTCCTCGGCGGCGGCGTGGCGGCGTGTTCGCTGCCGTGCAATCCAGGGATATTCATCGTGCTCGGCGCGGCAATCCTGCAGGGCCGCACCCTATGGGGCATGGTGCTGATGGCAGCGTTTGCCGTGGGGTTCAGCCTGCCGCTCGCCGCCATCCTGTTCGGCGTTTCGTTCGGCAAGGCGTCGATCAAGGCCGGGAAAGCGGACGCCGCGATCCGGGCCGTCGCGGGCGTGGTCCTGATTGGGGCAGGCTTGTACCTGTTGGCAACGTTCTGACAAGGAGATGCGACATGAGCGAAGCGAAAACGGAAAGCGTGAAAAAGAAGGGCATTCTGGCGGCCGTCTGGGATTCCATGACGAAGACTGGCGGCTGTTGCGGTGCCGGCGGAAACTGCTGCGGACCCGCCAAGCCGCAGGCTGCCAAGGCCGGTGCGGGACCGAAGCCAGGCGGGCAGGAATCCGGTCGGAAAAACCAGGGGCAATAGGCGATGGCGACCTGTGCGGGCAAATCCAGTCTTGCGGGGAGACGCCGTGACCCGGACAGGCATCGCGAACGGCGCCGCTCGTAGTGGTGTCGCAGTCCCGGCGGTGGACCGCCGGGCAAGACACCATCCCCGTGGCATGTACCCGCAACGGGCCGGATGGGCTCTTGGCGCTCCACTTCGTTGCCGCGCGCTGCGAGCCCACTACGAACGGGCGTAGCCTGGCGTCTATGGCGGGGCTTCGTCTCTCTCAGGATTTACCCGCACAGGTCGGGCGATAGTCGGGGTACGAGGGCCGAGGGCCGGATGACGTGCGCGTAACCGCGAGCCATCCAGTGGAGCTGGCCGGGCAGAAGGAGAGTCTGGGCAAATGGCAAGGGATCCTGAACCCGACGTATCGGATCGCCGCGAATTGATGGTCCTGTCGATCGTTCCCGTGCTGGTGGCCGTATTGACGCTGGCGAGCTGGGCGCTTGCCCACTGGCACGTAGGGCCTCTGTTCGTCAACGCGGGGCTGGCCCTCATCGCCACGCTGTTCGGCGGATTCCAGCGGTTCATCGCTGGCTTCAAGGATCTCTTCAGCCGCAGGATCACGGTGAATGTTTTCGTGGTCGTTGCCCTGATCGCCACACTGGCGATCGGCGAGTTCCGCCCGGCGGCCATCATTGTCTTCATCATGGCGGTCGCAGGCGCGCTCGAGACCTACACCATGGACAAGACGCGCCGAAGCATTCGCGACCTGCTCGACTTCACGCCCAAGACCGCGACGGTTCGCCGCGACGGCCAGGAGGTCACCGTCGCGGTTGCCGATCTGCAGGCAGGCGACCGTGTCGTGGTCCGTCCGGGGGAGCGCATCGCGGTGGACGGCGTGGTGGTCGCCGGGGCGAGCAGCGTCAACCAGGCGCCGATCACGGGCGAATCCATGCCGGTGGAGAAGGCCGTTGGCAGCGCCGTCTTCAGCGGCACGCTCAACGAATCCGGGCGTCTCGAAATCAAAACCGAGAAGGTCGGGGAAGGCACCACCCTAGCCCGGATCGTGCACCTCGTGCAGGAAGCCCAAGGCACGCGCGCCCCGATCCAGAACCTGGCCGACCGTTTCACGACGTGGTTCCTGCCCACGGTCATTGCGCTCGCCATCCTGGCCTTCTTCGTTACCGGCGACATCAAGGCGGCCGTCTCGGTGCTGCTGGTGGCATGTCCCTGCGCCTTTGCCATCGCCACGCCGACCGCGGTGACCGCCGGCGTCTCGAACCTGGCGCGGCGGGCGGTGTTGGTCAAGGGCGGAATTTTCCTCGAACTCGGGCACAAGATTGATCACCTGCTCGTGGACAAGACCGGGACCTTCACGTTCGGCAGGCCGAAGCTGGCGGATGTCGTCGGCCTCAACGGCTGCACCCCCGATGACGTTCTCCGGCTGGCGTGCATTGCCGAGAAGTACTCCGAACACCCCCTGGCCCGCTGCATCCTGGCGGCCGGCAAGGAAAAGGGCATCTCCATCCCGGAGCCGGAGAAGTTCACCACCGCCACCGGCATGGGGGTGGAGGCCACCTGGCAGGGCGCGACGATCCGCGTCGGCAAGCCGGCGTTTCTGCACGACGCCGGGTTGAGGATCACCCCCGAGATCGAGGGCGCCGTCGCCACGCAGTCCGAATTGGGGCGTACAGCCGTGCTGGTGGCGCGCGACGGTGAGGCGGTGGGGGTGTTGGCGATTGCCGATGAGGTCCGCCCGGAGATACCCGGCGCCATTCGCGCGCTCAAGGCGATGGGCGTCAAGCAGATTACCATGCTGACGGGCGATCACCCCAAAGTTGCCGCCGCGGTGGCCAAGGCGATTGGGGTGGATGATTACCAGGCCGAACTGCTTCCCGAGCAGAAGCAGGAGTTTGTCAGGAAGTGCCAGGCGCAGGGCCAGGTGGTCGGGATGATCGGCGACGGCATCAACGACGCGCCGGCCCTGGCCCTGGCCGATGTCGGTATCGCCATGGGCGCCGCCGGCACGGACGTGGCCATTGAAACGGCCGACGTCACGCTGATGAACGACAACATCTCCGGCGTCGCCGATTTCATGTGGATGTCGGCGAAGGTGATGCGTCGCATCAAGCTGAACATCTTCTTCTCCATGATCTACAACGTGATCGGCCTGGCCCTGAGCGTCGTGGGGTTGATGACGCCCATCATCGCGGTGATCTTCCAGGAAGCCGGGTGCGTGACGGTCGTGTTCAGCTCGACGCTGCTGCTCTGGGCGAAGGGGGAGAGGGCCGTGCCATGAACCCGACGACGAAGCAGGCAACTCCAAGAAAGGTTGAACCGCGGTGAAGACAGTCAAAGTCCTGTTCCTGTGCACCGGCAATTCGTGTCGCAGCCAGATGGCCGAGGGCTGGGCGCGGGCACTGAAAGCCGACGCGCTCGAGGCGTACTCCGCCGGGATCGAGACGCACGGACTGAACCCGCGTGCGGTGCGGGTCATGGCCGAGGCCGGGGTCGATATTTCGCAGCAGACGTCGAAGCACGTGGACACATTGAAGGACGTCGAGTTCGACTACGTCATCACCGTCTGCGGTCACGCGCATGAGTCGTGTCCCCTTTTCTCGGGCAAGACCAAAGTCAGACATGTGGGTTTTGACGACCCGCCACGGTTGGCGCTGAACGCGCAGACGGAAGAGGCGGCACTGGCACACTACCGCCGCGTGCGGGACGAGATCAAGGCGTTCATAGAAAGGATGCCGGAGGAGCTAGATGCCTGAGATGATCAAGAAGGACCCAGCGGTCGGCTATCCGCCGGAGGAAGGCTGTTACCTGCGGGGAAACGACTACTCGCCGGTCGCTGTGTGCGTCATCCTCAAGTGGGAAAGGGAGAAGACCCCGCCCGATATCGAGAACCTCGTCCGCGTCGGCGTCGAAAGCGGCGCGGCCCTGTCCGGCACGCTCCAAACCGAGAGCATTGGCATCGAGAAGATCATCTGCAACATCGTCTCCAATCCCAACATCCGTTACCTGTTGCTTTGTGGTCCGGAGACGCCGGGACATCTCGTGGGCGACGCCATACTTTCCCTTGAGAAGAACGGTCTCGATGGGAAGAAGCGCATCATCGGGGCCAAGGCGCCGACCCCCTACCTGTTCAATATCCCGCCGGAATTCGTCGAACGATTCCGGAAACAGGTGCAGGTCGTGGACCTCATCAATGAGGGCTCGCCCGCTGTCGTACGACAGGCCGTCCAAGCCTGCTATCAGGAGCAGCCGACGCCGTTCAGGAATTACATGCTTTGCGACCCCGGAGCGTTTCCGGAGCCGCCCCTGAGCGGCAAGTTGACCTGGCGCGTCACGCATCCGGAAACAGAGCCTAGGAGCGAGGAAGAACGGGGGCAGAAGCAGAAACTCAGTGCCCTCATGGACAGAGTGAGGAAAGCCGTTGCAGCAAGAGGGAAAGGAGCCTGACCGTGAGTCACGAAGTGAACCCCGTTAACGAGCGGAAACTGACGAATGTGTTCGAGCGGTACCTGACGGTTTGGGTGGGACTCTGCATTGTGGGCGGCATCGTGCTGGGCAAGGTCGCGCCCGGACTGGCGGCAAAGCTGGACGGCATGGCCGTCTACGTGAACGGTGCGCCAGTGGTGTCCATCCCCATCGCCATCTGTCTGTTCTTCATGATGTACCCCATCATGGTGAAGATCGACTTCGCGTCGGTCGTGAAGGCGGGCAAGAGCGGCACGCCGGTCTGGCTGACGTTGTTTGTGAACTGGGCGATCAAGCCCTTCACCATGTACGCCATCGCGTTGCTGTTCCTGGGCGTTCTGTTCCGGGGGTTTATCGGCGCCGAGGCGACGGACCTGGTGAAGATGCCCTTCGGGCTCGACCTCGCCCTGGGCGCGCAGCACGGGGCGGGCACGGTCGTGCTGCACGACGGGGTCAAGATGCTGCAAGTGCCGCTCTGGCGCAGCTACTTCGCGGGCTGCATCCTGCTCGGGATTGCGCCCTGCACCGCCATGGTCCTGGTCTGGGGGTATCTGGCGCGCGGCAATGACGGCCTGACCCTGATCATGGTAGCGATCAACTCCCTGTCCATGCTTGTGCTCTATGGCGTACTGGGTGGGTTCCTGCTGGGCGTGGGCCGGCTGCCCGTGCCCTGGCAGGCGCTGCTGCTGTCCATTGCCATCTACGTTGCGTTGCCGCTCGTCACCGGGTACCTGTCCCGCAAATGGATCATCGCGGCCAAGGGCGAGACGTGGTTCACGGAGAAGTTTCTGCACGTGTTGACGCCGATCACCATCATCGCGCTGCTGACCACGCTGGTTCTTCTATTCAGCTTCAAGGGCGAGACGATCATCAGCAACCCGTTGACCATTCTCTGGATCGCCATTCCGCTGTTCATTCAGACCATGTTCATCTTCTGGCTCGGGTACTGGTGGGCCAAGCTGCTGAAGCTGCCCTACCGCGACGCGGCCCCGGCAGCCATGATCGGCGCCTCGAACCATTTCGAGGTGGCCATCGCCACGGCGACCATGCTCTTCGGGCTCTCTTCCGGCGCCGCCCTGGCCACGGTGGTCGGCGTGCTGATCGAAGTCCCGGTGATGCTGTGGCTGGTGCGCATCTGCCTGCGGACCCAGCACTGGTTCGACAAGCCCCCATCCGCCACGTGAGCGCCAGTACGATCACAATTGGAGAATGACCATGTGCAACTGCTGCAGCAAGAAGACGGTCGACAAGGACAGTGTGCGCGAGAAGGTTCGCGCCGGGTATGCAAAGATCGCCGCCAAGCCCGCCAAGTCGGGTGCGGCGGGGTCCTGCTGCGGGACGGACAACCCGGAACAGCTCGCGCAGCGGCTCGGCTACTCGGAGGCGGAGCTGGCGGTGCTGCCGGAGGGCGCGAACATGGGGTTGTCGTGCGGCAATCCCGCGGCCATCGCCGCGTTGCGGCCGGGCGAAGTGGTGCTCGACCTGGGCAGCGGCGGCGGCTTCGACGTGTTTGTCGCGGCGCGGCAGGTCGGGAAGAAGGGCCGCGCTATCGGCGTCGACATGACCCCCGAGATGATCACCAAGGCGCGGCGCAACGCGGAACAGTTCCGGCGCGCCACGGGCCTGGCCAACGTCGAGTTCCGGCTCGGCGAGATCGAGTACCTGCCGGTGGCGGACAACAGCGTTGACGCGATCATCTCGAATTGCGTCATCAATCTGTCGCCCGACAAGCCGCAGGTCTGGCGCGACCTGGCGCGCGTCCTGAAGCCCGGTGGCCGCGTCGCGGTCTCCGACCTGGCGCTGCGGAAGCGCCTGCCCAAGTTGGTGCAGGAGTCCGTCGCGGCCCTCGTGGGCTGTGTCGCCGGCGCCGTGCTGGTCAAGGACACCGTGGCCATGGCACGAGCCGCCGGGTTGGCCGAGCTCCAGGTGACCCTCAAGCCCGACTACATCGATTCCATGACCGAGTGGAACGACCCGCTCTACCGCACCATCCTCAAAGCCCTGCCGAAACGCGCCAAGCTCAGCGACTACGTGACCAGCATGTACGTGACCGCACGGAAGCCGTAGTTGCATGCCGCGGCCTGACGGCAGACGGCCATGGGACAGAAGACCTCTCCGGTCCCACCACCGTGTCCTGTCGCGCGCAGTGCAGGTAATGCGTCAGTCGCGGGCGGAGGGTTGGGGGTGGCTGCCCAAAGTGGCGGGACCGGCTCGGTCCCGCGGGTGTCGGAGCGAGCCGCTCCGACCACTTTAGACGCCAGCCCCGGTCAACCTTCGACCCTATCTCCACCCGCCACTGACGCATTACGCGCGCAGTGGCAGGCAGGTTGCGAGCGATGGAAGATCACGGTATAGTCAACGGAGTTACGCCGCCGGGTTCCGACGGCCGAGCAACTCAGGGCGGCGTTTCCGCGCACCAGCGGCGCGCCCCGAGGGAGAGCAAACATGCCAACCGAAGCGGATCTGCTGGACCGAATCACGGTCAACCCCCGCATTTTCGGCGGCAAGCCGATCATCCGCGGACGACGTCTGGCCGTTGAGCATGTGTTGGGAATGCTGGCCTGCGGGGACACCATTGAAACCATTCTTGATGGCTGCGCGTGGCTGGAGCGCGAAGACGTACTGGCCTGCATTGCCTACGCCCATCGGCTGGTCAAGCACGAGCGCGTTGAACCGCTCATCCAGGAAGCCACGGTGTGAGACTCTTGCTGGGCACCTGTGTCTGGGGTGGGGCCAAACGTGGCATGACGGCGGCGGGCCATGATGTCGTGTGGTCCGGTGACTGGGCGGAGGACCCAGGCGACGAGGAAATCCTTGCCGAGGCGCACGACCAGGGACGCGTCTTGGTGACGCTGGACAAGGATTTCGGCGAGTTGGCGATTGTTCGTGGGTTGCCCCATTGCGGGATCATTCGGCTGGTGATTATCTCCGCCACGCGACAAACGGACGTCTGCGCGGCTAATCTGGGCCGCTATGCCGCCGATCTGCAGGCCGGCGCGATCATCACCGTAACGGAAACGCGCGTACGGATCCGGGCGGGCGGCTGAGCGCGGGCCTGGCGACGAACGGTCTGCCGTTGCGGAGCCCGCAACGCGCGCCTGAGACCGCGACCCGGAGAAGCGACGGCATGGTCAAGACGACACGAGACGAAGCGGAAACCGCCAGCCGCGAACTCGCGTGCATTTCGGACCGCGAGTTCGGCGACATCGTCTCGCCGCGGTTGCAGCCGCTGCTGCGCGTGAGCCGCCTGTTTGAGCCGGAACAGTTGCCCCCCATCGCCCGCCCCCTGCTGGCGAGCCTGCTGGCGGAATCGACGCGAGTCGAGGAGCTGCTGGACAGCTACGGCGCCCGGAACAGCTCACAGTGGTTCATGCTCCGGCGGATGGTCGCGGCGATCAAGAACTTCTCCCACGCCGGGTACGAACTGCTGCACCTGCACCACTCCGAGCCCCGTTACCGACTGCTGCCCGTGGGCGGCGATCTGGTCCAGGACACGGCGGCGGCGATCGACAGGATCGGCGGCGTCCTGCAGGGCGTCGCACGACACCTGAACGCAGAAGCGCAACGGCTCGATCTGACCTTGCCCGACGCCAGCATCGCGGACTCGGCTGCGTTGACCGAATCGCTGCCGCGCGGCGCCCTGGCCCGGGACCGGAAGACGTGTCACGAGACGCCGGCCACGGACCGCGTCGTGCGCCTGGCCACGTCCTTCCTCGAACTGGCCGCCGAGAGCAGATTCCTCGCCGCCGCGTCGCGCGTCGCGCCGGCGGACTACGCCAGCCTGATTCCCGAGACCGTAAGCGAGGAGTCGCTGCGCCAGATTGAGTACAAATTCCACAGCCTGCAGTCGCTCTACGACACGTACATCTCCGACAGCGACACGGAGGAGACGGATGTCGACCTGCGGGCACTGCGCGGGCACATCAGCGTCGTCTTTCACCTGATGGCGGCCGCCACGCTGCTGGCGCACTTCTACGAACGCCACATGGTTCTGCGCACCACCAACGGTGTCGGCAAGGGCGCAAGCCCGGTTGACGACAAAGTCGTGCTGGCATTGCTGATCGAGTACTGCGTCGGCTACACCTGCCGCTACCTGGACAGCGCCCGGGGTCTGTGCCACAGCATGCTGAGACGCTACGCGACCGTGTCGGAGCTCGAGGTCCCCGTGCCGCGCTACCGCGGCTTCCACGTGCGCCCCTCGACGCTGGTCGCCAAGATCGTGCACCACTACGGCAGCGACGTCACCATGCGCCTCGGAGACCAGACCTACGATGCGGGCAACACGCTGGACCTCTTCCGGGCCAACGAGCAGATCAACGCCGAGAAGCGCCGCCAACTGGCCGAGGAAATCGGGCGGATGCCGCTCGACGGCGCCGCTACGACCATGGAGGAGTTGGTCCCCCTGGTGCGACGCACCGTGCTGGACCTCGCGGCGCTGGGCAGGATCGTGATCTACACACAACCGTTGCCGCTGGAGGAACTGAGGCCGCGTCCGGACGAGTCGGCCGGCGAGGTCGTAGCACACGAAATCTGCCAGCTCCTGATGCGGGGCAAGATCGACATTGAGGCGGACATGAAGGTCACGTTTGTCGGCGACGAGCGAGTCCTGAAGGACCTGGGAATCCTGGCCGAACATGGCTACTGCGAAGATCGCTTCGGCAACAACACGCCGTTGCCACCCGAACTCGGCTACCTCCGGCGCAACTGAAACGCGGTCGAACGTGTCAAACCATCCGCAAGGACAGTACTGCGGGCGACCCCACGCCCGACAGACGAGCCTTGTGATACGTGCGTAACGAAAAGCGGGCGGGGGGCCGCCCGCGGTACTGTCCGAAGGTGACAGATCCTGGTCCGTTTATTGAACCGGTCGAGTAAACGTGTGGGACTGAATCCGTTGCGCACTACTCCCATGAAACTGAAGGAACCCGGGAGCCCGCGAGGACGCGGGCGCTCCAGGGACTGGCACGGGGGGCTGACTTTGGAGAGCCCGCGTCCTCGCGGGCTCCGGAAGCGTCGTGGCCAGTTTCACCCCGGGATGACCGGGCCGTCTGCGGCCTGGGGGGCGCTGACACCTGAAACCTCATTCCGTAAAGTGCGTTGCAGGCACTCTTTGAGGAGAGCATGACTCCGATCAACACCGAAACTGTTTTCCGCGGTCTGGCGCTCAGTGGCGGCATCAGCGTCGGACGTGTCTGCCTGTTTAACGAGAACCGACACAGTAACCTGCCGGCCTACAAGGTCGCGGGAGACGGTGTCGACCGCGAATGCGCGCGGGTGGCGCGAGCTCTGAAACTGGTGTCCGAGCGGCTCGAACGCGTCCGGGCCGACGTGGCGCAGCGGATCGGGCAGGCGGAAGCGGAAATCTTCGTCGCGCAAAGAATGATCCTCGAAGACGCATCCCTCGGCGCCGAGGTGCTGCGAGCCATCCGGGAGCGGGGCTGCAATGCGGAGACTGCGATCACCTCCGTTCTGGACTTCTACGAGGGCCAGCTTCAGCAGGTGGACGACGACTACATCAAGGACCGCGCCTCGGACATCGGCGAGGTGCGGCGCCGACTCCTGGACGTGCTGGGAAACATGCGCCCCTCACTGCAGTGCGGCCCGGAATCGCACTGCCAGCGCGGGCACAGCCGGATCGTCGTGGCCGAGGAACTGACGCCGAGTTTGACGCTGTCGCTCGACCCCGAGCACACCATCGGGTTTGTGACCGAACACGGCGGTATCAACTCGCACGCGGCGATTCTGGCCCGGGCGCTGGAGATCCCGGCGGTCAGCGGTGTGCCGCACATCCACAGCCTGATCTCGTGCGGCACGGAAGTGGTTGTCAACGGCGATACAGGGGAGGTGATCATCCGGCCGAGTGAGGAGACGGTACGGCGGCTCGTCGGCGATCGCGGCCGCACGACGTCCGGGGCCCGCGCGGCGGCGCCCGTGGCCGGACTGCGCGTCATGGCGAGCATCAGCCGTGCCGGGGATGTCGCCATCGCCCGGGAGATGCAGGCAGAGGGGATCGGGCTGTACCGTACCGAGTTTGAGTTCATGGCCGCAGGCCGGGTCCTGACCGAGGACGAACAGACCGACCTGTACACGCAGGTGGCCACGGCCATGCGCGGGCACCCGGTCTACATCCGGCTGCTCGACGTCGGCGGCGACAAGGCTCTGCAGTTCCTCGACATCCCGCACGAGAGCAACCCCTGCCTGGGCTTCCGCGGGGCCCGCCTCCTGCTCGGCAATCCCGACCTGTTGCGAACCCAGGCCCGCGCCCTGGCCCGCGCCTCGCAGACCGCCGAACTGCACGTCATGTATCCAATGATCACCGGAGTCGAACAGTTCCGGAAACTGCGCGCCGCCTTTGCCGAAGCCACGTCCGACATCTCCGGCCAGAACATGCGCCACGGCCTGATGTTCGAAGTCCCGGCCGCCTGCCTGGAAGCGGAGCGGTTGTTCGAGATCGCGGAGTTCGGCAGTATCGGCAGCAACGACCTGATCCAGTACCTGTTCGCCGTGGACCGCGACAATGAACTGGTGGCACACGACTACACGGCGGCCAACCCGGTGTTCTGGGAAGTCCTGGGGCGGGTCGCCGCCGCCGCCCATGCCAAGGGAAGGCCCATCTCGATCTGCGGCGAGGCAGCAGGAAACCCGGCCCACCTCGAAGCGCTGATGGACGCCGGCATCCGCCAGCTCAGCGTCACCCCGCGCCTGATCGCAAAAATGCGCGCGGCGGCGACACAGCGCGGGGTCCCCCGACCGACGTAGCGCGACGCATGGCAGTGGCCACAGTGGCGCGGGACCTCCGGGACCGTGGCAGGGTGCGACGGTTCGTCCCGAACCGAGGCCCTGGGCCGGGGACCGGCCCGAGCACTCCGCTTCGGCGCGGAACGCGCCGAGCCACTGGGTGCGCATTCCGGACTTGCCCGTGCGGATCGCGGGACGGGAAGTTCACGGATGGCAGTCCAAACCGTGAGGGTGACATGCCCATTTCGTTCGATCTCAACGCTCTGAACCGGTTCATCCGCGGCCGCGCCATCGGAGTCGTCACGACACCCGCCGGCTGGCTGACCGGTGTCGGCGCCTTCTCGGACTGGGTGGCGCAGCACGCCGATGTCCGCGGGTTCCTCGCCCTCGAACACGGCCTGCGCGGCGAACTCCAGGACGGGGTCCTGTTCGACTCCTACACCGACTCGCGTACCGGCCGGCCCGTGTTCAGCTACTACGGGCGCAAGGAGCACACCCTGCCGGACGAGTTCCTGAGCGGCGTCGACGCGGTGGTCTTTCACGCGCAGGACGTCTCACACCGCGCCTACACCTACCAGCTCGCCCTGGCCGACACCCTGTTCGCCTGCGCCCGGCTCGGAAAGGCCCTCATCGTTCTCGACCGCCCGTCGCCGCTGGCACACCTCGGCTGCTCGGGGCCGCTGGCGCCGCAGTTCTTTCCCGAACCCCTGCCCCTGCTATTGCCGTTCACGCTCGGCGAACTGGCGCTGTGGCTCAAGACGCAACGCCGCCTGGACGTCGAACTCACGGTCGTCCCGGTGGTTGGCTGGCGTCGGAGTATGCCGTGGCCGGAGACCGGGCTGCCGTGGATCCCGCCTTCACCGAACATTCCGACGCTCGACTCGGCGTACGCCTACGCGATGACCGGCATCATCCAGGCCACAAACGTCTCGGAAGGGCGCGGCACGTGCAAGCCGTTCGAGTACTTCGGCGCACCGTTCGTGAAAGGCGATCGCCTCGCCGCCGCGCTCGACGCGCGGCACCTGCCCGGCCTGGTGTTCCGCGAGGTCTATTTCAAGCCCGGGTTCAACAAGTTCGCGGGGGAGATCTGCGCCGGAGTGCACCTGATTATCGCAGCACCGGAACTGGTCGAGCCGATCCGGACCATGTTCGCCATTCTCCACGAACTGGCCCGGCTGCACCCGGCCGAATTCCACGTCCTGCCCGGCCTGCCGCACTGGCTCGACCAAGGCGCCTGGCCCGCAGAACGCCTGGCCACGCTCGACGTGGACACCACCGCCGCCGCCATGGCCGCCGAAGGCCACGAGTTCCTGACCGCCATCTCACCCCTGCTCGCCTACCCATAGGCGCCCTGGAGCGAGCGACTCGTTGGGCTCTGCCCAAACCCGCTGGAGGATCTTGACCCTCCAGACCTCCCAATGGCGAATTGCATTCAGGGTGGCGGGTAACCGCCTCCCTGAATGCAATTCGCGATGTGGGGTCCGGGGAGTCAATGATTCCCCGGCGGGGGTTTGGGGGCAGAGCCACCAACGCTCGCTCCAGGGCGCTTATGGGTAGGGACCGCGGTGAGGTTATTCGTTGACCGCGGCGAGGTTGGCGCCGAGTTGGTGCATTTTGTCGGCGAAGTCCGGGAACGTGACGGCTGCGGCTTCTGCGGTGGCGACCGTGGTTGTGCCGTCGACGTGGAGTCCGGCCAGGGCCAGGGCCATGACCACGCGGTGGTCGTCGTGCCCCTCCACCGCGGCGCCGCGCAGGGCGCTCTCGCGAATCACCAGGCCGTCCGGAAGTTCCGCGATGTCCGCACCCAGCTTGCGGAGTTCGCAGCACATCACGGCAATGCGGTCCGTCTCCTTGATCCGGGCGTGCTCGACGTTGCGCAACCGCGTCTCGCCGCGCGCAAAACAGCCCATGACCGCCATGACGGGAAGCGCGTCCGGCGTCTCGTTCATATCGATTTCCACGCCGTGCAGCGGCCGGGCCTGCACCATAATGCGGCCGGGCTCGACCGTGACGCCCGCGCCCATGGCTTCCAAGTATCGCACCACGGCCTTGTCCGCCTGCGAGTCGGCCATGTCCAGCCCGAGACTGGTCACCGCGTTGCCGCCCAGCGCGCCGGCGCCGAGGAAGAACGTGGCCGACGAGAAGTCCGCAGGAATGCGTTTCTCGAAGGCGCGATAGCCCTGGTTCCCCGGAATACGGAAGCGCATCATATTGTCGTGCTCGACCCGGACGCCCTGCCCTGCCAGCCAGTCCAGGGTCATCTGCACGTACGGCCGCTCGTTGAGCAGCAGGATGTTCACCGTCGAGTCGCCGGTCGCCAGCGGACAGTTCAGTAGCAGGCTGGTGACGTACTGACTGGTCGGCGCCGCGATGGCCGTTTCGCCGCCGCGCAGACCGCCGCGCACCGCGTACGGGGCGCAGCCGTTGCCGCGCTGCGACACAACCTCTCCGCCCAGATCGCAAAGCGACTTGGCCAAAGGCCCCGCAGGCCGCCGCTGAATCTGCGCGTCGCCGGTCAGGACCACTTGGCCGTCGCGCAGCAGCGAGGCCATGCCAAGCGCGATATAAAGCGTCGTGCCCGAGTTGCCGACGTCGATCTCAGCCCGCGCCGCCCGCGGGCGGTTACCGCAGCCGCGGATGCGCCACACGCCCGGCTGCATGTCGACCGCCGCGCCCAGCCCGGTCGCCGCCTGCACGGCGGACAATGCGTCGCCCGAAACCAGCGGCGCATGGATGACGCTCTCGCCCGCGGCCAGCGCGCCAATGCACACCGCCCGGATCGTGTGCGACTTCGACCCGGGTATCTCAACCTGCCCGCGCAGGGCTGAACGATGACAGACAAACTTCATATGGCCGATCCTTGGGCTTCACGTGCCGCATATCGTACCACCCGCGCCGGGTGAGTTCAACCCCGACCGGTTCGGTCGGCTGAACCGCATATCGAGGGTCTCTCACGGGGCTTGACTCCCGGCCTCGCGGGGAGCGGGGTCATGGGAGTGGCAGGCCTTGGCATTTGTAATTGACGCCGGAAGCAGGCGCGCTCCGGCTAACCTAAAGCGGTCCAGCGACCTTCGGCGGTAACAAACGACAGGTGCTTTGGGGTGTTTTTCGGGTGGAAATGCAGGGAACGCCGGTGCTCTCTCTCAGGCACCCGGGGCTTGGGGTGACGTCCGGGAGATGGATTGCCGCGGGTGGCGGATGGCCGTAGGATTCGGCACGAACAAGAAGGCCCTGCCCCGAGTCTGGGAGTCCTTTGCCGAGCCGCCCTGTCGGCACTGACATGAGGAACAGGCAGGTCGGTGAGTGGCGTGTGAACCTGAAAGTCAGGGAGGCGACACCGTGGAACGCGAACGCATCACGCAACTTGTCGAGAGGTGCCTTGTCTTCCACTGGAAAGCCAGGGACGGACTGCCCGAGGCCACGAGACGCCTGCAGGCCCTGGGCATCACCAACCGCGTTGCCCCTGCCGGGCCGCCGCGCTACATTGGGCAGTGGAACCCGAACTTGGCCGCAGAGGGAGCACAGAATCGACCATGACCATCGATCACGACCAGGCGTTCAAGACGCTGATCCGCGCGTTCTTCCGTGAGTTCATCGAGCTGTTCCTGCCCGAGCAGGC
>MHBL01000255.1 GCA_001803235.1 Lentisphaerae bacterium RIFOXYA12_64_32
GGAGCATGAGCAGCGCCAGAAAATCTTGCCCAAAATTCTTTTTGACTTGCTGACAGACGCGCACGTGACTGTTGAACGCTTCGACCAGGCTGGAGGCGCGAAATGTCTGGTCCAGGGCGGTGGTCACCGCCGCGAACACCTCGTCAAAATTGCGCAAGGCCAGGCGCACTTGCTGCAATTCCAACAGCGTCACGAATTGCGTGGCATAGATGCGCTGCTGCCCCGCCGCGCGACGGGTCTGCCGGGCCGCCTTGCTCTCATCCCGAATGCGGTACACGTGGTTGTTGGCCTGCTGCCAGCGCCAGTAGCGGGCGATGACGCTCCAGACCTTGTGCCTTGACATCGCGGGCTGGCCGGGCTGCCAGCGCAAGTTCATCGCCAATATTCGTGCCTGCAGGGTCGCCAGGTACAGTGACAAGCGTGGGTCACGCAGTTGCGCCGCCAGGTTGCGAATTGGCGGCTCGTTGGTCGCCTGCGCCAACCAGGTGGCCGCCCGCTGCAAGTTTTTGCGCTGTTGCTCGATGTTGAGCGGGCGATCGTCGCGATCGAACAAGTCTAGCGCCTCCTCAGCCAGGCGTAATGCCTTCGCCACGCGGTCATAGTCGCCGATGGCCAGGTTTGCGGCCTGTCGCCGTTGGTCATACTCAGTCAGCCAGGTTTGCCGACAGGCGGCGTTGCTGATCGTTCGTAATTTGCGCTCGGCGGCATATTCGGCCTCGATCTTACCATAGGCGCGACTTTCCAGGCGGCGCAGTTGCCGGTGGGCCTCACGCTTGAAATGGAATAGATCGAACTGATGCCACACGTCAGCATGTGCGACCGCTTTGATGATCCCGGTGGCCCGATCCGATGCCACCAGCTCCAGGGCCGGAAAGCGTGCCAGGACGCGGCCCCAGGTCACATGATCGCGTTGCGGTTCCAACTGGCACACCACCACGGCAAACGACCGCAGATCAACGCCGGTCAACACCGGCTGCCGACCGCAAAAGATTTCGTCAATGGCGATCGCGGCGATCAGTGCTTCCCAGCCCAGCTCCGCCAGCCAGCGCCTGGCTTTGCGGCCATGTTCGATGACGATCGCTTTGATCTGGCGCTTGGACACGTTGATCCCACAGGCGGTCGCCACCAACTCGCGGGTCTGCCGCTCGCTCATCGGCCCGATGGCCGCTTGTAAAATCGTGCGCACTACGCGCTCGTCCAGCTCTTTCGGCTTGGATGCGGCGACCGGAGCTGCCGACTTGGCTTGGGCGGACGTGGTGACGGTGACCGCGGCCGTTCGAGCCTTGGGGCCGGGTCGCTGGTCGCTAAAGCTC
>MHBL01000256.1 GCA_001803235.1 Lentisphaerae bacterium RIFOXYA12_64_32
ATCCATGGCAACACTCCTTCTCTGGCACTTGCCAAACCCAGTTTGGAGTGTTACCCATTTCCTATGCCCTCAGTGTGCCATCAACTGGTCGGGAGCGCAGTGTAGATCCGGCCGCGCGGTGGAGTGGCGTGCCCGGCGGGGATGCGGTTGAGCGCGCGGTGGCTCGGCGCGCCTCGCGCCGAAGCGGGGTGTCTCGGCCGGTCCCCGGCCGAGGGCCTCGGGCCGGGACGGCCCCGAGCACTCTGCTGCGGTCCCGGAGGTCCCGCGCCACTGCCGCTTCGCGCATTGCCGGCTACGGTTTGCCGACGCTGAACACGTTGGGCCAGCTCACCTCGTCGCCGATGCCGTAGTCGTAGACCTCGAACCAGGTCTCGTTCGGGAACTCGGCGGCCAGGCGTTCCTTGGTGAGCGCCGCGTGGACTTGCGTGTCGATGAGTGCGAACCCCGCACTCGTGATGCCCGCAAGCTGGTACTCGGCGGTCTTGGCGGCATTCACTAGGCGCGCCCCGTGGTAGTAGCGGTGCCCGCGCAAGGCGAACGGTGTCGAGGTGAGAACGCGGTCCGCTTGCGCGCCGGTGACTTGGCCGGTACCGATGAGCGGGTCGAACTCGATCTTCAGTGCCGCGCCTTCCGGTGCTTCGCGGGCTTCGAGCACGCGGCAGGCGACGCGACGCACGGGGTTCGAGATGAACACGTACTTGTCCACCAACGCTTGCGGTGACGGCGGGGCAGGGGAAATGACGATCGTTTGTGCACTCCGGTCCACCGCTGCGATCTTCGCACGGTGCTCGGCCACCGTGGCCGTGACGCCGATCCCGTTCTTGCGCAGCACGGTGCCGCCGATCAGGACCACGTTGACCGGCTTGCCGTCCTGCTCGGAGTACAGGCCGAAGCGTCCGGCGAACTCGAAACCGCCCGGCGCGGTGCGCACCACGCTCGGGTCGGCCGAGGCGAAGATGGTGTCGACGCGGGTGCCCAGATCCACGACCAGGCCGCAGGCGGCGAACCCGGCCTCGTCGGTGCCGGACAGCGCCAGAGGCTGGACCGACTTGATCAGCGGTTCGCCGCGGTAGAGTTCCATCAGGTTCGTCACCTGCGTGGCGGCGGACGTGACGCCGGTCTTGTGCAGCAGCACCCACTTCATCTCGTACGGTGAGCCGCCGGCCGGCGACTTGCCGTCGCACAGGACCGCTTCCGCGCCGGTCGCGTCGGCCACCGTAAGCCGGAAATGCAGGCCGTCCGCGTTCTTGAGCGCCCAGTCGGCGGACCAGGCGCCAGTCGGGGTCGCGCGCTCGACGTTGTACAGGTGCGGGAAGGCGAACATCGGCCCGCGGTAGCCGTAAACGCTCTTCGTGCTGCCGTTCGCTTCGAGCCACTTGCTGTCGCCGTACGGCACGTCCGGGCCGGCCAGCGTGCCCTTTTCCTGTTTGCGCAGTTCCAGGCCGCGGGTGGCAAACTCACCCTCCTGCGCGTGGAACGTCCACCAGTGCTCCTTGCCGCCAAAGATGCGGTACAAATCGAGGCAGTAGAACTGGTCGGGGCCGACATCGATGACCGCGAGCATGCGGCGCTGCCAGTTGCCGGCATCGATGACGTAGCCCTTCCCAGCCCCGACCTGGTCCGAGAACGCCTGGGCGTACGCTTCGGCGACATGTACGGGCCCGGCGTCCGCGAAGACCTGCGCCGTGGCGGTCATCTGCACGAACGGGATCTGGCGCGCCTGGTTCTGTGTCATCCAGTTGCCTTCCCAGGCGCTCCAGTTGCGCGGGTAGCCCATGTGGCCGAGGATCTCGCTCTGGAATGCGTCGAGTCCGATGTGCAGGAGGTCGTCGTGGACGTGGCCCTTGGCGCGGCCGTACATCATCCACAGCGCGCGCTTGCTGTCGCCCGTGCCGCTGCGCAGCATGGCCAGGCCGTAGCCGTCCTGGAGGCAGCTCGCATCGTTCCAGTCGTTTGGCCACTTGGCCGCGTCCGCCTCGACCTGCTCGCGGGTGAAGGGGTACCCATCGGAGGGGTTCCACCCCGGCGCGTTGACCAGGGCCCAGGCGAACTTCGGGTCCTTGAAGATCCGGTAGGCGTGTTCGAGGGTCGTGGTCGACGCGTCGCACCAGGCGACCTTGGGCTTCTTGCTGTACTGCGGGTGCGCGCCGCAGTCGCCGACGCGCGGGCCGCCGCGGTCGATGTTGACGATGTTCATGGCGAAGTCGAAGACGCTGTGGTAGTGCCGGCTCGTGGCGAAGTCCGGATACTTGCTCTCGGGGTAGGCGTCTGGCCGCAGTTGCCGCAGGTGCTCGATGGACTCGACGACCGGGCCCATGGCGACGACGTGCATGCTGTTGTAGCCGTTGGTCGACTCGTACGCGGCGCCGTCGCGGAAGAAGCTGTTGGTCACGAAGTAGCGCATTTGTCCGCGCGGGTCGTCGTAGAGCCAGTCCATGAACTCCGTGCCGCGCTGGTAGTTCAGGACCTCGGCCATGCGCGCCAGGCCCATCTGCATGAACGGCTCGTTTGAGTGCGTCGCGCCGTCCATGGCGCCCTGCATCCACACCGCGAAGAGGTTCTCCTCGATGAAGCGCCGCACGTCCTCGTGGGTCTGGACGGCATAGCCTTTGGCCTGGAGGAACGGGATGATCTTGGTGTCTTGCTCGATGGCCGGGAAGATCTTGTCGTAGGCTTCGGCGTGACTCATCTGGTAGGTGGGCAGGTCGATGCAGTAGACCGTGAAGCCGCTGGAGTAGAGGCAGGGGCCTTCACTGAACGGCGCCGGTCCGAGCCGCTCGACCTGGCCGACGCTGTTCCGGTGCCGGTGGTGCGTCATGGTGGCCAGGTACGACCACTCGACCGCGAGGCGCGAGAGCGCGACCAGCGCCTTGTGCACGTACTCGATGTCGCCCGTCTTGAGGTACTCGTCGGCGCACGGTGGCGCGACGTTCAGCATTTTGTGGCAGTAGGCCTGGCTTGTCTCCGCAATGAACCCGTAGTGCCTGCCGTCCTTGGCGACGAAGCCGCCGCCGATCCCGTCGTCCGGGAACGCGCCGCTGGTGAAGTCGTCCTTGGCGAAATCGTTCGAGGGGAAGAGCTCGTTGCCCACCGGGCACTTGATCTTCCATGCGTAGGGCGTGCTGGCCAGACCGTAACTGCGGATCGGGCGGTCCTTCTCGTCCAGCCATGGGTAGAACGCCGTCTTGGTGTAGATCTCCGGGCCGTGGGTCGGGCAACCTTCGGTGATGTTCACCCAGTGCCAGCGCGGAATGGTGCTGTCCGGTTGCAGGGACCAGACGTCCTCGTCGCTGAACTCGAGCCAGTAGCGGTTCCCGGGTTTGCCCTGGGCGGTTTTCTTCTTCTGGTCCGTGGTGAGAGTCTGGCCAACCTTGAGTTCCGGCAGCGCTTCGCCGAGCGGCCAGCGGCGCGGCAGCTTCATGTCCTTCAGGGTCCGGAACTGGCGCAGGTCGTCGAAAGACCAGATTTCGATCGAGACGGTGACGTCGCCGACAGGGTGCGCGAACACGATGTCGGCCTGTTTTGCCGGCTTGAGGCTGCGGAAGTAGTACTTGCGCAGCTCGGTGGTGGCGGGCAGGCGCGTCTGGTCCAGAAGTGTCACGCAGTCGGGAAGAGTGACCTTAATCTGCGGTGTGTCGATCGGCGCTTTCAGCACTACCATGAACAGGCGCTCGACGCCGATGATGTCGGGCTTGTAGGCCACGCGTTCGTCGACCGGGGCGGCGGCGGGAACGGTGGCGGAGAAGAACAGGGAAGCGGTGGAGAGAATCATGGTGAGTGCGGTGGTGTGGAGTTTCACGTTGGCGTGTCCGCGGAACCGAGTGGACCTCTGCAGGTGCCCGGAGACCGGCGCAGGACGGCTGCGTCGCAATACCCTCTGCAGTCGAATATACCGGTGCTTTTGTCTCGCGCCAGCGTTGCCGCGTTGACGCCGTGCGCCCGCTCGCTGAAGCGTCGCTGCCACTTCCGCCTGAAAGGCGGTACTCAGACGGAAACGCAGGAGTAACAACCTGATATGGCCGGGCGGCATTCCGCCCGGGAGCCACTGACGCATCGCGGAGAGAGGTGCAGCGCCGCGGAATTGACCGATAGTTCGCAGTAATCCCGGAAGAATTAGTTCGCAAAGGGGATTGATTTATCTAAATCTGAGTAGTATATATACTGATAGTATGCAAAACCTCTCCAAATCGGTGCTGAAGCAGAGAGCCGATGCGCGCCGGCGGGCGCTGAGCAAGGGTAGCATTTCGGTGTCCGGATCGCTGGTCCGGACGTTAAGGAGATGTGGACGGGAGAACTGTCGCTGTGCACAGGACCCGAGTGCCAGGCATTCTGCGCACGTTCTCACCAGCAAGGTGAAGAAGAAGACGAAAGTGGTCTATGTGCCGGTCGACATGGTCAAGGAGGTCGGAAACTGGGTACAGGAACGACGCCGAATCAAACGGCTGCTGGCGGAAATGGATGCGCTGGCGGAACAGATGATCCGAAGCCACGTCGGGGCAAGCCGGGCCGTCGGCCGAAACCGCGCCCGCCTCGCGGCAACCCTGCCGACCTCATCCCGGCAAGCCTGAACCACTCCTTCCCTTTTCTTCTGGACCGCTTGGGAGCGGTGTCGGACTTCCGCGATCAAGAGGAGGTGACGTTCAAAGCGCGGCAGTTGGCGGTACAGGCACTGCTGATGTTTCTGGGGCTTTCCGGGTCACGCCGGCAGTTCGGCGAGGACGTCCGCACGGATGAGTTCCAGGCCAACCTGGAGCGGTTGCTGAAGGAACCCATCGAACGCGTCGCATCTCCGGACGCGATGAACTACCTGCTGATCGGCGTGCCCGACAACGAGATGGCCGCGATCGGCGTAGACATGACCGCGCACCTGCTGCGGCAGCGCAGTCTGGAGGATTACCGCTTCCAGGATCAGTACTACCTGGTGGCCTTCGACGGGACCGAGCTTTTCCATTCTCACGACCCTCACTGTCCCCGCTGCCTGGTTCGCAAGCACAACAACGGCGTCACAGACTACTTTCACAGCGTGCTGGAGGCCAAGCTGGTCACCAACACCGGACTGGCCTTCACCATGGGGTGCGAGTTCATCGAGAACCCGCCCGGCGGCTATGACAAGCAGACCTGTGAGCGCAACCACTTCCCCGACTTGGCCAGAAAGATCAAGAAGCGCTTTCCGCGTCTGCCGCTGTGTGCGTTGTTCGATTCCCTGTATGCCTGCGAGCCGATACTCGATATCCTTCTGCAGTACGGCTGGACCTTCTTCATCGCCTTCAAGGAAGGGTCCATTCCCACCCTCTACCAGGAAGCCATGCGGCAGATCGAGCGCCCCGACGCACCCGTCGTGCGCGAAATCCTCGACGACGACCGGGTCATGACGTTCCGCTGGGCCTGCAATCTGCAGTACCGCAAGCACACGCTCCACGCCATCGTCTGCGATGTGTACAACCCCAAGACCGGCGAGAAGACCCGGTTCATGTACCTGACCGATTTCCGCCCCGACAAACTGAACATCAAGGAACTCATCAACCTGGGAGGACGCCAACGCTTCAAAATCGAAAACATCGGCTTCAATGTCCAGAAGAACTGCGGCTACGGACTGGAACACTGCTACGGCGGCAAGGATTTCGCCTGGAAGAACTACTACCACCTCATCCAGATCGCTCATGCCCAACACCAGGTCATGCTCCATACTGACCTGCAAGGCAGACTCCTGCAGGCAGCAGGGCATTCGGCGCCGACGCGCACTTCGGCCCTCGGCGTCTTCAACTCGCTTCAGAACCTTGCCAGGTGCCTCGTCGCTTCTTTCGGCAACCGCGTCCTGAACGCCTTCGCCCTGGACACGGAGTTCGCCGCCTTCATCCGCCCGCGCTGGGTCTTCGACTCCACGTGACGTTCAAGGCCGTAGCAGTCCCGTCCCCAAGCCGCAGTGACAATCCAGAGCACCATAGAGAGACCAGTCGGTCCCTCCGCTTCGCCGTCCCCCACCGTCGCCCCATCCGCCTTCTGTCCGCCACCTCGGCGCCCGAGCCCCGGTCAATTCCGCGGCGCTGAGAGAGGTGCAGCGGGGGTTGCCGAACCTGGGTTGCAGTCTATATTCTATGAGGCGATAGCGTAGCCGTCTGGTGGATTCGTGGGGTACAGGGGCGGCGGGCGGGAATGGTGGAAGCGGGACACAAGGAGTCGATGCCATGCAGCGGCAAGCACTCACGACCACGTCAGCACGCGGCGTTTTGCGACGGCTCAGGGTTAGTTCGTTCACGCTCATCGAGTTGCTGGTGGTGATCGCCATCATTGCGATCCTGGCGTCGTTGCTGCTCCCGGCGCTCAATGCGGCGCGGGATCGGGCCCACACCGCCGTGTGCGTCAACAACCTGAGGCAGATCGGCGTTGCTTTTCAATCGTACGCCGAGGACTATGACGGCTGGCTGGCGCAGGGCGACGACCATTGGTTTCTGGGCGGGGTGGATACGGGGCTGAGTTTCCCGTGGACCATTTTCTACTCACCCTATCTGTGCGGGAGGACGTGGACCACGTGGTACGGGACCGCGGCGGCCGATCCCAAGATCGAGGTGTACGCCTGTCCGGGAGGTTCCCGCGATCTGACCGATGGCTGGAAGCAGATAGGGTACACGCTGAACAGTACCGTGGGGGTGCGCAATGGGAACCAGAACAACTGGTCAACCCTGAAAGCGGTTCGGGATCCCAGCGCTACCGGGTGCTATGCCGATCGCCTCGGCAGGTATGACTTTTGGGGCGCGGACAACATGCCGTTCGGACTGGATCCGCGCCTGCCGATCATGCGGCATGGCCGTGGATTCGACATCATGTCTGTGGATGCCAGCGTGAAGTGGCATCCGTCCGCAACGGTGACTTGGAGCATGTTCGACAATCTCTGAGGCTGGGCGACGCAACGATACTTGCGGGGGCGCAGGCGGTCGCGAACGCCCAGGCTTCGTCCAGGCGCCTCCGGCAACTGTCCAATGCGTCCCATGCGCCACCTGGCATCGCACGTTCTCCTGATGTCCGTCGTGTAGCCGCAGGTCAGTCGCAACGCGGGAGGCGCGCTCCGCGGCGACGTTGGGCGCTCTCGCCGGTCCCGTCCTTCACCGTTTCGCGGTCACGCCCAGGCCGCAGAGCGGCAGCAGCGGTGCGCTCTGCGCGTCGTAGTTGAAGATCGTGAACCCGCCCGTCTTCAGTTCGCGCGTGATCCCGATCTGCTCGACGAGCTTGACGATGTCCTGGCGGTTCGGCCAGCAGGACAGGCCGATGCCGGGGTAGCAGGGGACCTTGCCCGCCCACTCGACTTGCCGCGTTACGGTGCGCCGGAACGACGTGTTGCTCTCGATGTAGTCCATCGGGCAAACGAAATCGAGGTAGCCCTTCTCGCACCACAACTTCCAGTCCTGGGCAACGCCGTCGCGGTCGACCGGGTAGTTGGCGAACACCGCGGCCGAGATCTTGATCCCGGGCCGCGCCTCTCGGGCCTTGTCTGCGACGCCGGCCACGACCTTGGTGATGTTGTCGCGCCGCCACTGGAGCCATGGCTGCTGGAGCGCGCCGCCGGCGCGCACATCGCTCGGCCAGGATCCGACAACCTGACCGATGGCTTTCTGGAACCGGTCGCGGCAGCCGTCGCAGAAGCAGTTGTCCGGGCCGGGATAGCGGATGTAGTCGAAGTGGATGCCGTCGAGGTCGTACTTGCGCGCCAGTTCGACCATGGCGTCGATCTCGAGTTGCTGGTTGTCGGGGTGCGACGGGCAGAGCCAGCGCTCTTCGCGCTTGCCGTCGAAGCTCACCTGGGTCCGCGCGTCGGCGGCCATCTTCTGGACGAACGCGTCCGGCGTCGCAGAGCCCATGTTCCAGTTTACCTTCCAGACGTGGCACTGCACGCCGTACTTGCGGCAAGCGGCCAGGCACAGGGCGATCTGGTCGCCGCGCGTGGCGAGGTCCGCATAGGCGGGGAGCACTTCGCTGGGGTAGAAAGCGACGCCGCCCCAGAGCATGTTGGGGAGGATGGCCGTGAAGCCGTTGTCGGCGAGCGTCTTGATGGCTTGATCCCAATCCATCCCGGTGACCCCGAACGCGCTGTGACACCAGAACGCGCGGTGTTCGGGTGTGTGCGGCGACGGCATGCGGCACCAGGCGCGCAGCAGGGCGGCCTGTGCTTTCTGTGCTTCCGGGATGGCCGCGACGGCGTTACCGCTGGCGAGCAGCGTCTGCGCCTGGGTGCGGGCGGCCAGCGCTGCGTCCAGTTCCGGTTGGATCGCCGGCTGGGTGCGGGCGGTCGCGGCCAGTGCTGTGCTCGCCTCGTCGTAACTTGCGAACGCGCCGATGCGGCCGATGGCATCCAGTTCGGCTTGGGCTGCCTGCTGCCACACGTCGGGCACGAAGTGCGCCAGCATGGCGAGCAGCATCTGCCGCTTGCCGGCCCAGCCGTCGTCGAGCAGTACGTGACTCATGTAGACGAGGTTGTCGGACACCGCGATGGCGGGGTACGGCGTCGGCTTGCCCTCGGCGTCGTACCACACGGCGGCAATCCGGCTCCGCCCTTCGACCGGCTCTGCGGTGACGATGTTCCACGAGCGCTGCTCGACCGATTCGGGCATGCCCGGCAGATCCGTGCCGGTCGGACGAATGGTGCTGAACGCGCCGGGGGCAGTTGCAGGCATGTACTTGCCCGGCTTCATGCCGCCCTTTTCGGCAATGGCCTCAGGCATGCCGTAGAAGCAGATCACCTTGCCGCCGGCGTCCATGAACTGCACCAGGTTCGCGACGATCGAATCGGGGATGCCCGGGTTGTGGGGCAGGATGGCGACGCGCTTGCCGGCCAGACGCTCGGGCGTAACATCGGCATCGGACAGGACCGCATAGGGGATGGATGTCTCCTTGAGGGCGGCCGCCACGATTCCCGCGAACTGCGCCACGGATTTCCTCTCACCCCCGTCGCCCTTGGCCGCTCCCGCGTCGCCGCGGATGATGACAATGGGCGCGTCCGCGCCGACCAGGCCGATATTGGCGATGGCGATTTCCGTGTCCTCGGAGCTGCCGCGCCAGGGCGAGAAGCGGATCGCCGAGACCTGGCTCCAACCGGCCGGCGAGTCCTCGATGTCGGCGGCGGCTTTCTCGATTGTCACGGCCTGCCAGCGGCCGTCCTCGGGCACGGGCAGGTCGGTTCGGTACCAGCCGTTGCCGCTGTGGAAGTACAGCGACACGTTCGCGAGGGGGACGGAGTTCGCACAGTAGAACTGGAAGCGCAGCCCGGTGCAGGCGGTCATGTCGAGGTTGACTTTCAGATCCCAAGCCGCGCGCGTTTCTTTGCCCGCCGTGAAGCGGCACGGGAGGCGCCAGACCTTGGTCCCGCCCACGTCTGCAACGGTGACATCGCCCGCGCAGTCGGCCTGCTTTTCCCAGGCGTCCTTGACGGTTGCCTCGGTCTGGGCCTGCACGTCCTGGATCAGCGGCCAGTCGGCCTTGGGCGGCGGCGGGATATCGGCGGCGTTCGCAAACACGGTGGCGAGAACCGCGGCGGAGAGAGCCATGACGCGAACTGTTCGCATGAGCATTCGTCCCCTTTCTTCGCTACCTCTAGACTGTGTGAGAACCCCGACGTCTTGCAGGTCGACAATATAGCCGGTGGTGGGCATGCTTGCCTCACCCGCGCAGGCGGGGGGGCGCATGTCACTTCCGCAGGGGCGGGCGCCGTCAGCGTGCATTGTGCCTGAGTCC
>MHBL01000257.1 GCA_001803235.1 Lentisphaerae bacterium RIFOXYA12_64_32
CGAGCGCCGGCGGGGTGTAGCGGGGGCGCAAGAGCGACGTCCCGACCGAGCCGTGCAGCTTGGCGAGCTTGTCGCCGCGTGGTTCGAGCAGCAGGAGGTGATGGCGATAGGCTGGCGTCGGCAGGCCGAGGCAACGCTGCAGGGCCACCTGCGTCGCGGTGGACTGGGCGATGTCGCGTCCGCGCACGACACGGGTGATGCCCGCCTTGGCGTCGTCGACCACGACGGCGAGCTGGTAGGCCACGGCCTTGTCGCGGCGCACGACTACGGGATCACCCATCGCGCTCGCCGGAGTCTGGCTGAGCTCGAGGCCGGATTCGTCAGCGAGGGTGATGCGCTCGTCGGCGAGTTGCGCCCGCAGCGGCTCTTGGGCTTGCCGCCAGCCCCCCGGGGGCAAGGGCCGGCCACGGCAGGTGTTGGGGTAAGCGAAGCCGCCGTCCGGGGCGGGTCGACCGTGAGTCTTGATGTGCGCCCGCGAGCAGGCGCACGGATACAAGAGCCCGAGCTCGGCGAGGCGGTCGAGCGCGCGCGCGTGCTCATCCGCGTGCGCGTGCTGCTCGTGCAGTTCGTCCCAGTCGAGGCCGAGCCAAGCGAGATCGTCGAGCAGCTGGCGGCTAAAGCCGGGCCGGCAGCGCTCGGGGTCGATGTCCTCGAGCCGCAGGACGAAGCTGGCGCCGCGCGTTCGTGCGTCACACCAGGCTAGCAGGGCGGCGAGCAGCGTGCCCGGGTGTGCCTCACCAGTAGTCGAGGGAGCAAAGCGACAGCGGTCCACGACCGACCTCTTACCTCAGGCCGCGCGCTTCGAGCCAGGCCTGGCGATCGGCTCAGGCCCGCCGCTGCGCCCGGCACTAGGTAGCTGGTGTTAAGGGCGAGCGCCGCAGGCGCGAGCTGCCTTCCATTCAGTATTCCTGTGTTCCAGTGTTCACTATTCACTGTTGCCTGTCGCGGTCCGCAAAGATCCCATCGTCGCGTTTCACTGGGCATGGCGTCGTGACCGATGCTGCCCAGGCAGCCGAAGGAGCGGCCATCGAGCCAGCGAGGGGCCCGAGCCAGCCCTACCGCCGGGAGCGTCCTGGTGCGGGTCGTCTCAGCCCAAGATGAGGGCGCTGCCGACAAAGGCGAGCACGGCAGCGCCAGCGTGCATAGGCGTCAAGCGCTCGTGCAAGAAGACGGCGGCGAGCACCACCACCAGCACGGTGCTGGTCTGGTTGAGCATCGCGGCCGTGGTTGCGCTCGTGTACTTGAAGCCCGCGACCCACAGCACAATGGCGAGGTAGGCGCCAGCGACCGCGCCGGGCAAGGCGTAGCGCCACGCCGGCTGGGGCACGAAGGCCGCGAAGGCAACACGCCGCGTCGGCGGGTGCAGCAGCGCGTACAGGGTTAGCGCGACGAAGCCGCCCAACAGGCGTACGCTAGTGCTCCACAGCACAGGGTAGCGCTCAAGCACCGGCTTAGCGCCCACAATCGCCGCCGCGGTCAGCGCCATGGCCAACGCCCCATAAAACACGCCCAACCAGAGGTGGCGCCGCGGCACATCGAGTGATGCCACGCGCGTGCTGGTCATGGCGACCGCGGCGATCACCAGCGCGCCGCCTAGGCCGCTGCGCCACGACAAGCTCTCATTGAGCCACACGGTGGAGAACCCCACGACAAACGGGGCATACAGACAGTCGATGATGGCGGAGCGCCCCGCTCCGAGCACATTCAGGCTGGAGAAGAACAGGCTGTCGGCGATGGCAATGCCCACGACCCCGCTCGCGAGCAAGATCAGCACATCGGCGGCGGGCGTCTCCGCGGGAAGCGAGGCCCCCGTCGCAACCAGCGTCGCGGCCAAGAGCAGGAGCCCGACGCCGTTCTTGAAGTAGTTGAGCGCGACAGCGCCCAGGCGCTCGCCGCTCTTTTTGAACAGCAAGGTGGCAATCGACCACACCAAGGCTGTGCCGAGCGCGGAGGCCGCGCCGAGTGTGGCGTCGGAGACAACTGGAAGGTGCATCAGCTTGCGCGGCAGGCTATGCGATACGCGAGGGGCACGCAATTCGCGCGCTGCTTTGGCCACTAGGTCCCGACATAGCGGTCAAACTGCATCTAAAAATGACCACATGGTAGATAGAATGTTGGCGCCCAGGCTCATCAGTGCACAGAAGAGCGTCCTCTTGCTCGGCCCCCGTCAAACCGGCAAGTCCACGTTGATTGACAGCCTGAAGCCCGACCTCGAGACCAACCTTGCGCGCGAGTCGGAGTTCCTGACGTTCTCGGCAAATCCGGACGAGCTCGAGCAACGCATCTCCGGGCGACAGCCGCTGCCCGCGACATCCGCCAGGAGATCTACACCTTCCGCACGCGCGGCGGTCTCGAGATCGACTTCATCGTGCAGGTGGCCGGCGTGACTTGGGCCATTGAGGCGAAGGCGACGCCCAATGTCACTGATCGTGATGCGGCGGCGCTGGAGGCTGCGCGCGCGTCGCTCCACGGCTGTGGATACCCGTCTCTCGGGTTACTCCATGACAGGCTTCGGCCTCGCCAACCGCTGACGACTTACGCCTCGCCCGGACCTACATCGCGGCCCTAGCCTGACTCGAGCACTTCCTTGCGCCCGTCGGGCGAGTGTTTGCGCTTGACGTCCCTTCGCGTCCGAAGTGTATCGGCAAGCTGCAGCGGATCGCGTTGGCGACCCAGCCAGCCACGATCCGCGCCATCCGCAACTCAGGTTGGCCTCGCGGCCGACTCGCCCGCACCGTTGCCTTCTAGCCTCGGGCAGCAGGCCGACTTGTCCGCCGTGGCGTAAGAACCAAAGCTGACGGCCGCCACGTCTAGATACGGGACAGCACCAGGGCATACCGCTTCTTAGTACAGCAGATTCACTGTACCGCCGGCATCTTTGAATTTCAACTTACCATCTGAGCTGTCGATGAAAACAGTATTTACCGGCGTTGCCGCGGCCGTGGCTGTGCCATATCGCGTGCCCAGCATTGAAAACTGAGGGAGGTTCTTCTGCACCGTAAACTGCAATACCTCATCAATATAAAACTCCAGACCACCCGATGCATTAATTACCTGTTTAGACCTCCCCACCAGTGTATTGGCTGAGTCGTACCTGTATTGTTCAAGCGTCGCGTTGCCGTTTTTTGCAGCCAGTCGGACTGGGGAGTTTACAATAACAGCAGAGGTGGCAGATGTATTGAAGAAACTAGTATGTGCTGTCGTGTTAAGGGAAATGCCAATAGAATAGTGATTTACCGTGTTCGCTGTTACCGTCGCAGCAGATGCGACGCCCCCAGCCCCAGTGATAAGCGCTAAGTCCACAAACGAAGAGTTGACGGCGTTATCAAGCGCAAAAAATACGGGTATCAACGTGTTTGTTTTGTACACGACTCGGCTCTTGCTGACTCTTAGATCCCTTGCTGCGGCAGATGTTCCCATCTTAATAACCGGGTTTACTGTTGAATTATCACCGAAAATGCACGTGTCGAATATGAGGCTCAACACAATGCCGGATTCGAGATTGACTTTTGCGTTAGACGGTTGAGACTCAAATTTGCATTTGTCGAACATAATCATATAGTTTGCTATTGCTCCTGTTGATTGTACTATGCGAACATCTTCATAGTTCGTGCTCTCCCATGCGCATCCGTCAAACCTTAAATTGTTGCTATTGTCCACCGATCCGGAATCAATTAGAACTGTCGGAAAATTCCCGTTAGGCGCATGGCTAGTCCAATATGTACGATTAAACCACGAATCAAATATCTGATTGAGTACCAACTGCTCACCGCCATTGAACCCGCTGAACTTGCAGTCCTCCACAACCACTTTGGCAAGTGACTGCAGCTTGATTCCTTTGCTCTCTGAGTTTGTTGAGTAGAACAGCACATTTCGAAATATGTAAGTATCGCCTGCCGGAGAACTAGCGTTAGCCCCAATAGCTTCTAGTGCGTAGTCCGGCGCGCCACTTCTGATTCCCGTAAAACGCGTATTGATGCCTTCTACGACGTAACCAACATTGTCCACCGGGAGGGCTAGTTTGCTTGCTGAGTAGTAGATTCTTCTCAGTTTAAGATGCCGTGTGGATTTGATCGCATTTTGAATTGCCACCGCATCATTAACCACGTCTGGGGTATCCATTTAACCGGAGTTGGGTGTAGACTGAAGCGATGGGTCCACCGCGCGCTGGTACGCACTACCCGGGTTCCTGGGGCGAATTCCAGGCCATGGTTCCGCACTGACGCTGACTGCCTCGACTACCTGGAGTGGCTACGGTGGCCGACCGGGTTCTCGTGCCCGGTGTGCGGCGACCACAGTGGTTGGCGCCTGGGCGATGGCAGGTTCATGTGTTGCGGGTGTGGCGACCGTACCTCGGTGACGGCGGGGACGGTGTTCGACCGGACACGAACGCCGCTGACGGTATGGTTCACCGCCTGCTGGCTGTTCGCTACCGGCAAGGATGGGATCTCGGCGCTCAGCCTCAAACGGACGCTGGAGATCGGCTCCTACCAGACCGCGTGGGCAATTTTGCATCGGTTGCGTTCGGTGCTGGTCCGCCCGAACCGGGAGCGCCTGGCCGGGATGGTGGAGGTGGATGAGACGTACATCGGAGGGCTGGAGTCAGGTCTGCCTGGCGGCCGCGCCCGTGGCAAGAAGGTCCTCGTCGGCATCGCGGTGGAGATCCTGGAGCCCAGGGGATACGGCCGGTGTCGGATGCAGCCGCTGGCCGATGCATCGGCTGCATCGCTTCATCCCTTCGTGAAGGAGCACATCGAGCCGGGTGCGAAGGTCATCACCGACGCCTGGCAGGGCTATAGCGGACTCGAGAAGTTGGGATACACGCACGAGCGGCGCAGTCAGCGAGCCGCCCGAGCCCGCGGCGAAGACCCAGGCGAGTTGCTGCCGGCGGTACATCGGATCGCGTCGCTGGCCAAGAGGTGGCTATTGGGTACCCATCAGGGCTCGGTGGACGACGCGCACTTGCCCAGCTACCTCAACGAGTTCACTTTCCGCTTCAACCGGCGCCGCTCCCGCAGCCGCGGGATGGTGTTCTATCGCGTTCTCCAACTCGCCGTCGCCCACGATCCGGTGCGCTACCAAGACCTCATCGTGACTCAGCGGCCCCGAGCCAAACCACCGGTCGCTCCACGGACGCACGGGCGTCCTCCGAGCCTGGAACGTCAGGCGGCGGACCGCCCGTGGAGAGCTGCCTCCGGTTAAATGGATACCCCAGAGAGATGTTATGGCACACGTGGTGGCGTTCGTAGCTCTGGCTACACTGGGCTCGGCGCAAGTGGCCGCGCAAGAGCTTTGGACGGCGCG
>MHBL01000258.1 GCA_001803235.1 Lentisphaerae bacterium RIFOXYA12_64_32
GACCGAGCCGGTCCGGCCACTTTGGGCGGGGGGGCGCGTCTGAGATGGTTAAATCGACACGCCCTTCATGCGGTCCGGGCGACACGCCATCCTTGATCCTTGCCGGCCTGGGCGCTATGTTCCACCTCGCTACGCCCGGGGTGCGACACGAAGAACCGGGCAGCAATCCACCCTATCCGGCGGCACGCACAGGGCGTCGCGGCTGGTCGAGGAGACGGCACATGTTGCGAGGGTCTTCGTTCGCCTTCGGGGTCGGCCTTCAGGTTTTGCTGTCCGTGGCGGCGGTGGGGGTGCCGACGGGCGCGGCTGAGACGTTGCCTGCCCCGACCGCCCTGCGTGCCGTGGCGCGCGATGGCGAGGTGCTTCTGGCCTGGGACGCCGTGGCCGGCGCGGAGTCGTACGTCGTCTCCCGCGCGACCACGCCTGGGGGGCCCTACGCGGTGTCGGCGGAGGCGGTGACCACGACGTATCACACGGTGATCAAACTCGACAATGACGTGGCCCATTACTTCGTGGTGTCGGCCCGAAATGCGGGTGGCGAAGGCGTCCATTCAAGCGAGGTGCGTGCGATGCCGTTCCGGCTCTGGCCGGAGGGCGACGAGTGGCCGTTCACGTACCGGACGCAGGTGGGCGGGCAGCACGCGTTCTTCCACCTGTGGCTGCCGCCGCACACGGCCGTGGTCAAGGGGTTGTTCGTGTTCACTTACCATGGCTGCAGTGGCCTGTTCGGCGAGCGTGCGGACATGCGCTACCTGGCGGCGTCACTGGACTGCGCCATTGTGGGTCTGGGCGGGGAGACGGTCCGGCGCGGCTTCACTCCGAGCCAGATCATGTTCGACGCGCTGGGCGACCTGGCGCGACAGAGCGGGCATGCGGAGATCGCGAATGCGCCGATCTTCACCTTTGGTCATTCGAACGGCACAGGTTTTTCGGCTGGCTTCACCGGGCAGGAACCTGAGCGGGTGATCGGTTGGATCGCGTTCAAGAGTGCGAATGGCAGTCAGTTCTCGCTGCCGCCGATCTACACGGTGCCTGGGCTTGTGCTGTCGGGCGAACGCGACAAGGAGTACTTCAACAACCAGCTCGAGACGGTCGAACGGCTGCGCCAGGAGAGCGATGCGCTCATGAACATGATCGTCGAACCCGGCGCGGGGCACGGTCCGAACGGCGACAAGAGCTACCCGATCTGCATGGCCTTCATGCGAACGATCTTTCGGCTGCGTGTCCCCGCCGATGCCGATCCGCGTCAGGGGCCGGTGAAACTGATCGCGCTGAAGTCCAATAGCGGCTGGCTGGGCAGGAACTGGGACAAAGCGGTCGGCGGCGGCCAGAGCCTGCCCGCGGCGCCGTACGCCGAGTTCGACGGTGACCGCAACCGCGCCTCGTGGCTGCCCACGGCAGACTATGCGCGGTGCTGGCAGGAGTTCTCCAAGACCGGTACCCTCAACGTGTGGTGGTGAGGGGGGGGGCTGCGAACCCCGGACAAACGAGGCTTGTAGTTCCGCGTTTACGCGGTCCCGATTCGGGCGCTGACGTGCAGGGACGCACCTGTGGGGTGACCCGACGCGTTCCCCGGACCGCCTGAAGGCGGAACTACGAACCTGAGGGCGGGGCGCGGGTTACAACCGCTGCAGGGTCATGCCGCCGTCGACGAGCAGGACCTGGCCGGTGGAGTAGGGCAGGTCACCGCGCGCGAGCATGGCAGCCGCTTTGCCGACGTCATCGGGCAGACCCCAGCGCGCCTGGAGGCATAGTCCGCCAGCCAGGAGTTTGTCGTACTTCTCCTTCACGACGGAAGTCATGTCGGTCTGGATGATGCCGGGCCGAATCTCGTACACCGGGATGCTGAACTCGCCGAGTCGAGTCGCCCACAGCTTGGTCGCCATGCTGACGCCCGCTTTCGAGATGCAGTAGTCGCCGCGCGTCGGCGAGGCGACCGTGGCGGAGATGGACGAGACGTTGATGATGCAGCCGCGAAAGGCGGGATCGCCCTTGGCCTGATCGATCATCCAGCGCGCCGTGGACTGCGTGAGGAAGTATGGCCCCTGCAGGTTGATGCGGATCAGGCGCTCGAAGCTCTCTTCCGAGGCTTCCAGGATGTCGGCGCGCACGTCGGGCGCGACCCCGGCGTTGTTGACCAGGACGTGCAGTCGCCCGTACTTCTCACGGATCGCGTCGAGCGCGCGCTGGCGCTCGTCGCGGTTCGCGACGTTTCCTTGGCAATAGAGCGGGTCGGCGCCGAGGCCGCGCAGGGCGTCGAGTTTGTCGACGACCGCGTCGGCGGGACGCACGCCCAGCAGCGCGGTGTCGAACCCGTCCGCGGCCAGGCACTTGGCCACGCCGTACCCGATGCCGCGTCCGCCGCCGGTGATCAGAGCCACACGTCGCATGGGGGAACCTCCGAAGGGGGACAGGTTTCAGGTTTCAGGTTTGAGGTGTCGGAGGGGCATGGGGTCCCTGGACTCCCGGTGACGCAGTGACTCAGTGACGCAATGACGCAGTGAACGGCAGAATGCACCCAGCGCATCACCGGATCCCCGCGGCCTGGGCTTGTCGGCGGAGCGCCTCGAAGGCGCGCGCGGGTTCGGTGGCCGCGTCCTGCCAGCGGCATTCGATGGCCATGCCGCCATTGTACCCGACCTTTTGCAGGGCCTTCAGATACGGGCCGAAATCGTCGCCCTTGACGCCGGGCGCGGTGCGGTCGGCCTTCTCGGCGATGTGCGTGTGTCGCAGCAGGTCGCCGACCTTGATGATGTTCTCCGCGGGTTCGTCGTCGCGCAGCATGTGGAAGATATCCGCCAGGAGTCGCACGTTCGGATGTGCGCACTGCCGGACGATGTCCGCACCCTCCAGGACCGTGGTGATGAAATTGCACTCCGCCTTGTTCAGGGGTTCCACAACAATGGTCACGCCGTACTCGCCGGCAATGGGGCCGAGCTGCTTGAGCAGGTCGACGAACTGCGCCACGGCCCGGGCGTGGTCGAACCCGTCGGGGATCTTGCGCGCGCCGCCGCTGCCGAACACGATGATCTTCATGCCGACCTGCGCGGCACGCGCGAACGCGGTGCGGCCGTACTTGAGCAGGCGCGGCATGTCCACGTCCGGCCCGACGCATCTCAGGTTGCCGGGCAGGAAACTGTTGGCGGCGAGGACGGGGAACGGCGCGGACCGCGCCAGGGCCAGGTTGGCTGCGAACTCCGCATCGGACGCCTCCGGTTTGAGGAAGCCCTGGATGTTTTCCTCGACGAAATCCGGTTTGGCGCTGGCCAGATCGCCGGCCTTGCCGACCGCCCAACAGACTCCGAATTGCATGGTAAGTCCTCCGGTGAATTGGGGTTGACGCTACTGCCAACCGCGTGCGCTACCTTACCGTGTTCGTGGTGCTCCCGCAAACCGTTGGTGACGGCAGCGCGTCGACGCGGCCATCGGCGATGTGGAAGCGGACCGCGGCCAGACGTTCGGCTTCGGCGCGATTGTGGGTGACGTGCAGCACGGTGGTGTTCGTGGTCTGCTGCACGGACTTCAGGAGGCGGCACAGGTTTTCGCGCGTGTCCTCGTCCACGGCGCTCAACGGTTCGTCAAGCAGCAGGACCGGGGGCTGGAACGCCAGGGCGCGACCGAGCGCCACGCGTTGCCGCTCGCCACCGCTGAGACCTGGGATGGCGCGATGCAGCAGGTCGCTCAGCCCCAGGAGTTCGGCAATCTCGCCGACGCGGGCCTCCACTGCGCGGTTCGGCATGTGGCGTATCTCCAGTGCGAACGCCAGGTTGTCTCTTACGCTCATGGTCGAAAAAAGAGCGCCGTCCTGCGGCACGTAGCCCACGCAGCGCAGAGCCGGGCCCATTCCGGAGACGTCCACGCCATTCAGTTCGATTCGGCCTTGTGCGATTGGCTTCAGGCCACAGATCGCTTCCAGCAATGTGGACTTGCCGCTGCCCGTCTTGCCCATCAGCACCGCGTACTGGCCGCTCGGGACGAGCAGGTCGACACCACTCAGGCGAAAGGCCCCGGCACGGACACTCACATCGCTCATTCGTATCATGGACGCCTCTTGCGGTGTCGGTGTTCAGTCCACCGGTCGACACGAGAACCCAGGGTGACGCTGTCGCTTTGCCCTGGGCTGGTATGCGTTACCCCTTCGGGGCAAGTCAGTGGTCGCCTCGCGGCGGGCCTGATTCTGCGGTTTCTTGCTGGCGCTGTTCTCCGAGGCGAACACCACCTCACGCACCTGCACACCTGGCGACGGTACAGCCCGCGAGACGCGGGCGCTCCATGGTGCACCGTTTGTCCTGAACCCTGAAACGCTATGCTTTCCCATTGCCGGGGCTGTGCTTCGGTTACAGGATCAAGTCGGACCGGCCCCAGACTCGGGCCACGATGAGTACAATGAGGGCGCCGAGCACCATGATCAGGGAAACGGCCACGGCGGCCTCGATGTTGCCGATGCTCAGTTCCAGGAACACGCTGGTGGAGAGGACTTCCGTTTTGTTCCGGGTGGCGCCGGCGAAAATGAGTAGGGGGCCGAACTCTCCCAGGCTCCGCGCCCAGGCCAGGGTCCAGGCGGTGAGCATTCCCGATCCCGCCTCCGGGAGCACGACGCGGCTGAACGCCTGGAACCGTGAGCATCCGAGCGTCAGCGCCACCTGTTCGCGGCGCACATCGATCTGGTCGAAGGTGGCTTTCATGGTGCGTGTGGCGAATGCGGTCGCCACCATGAACTGGGCCAGGATCACCGCCGGGACCTGGTACACGACCAATGCATTCAGCGACACGTGGTCCCACGGGGTTGAGAAAGGCAGGATCGCGCCGAGCGGCGTGGTGAAGGGCGCGAACTGGAACAGGATCAGCAGGCTCAGTCCCACGACTAGAGGCGGGAGCACGATCGGGATATCCAGAACGGCATCGACAAGTTGCTTGCCCCGGAACCGGGTGCGTGCCAGCAGATACCCGACGGGCACCGCGATCCAGAGCGCGAGAAACGCCGACACGGTGCAGGAGATCATGCTCAGGACGATCGAGTTCTGGATCTCGGGCTTGGCCAATGCCTGGGCAATCGGGTTGTGCAGCAGCCACGATGCACCGCTCGGGCGGTCTGACGTGTGCTGGAGCATGTACAGCGTGTCGCCCAGCAGCAGCAGCAGGATCAAGCCCACGTACACACAGCAGACGGCGCCGAGGATCACGTGGAAGGCCTTGTCACTGAAGCGGATCCGGCCCCGCGACGGGTGCGTGAGGGCAGGGGCGGCAGGTTGGGCGGCTGGGGCCTCCATCACTTCTGGACCTGTCCTTTCTCTGCGTGGGGCTGAAAACGGAACCCGGCGTTCTCGAACGACTCGCGGGCGGACAGCACGGCCTGCAGCAGGCGACGATCGAGGTGTTTGAATGTGCTGGACTTGGCGATGCTGATGGGTTGCACGGCCCGCGCATGGGGTGAGTCGATCGCGATACTGTCGATATTTGTCTGCTCCGCCATGGTGTCGGTACGATAGGCAATCGCAGCGTCCACGGAGTTCGTGGCGACAGTCGGCACCAGCAAGGCGGACGACGCGGTCTGCATGACCACGTTCTTCATGACGGCGTCATAGTGTCCGGTCTTCTCCAGCAGCGTTCTGGTCAAAGCGCCGATGGTGCACTGCGCCGGCTGTCCGACGGCGATGCGCACGCCGGGTTTGGTCAAATCTTGAAGGGAACGGATTCCGGCCGGATTCCCCTTGGGAACGGCAATGACGATGTCAGCCGCGGACACATCCACGTCCTCCTGGAACCAGTCTTTGACGTTGTCGAGGTAGTACCGGTCACACGCCATGTAGGTATCCGGAAAGCCTTTCCCGCCCCGCTGCTGGTCGATCACCCGCATTTGTCCGGTGAGAATGCCGCAACCGTTGTAGACTGTATTGACGGTCACCCCTTCGCGCTCGGCGAAACGGCGGATGACTTGTTCCACCGCACGCCGGTTGACGGAGCCGCAGAAGAAGGTGATATCCGGGGCCCAGGCCCACGCGTCGCCCTCGACCGACTCGTACCCCTGCGCACGGAAAATCTCGTTGCCGACCTGGCTGTTCAGGAAGCGGGCGAAGCGCAGCGCTGTTGTCGGCTGTTGCGTGACGTTCAGGACTCCGACGGTGATCTGCTCCCTGGCACGGTCAAAGGCGCTCACGTGCACAGCCTGCAACTCCGGGTACTGGTTCACCGTCGCGTCCCAGACGATCCCGGCATCGACCGTTCCCAGTTTCAGATCGTTGGCCATGTCCGGCACGGTCGGCTTGAACACGCCGTCGGCGTTGACCCGGTTCACCACCCGGTCCCAGACGCCGAGTCCCGTCAGCAGCGTCTTCGTCTGTTTGCCGATGGACGCCGCGTCCGGGTTGCCGAGGACCAGACGTATGTCGTCCCGGAGCAGGTCGTCCACAGACTGGATGTTCTTGGGGTTTCCCTTCTGAACCGCGATTACCGGGGTCATGTAAGCGATGGGAATGGACTCGGCGACGACGCCCTTCTCCTGGGCGATGACGATGTACGAGTTGTCCGCGGCGATGAACAGATCGCCGGTGCGGGCGACTTGGATGTTGCTGAGCAGTGTGCCTGAACCGCCATACTGCAACTGGACGGTTACGCCGTATTCCTGCATGTACCGGCGGGCGGCTTCCTCGACCGGCGGTTTCGCGCCCGCCGCGCAGTAGACCAGCAGCGACGGCCCTGGCGCCGCCGACGTGCCGCGCCCGGACCGAATGAACAGGGCCAGGCACAGTGCCCCCACAATGATGGGCGAGAACAGAAGGACTCGGCTCGGCACGTTCACAAGTTGTCCTCTCCTTCGACTCGACCGTTGGGACTCCGGCAACGCGGGGCCACGCATGCTTCAGGGCTGGAGCGGGGCAACCCATACCATACCGCCCCGGAAGCCCGTCCGTCAATGTTGCCGGCGCGAGTTCTATG
Source organism: Lentisphaerae bacterium RIFOXYA12_64_32 (assembly GCA_001803235.1). Taxonomy (GTDB): domain Bacteria; phylum Verrucomicrobiota; class Lentisphaeria; order Oligosphaerales; family YB12-FULL-65-16; genus YB12-FULL-65-16. The sequence continues at coordinate 6,937 of MHBL01000258.1, forward strand.
ATGCGTCAGCGCCCTCCGGGCGGCAGACCGCCCGGTCATACCTTACGGGTTACTTGCCGATTCCCGCCGCCACAGCCCTTGCGGCAGTGGGGCGCCGATTTGGAAAAAGGGGAGCGCCAACCGCCCCCCTTTTTCCAAATCGGCGAGAAACGATCTGCCGGTAACATGGGAGCGCCCCCGGGCGGGGGAACGCCCGATCATGCCATTCTGTGACTCCGGCGGTTCCGTCTGAGTGCCGCCGTTCAGGGCGTGTCGATTTACCCCACGCGGCCCCAAGTCAGCCCGCGAGGACGCGGGCGCTCCAGCTCGGATGCAGCACGAATTATGGAGCGCCCGCGTCCTCGCGGGCTCTGGATTCCATTAAATCGACGGGCCCGTTCAGGCGGAAGTTGCCGCGACACTTCAGCGAGCGGCCCACGGCACGGCCAAACGTTACGTGCCGACGCGCCGGGGCACGCGCCGCAACGCGAACATCCCCTCCGCGAGTAATACGGGAGCGGCCCGGGAGACGCTGCGCCTTACCCCGAATCCCAACCCGATTCTTGTATCCACTTATGGCCGATGCTATTTTCCTTTGTACGCCGTTCGAGAACGACGAAGCGACATGCCTGGTCAGGTTCTTGCTCTACGGTTGCCGGCCCCCTGTCCGGCTGTCTGCCGCAAGGTAATCTGATCTGTCATGGTGAGGCGCCACCGCCGCCCGATGACCACGGCCGCAAGGCGTCAACCGTTAGGGTGCAATGTTGAAACTGAGCATGGCCTATTCCCCGTGTCCGAACGACACGTTCATGTTTCATGACGTGGCGGCGGGGGACTGGTCGCGCGCCGGCTACGACGTCACTGTTCACCTGCACGATATTGAAACCCTGAACCGGATGGCGTTGGACGGGGTGTACGACATCACCAAGGTCTCGTTCCACGCCTACCTGCGGGTGCGTGCGGAGTACCAGTTGCTCAACGCCGGTGCGGCGTTGGGTTTCGGGTGCGGCCCGTTGCTGGTCGCGCGCCGCCCGCTTGACCCGGCCGAACTGCCGCGCTGTCGCGTTGCCGTGCCGGGCGAACTGACCACGGCGCACCTGCTCCTGCGGCTCTGGGCCCCCGATATCCGGCAGAAGCTCTTCGTCACCTACGACCAGGTCCTGGACCTGGTCCGTACCGGTGAGGTGGACTGTGGTCTTCTCATCCACGAATCGCGATTCGTTTACCGTGATGCAGGGCTGAGCTGTGTCGTCGACCTCGGGCAGTGGTGGGAGACGCAGACGGGGCAGCCGATTCCTCTGGGGTGTGTGGTGGCGCGGAAGCGGTTCGGAGTCCCGGTGCTCGCGGAACTCGAGCGCCTGCTCCAGGCGGCGATTCGGCACTCGCGCGCCTGCCCGGCCGGCACGGCTGGCTATGTCCGTGAACACGCCCGCGAAAAGGATGCGTCGGTGCAGAGACAGCACATCGACATGTTCGTCACGGACTTCTCCCTGGACCTGGGCGAGTCGGGGCGCGCCGCGGTTGCGGCGTTGGAGACGATGGCGCGACAGGCGAGGGTGATCGAATGATCGCACTTCTTCTGGCCACCATCGATGAGGCGCGACCGCTGCTGGAGCGGCTACCGGCCACCCAACTTCCGGACCGTCCTTTCGAGACCCACGCGTTTCCGGCTGACGGTCGTCGACCTGGTGGTGTGGTGGTGATCAGCGGCATGGGCCCGCAACAGGCCGCCGCGGCCACGCGCTACGCGGTGGAGACGTGCGGGGCCAAGGTGCTGGTCAACGTCGGGATCTGCGGTGCACTGGGCCCGGACGCCGAGCCCGGGCACATGTATCGGGTTGCCGAGGTCATGGATGGGGATGCACCGGCGATTGACGGCAAGCGTCCCTCCGTGTTGCTGGCTGAGGACGGCCCCTGGCGGGCATTGGGAGCGGTTCGGCTGGTGTCGCTCGGCAAGCCGGTGTTTGGGGGCGAGGCGCGGTCGTGTCTGGCATCCTGTGCCGATGTGGTTGAAATGGAGGGGTTTGCCGTTGCCGAGGCATGCCGCCGGAGCGGCACTCTGTGTTACCTCATTAAGGGGGTCAGTGATCTCGCCGATGAAACGGGGCGTGCGGAATTGCGACGCAATCTTCAGCGCGTGTCCGCCGCCCTGGCCGAACAGGTGACAGCCGGCCTGGAAGGCCTGGGCGCCGTGCCCGCCAATTCAGGCGACGTCCCGCAAGAGGAAGCAAGGCCCCAGGAGCGCCATGCGGGCAGTTCCCCGTTCGTAGTCCCGCCTTCAGGCGGTCCCCCGTTCCCTGGCCAGGCGCAACCCGGACCGCGTGAAGGGCGCGCCGATTCAGTGAGGCAGCAGGCCTTCCAGAGTGGCGGGAGCGGCTCGCTCCCGCATGCCGGACCGAGCCGGTCCGGCCACTTTGTGCGTGGTTGCGCGTCTGAGGTGGCTAAATCGACAGGCCCTGAACGCGGTACTACGAGCCTGGCGCCGCGCGAGAGCTTGGTTGCGGGGCTGGCCAATTTCATCAAGGTGGAGCACACCATTTTCAGTTTGCCGTTGCTGTTTGCCGGCGCCTGGCTGGGCGCCGGCGGGCACTGGCCGGGGGTGTGGTTGCTCGTTCTCATCGCCTTGGCGGGACTGGGCGCGCGCACGCTGGGCATGGCCATGAACCGCATCCTGGACCGCCGTCTGGACTCGCTCAATCCGCGCACGGCCGGTCGCGAACTGCCCAGCGGACGGTTGACCCCGGCGCAGGCTTGGGGCGTGGCGGCGGCAGGGTTGACGGTGTACCTGCTGGCCTGCGTCGCACTCGGGCCGGTGTGCCTTCGCCTGTCGCCGATTCCGGCCGCGGTCCTGATCTCGTATTCGCTCCTGAAGCGGTTCACCAGCCTCTGTCACTACGGGATCGGCGTCTGCCTGGCCCTCGGCCCGCTTGGCGCTTACGTGGCGGTCACCGGCAGCACGGCAGCCAGTGGCGCCGTCGTGATGCTGGCCCTTTTCACGTTCTGCTGGATCAGCGGTTTCGACATCATCTACGCCCTGCAGGACATGGAGTCGGACCGCGTCACCGGCGTGCACAGCATTCCAGCCGCGCTCGGGAGTCGTGGGGCTCAGGCGGTGGCGGGCGTGACGCATCTGGTCGCCGCCGCGGCCGCGGCGCGGTTGTGGTGGCTGACCGGCGGTTCGGTGGCCGGCGGCGTGGCCCTGGGAGCGACTGTCCTGACGTTTGGCGCGGCCTACCTGCAGACGTTGCCGCTGCAGGTCAGGTTTTTCCCGATGTCCGCCATTGCCGGCATTGCCGGGTCGCTGATTCCTTTGCTCGGAGGCCTTCGATGAACCTGATCCTTGCCGTCAGCGGTGCCACGGGTGCGCATGCGGCCGACCTTCTGCTGGAGAAGTCGCCGTGGCCCGTGTCGTTGATCGCCAGCGAATGGGGGCGGAATGTCTACGAGCGCGAGTGCGGCGACTTCGCGCGGTTGACGGCGCGGGCGGACAAGGTCTTTGAGGATACGGACCTTGGTGCGCAGGTCGCATCGGGATCGACGCCCTCGGTCGGCATGGTGATTCTGCCCTGCTCGACCAACACCCTGGCCAAGGTGGCCCACGGCGTCGCCGATTCGCTGATTACGCGCGCGGCGCATTGTCACCTGAAGGAAGGGCGCAAGCTGGTGCTGTGCGTGCGTGAGTCGCCGTGGACCTTGATCGACCTGAACAACGCCGCCACGTTGGCGGCCGCCGGCGGCGTGATCATGCCCCTCTCTCCGCCGTTCTACCAGACGATCGGGCGTGACCCGCAATCGGTGACGATGAGCGAGCTGCTGGGCCTGTTCGTGGACCGGGTCCTGGCGGTCCTGGGGCACCCGTCCCCGACGCGATGGGAGGGCGGCTGTTGAGCGCAGTGGACCTTCGTACCTTTCTGCGGCAGTTGGAGGCGAATGGCCTCCTCGTCCGCATTGCCCACGAGGTGGACCCGGACCAGGAGGTCACGATCATCCAGCACCGGGTGCTGGCCGAAGCGGGGCCGGCGCTGCTTTTCGAGCGGGTCAAGGGTTCACCGTACCGTCTGGTCACGAACCTGTTCGGGACGCCGGAGCGCGTGGAACTGGCGTTTGGGCGTCCGCCCCGGGCGGTTGGGGACGAACTCGCGCGCCTGGCGGAACGCCTCATGCCCCCGACGCTTTCGGCCGTGTGGGCGGAGCGGCGGGAGTTGTGGCGTGTCGCCCGTGCCCGTCTCCGGAGTGTGCGCAGCGGCCCGGTCCTGGAGACGTGCACGAGCCCGCCGCAACTGGACCGGTTGCCGTGCCTGACGTGCTGGCCGCTCGACGGCGGGCCGTTTTTCACGTTGCCGCTGGTCCACACCGTGGATCCACGCACGGGCGTGGGCAACCTGGGGATTTACCGTCTGCAGCGGTTCGACGCTGCCAGCACCGGGATGCACTGGCAGATTGAGAAGGGCGGCGGGTTTCATTTCCAGAGTGCGTGTGAGCGGGGAGTGTCGTTGCCGGTCAGTGTGTTCCTGGGCGGCCCGCCCGCCCTGACGCTGGCGGCCATTGCACCGCTGCCGGAGGGCGTGGATGAGCGGTTGCTCGCGGCGCTGCTGATGGGCCGGCCGCTTGATGTCATTCCGCGCACCGAGACCGGCCACCGCATTCCCGCCGCCGCCGAATTCGTCCTGGAGGGGAGTGTGACGGCCGGGGACATGCGCCAGGAAGGCCCGTTCGGCGACCACCTGGGGCACTACTCGCACCGCGCGCCGTTCCCGGTCTTCCGTGTCGATCGGCTACTGGCGCGTCGGGATGCGATCTATCCGGCGACGGTTGTGGGCAAGCCGCCGCAGGAGGACTACTACATCGGTGCCGCACTGCAGGAGATGGCACTGCCGCTGCTCCGGTTGCTGCGGCCCGCGGTCAGCGATCTGTGGGCCTACCCGGAGACCGGGTTCCACCCGCTGTCGGTGGCGGCGGTCCGGGAGCGGTACCGGCGCGAAGCGCTCAAGCATGCCCTCGGATTGCTGGGCGAAGGACAACTTTCGCTGACGAAGATCATGATCGTGGTGGACCCCGAGGTGAACGTGCGGGATTTCCGGAAAGTCAGTCGTGCGGTGTGGGAGAATTTCGACGCGTCCGACCGCCTGCACGTGCTGGCGCCGACGGCGCAGGATACGCTGGATTTCACCGGCCCGGCCATGAACACGGGCAGCAAGCTGATCCTGTTGGCGACGCGCGGCGAGCAGCCGCCACGGCGCTGCCAACCCCCGCCGCCACCGCCGCCCGCAAGTGCCGTCCATGCCGGCGTGCTCGGATTGGCAGCCGTGGGCGAAGCGTTCCTGGTCGCGCAGGTCTCGGACGGCGTCGACCGGCCCGCGGTCCGGCGTGCGTTGGCGGCGCATCCGGTGACGCGCGAGTACCTTTTCCACGTCCTGGTCTCCGCCGACGTGCCGCTGGACGATTCGCGCCTGGTTCTGTGGGGCTGGTTTACGCGGTTCGACCCGCTGGCCGACCTGCATCCGGCGCAGCGCGAGACGGTGGGGAATCGCCTCATACTGCATCCGCCCATTGCCATTGACGCGACGTGGAAGCCCGGGTATCGGCAGCCCGTGGCGTTTGACCCGGACCGAGCGCGCCAAGTCGAGAAGAACTGGGACCGCTACGGTATCTCCAGGAGGGCCCGATGACGACCGCCCCCTGCGACGCGCTGATCTCGGCTCGGGAGAATCGCCGGATGTTCGACCGGATCGCGCGACGGTACGACCTGCTGAACGCGCTGATGTCCCTGGGGTTGCACCGGTACTGGCGTCGCCGCACGGTTCGAAAGGTCCTGGCGTCCGGGGGGCACGAGTTTCTTGACGTGGGCTGCGGAACGGGGGACGTGGCGCTGGCTCTGCTCCGTGAGGCTCCCAACGTCCGGGTCGTCGGCATCGATCTGTCCACGGAAATGCTGGAGTTTGCCATGGCCAAGACGCGTCGGGCCGGCATGGAACCGCGGGCGACGTACCAGGTCGGGGATGCCACCGCTCTGCCGTTCGCAGATGGCGTGTTTGACGGCGCCACCTGCGCCTTCTGCTTCAGGAATATCGTCGACCACGCCGGCGCTTTGCGCGAGTTACGGCGAGTCCTACGGCCAGGCAGCGTGCTGGCGATCCTGGAGTTGACCAAGCCCGTGTCGCGGCTTCTCGGGCCGGTCCACCACTGCTACACCCGCGGCGTGGTCCCGATGATGGGGCGGCTTTTGTCCCAGGGTAGCGCCTACCAGTACCTGGCCGACTCGATCGATCACTTCCCGCCCTCGGCGGACGTGGTCGCGCTCATGGGGCAGGCCGGCTTTTCCGAGTCGCGCCACGAGCCGCTGTCCGGCGGGTTCGTCACACTGTTCAGTGGGCGAGCGTCGGGTGCGCGGGGTAGTGACAACTCCACCACGAAAGAAGACGACCTGTGCGGGTAAATCCTGAGACAGAGAAGGATCTGCCATGGACGCCATGATGTGCCTGTTCGTAGTGGGCTCGCAGTGCGCGGAACGAAGTGGAGCGCCAAGAGCCCATCCGGCGCGTTGTGGCGGTCTGGCGTGGGGATGGTGTCTTGCCCGGCGGACAACCGCCGGGACTGCGACGCCACTACGAGCGGGACCGCGACCGATGTCTGTCCGCACCGGGGCGCCATCCCGGACGGTCGGATTTACCCGCACAGATCGAAAGACGAGTGTTGAAACGCCCGCGGAGTCCGCACGGAGAATACATGAACGGCACCGTCACTCTTGACCAGCCGCGTTGTTTCGCAGCCGTGTCCTATGCCAATGCCGTGCCGCTGGCGCGGTTCATCACCACGGTCTGTCCGCAGGCGCGTGTCGTGACCGATTTCCCGTCGCGACTTCTGCCGCGGTTGCAGGATCGCAGCGCCGACGCGGCCATGATCCCCGTGGCGGACTTCCTCGCCTACCCGCACCTGACCATGATTGATGGGTTGGGCATTTGCTCGGCGCGGTTGGTGCGCAGCGTACTGCTCCGGTGCAACCGGCCGCTCGACGAGGTGCGCACGGTCGAACTGGATCCGACGTCCAGGACATCGAATGCCTTGGCCCAGGTGCTGCTCAGACGGCACTGGAAGGTACCGTTTCGTGTTGTGCCCGCCAATTCCGGTGTAACGGCCGACGCCGCCGTGGTCATTGGCGATCGAGCCATGTGCACGCCGCCCGGGCCTGCGGGAGACTATGACTTGGCCATGCACTGGAACCGGATGACCGGTCTGCCGTTCGTCTTCGCGGTGTGGGCGCTGCGGCGCGATCACCCCGATCCACGGGGCCTTGCCAAGGTCGCACATGCGGCCAAGCAGGCCGGATGCGCCGCCATTGCGGAGATCGCCCGCACCGAGGCCAAGCGCTTGGATCTCAGGGAAGCGTTCTGCCTGGAGTACTTCACCGCGTGCATTCACTATGATCTGGGCGAGAATGAGTTGCGCGCGATACAGCAGTTCAGGGAGCTGATCGCCGAGATGCCGGAGATCGCCCAACCGGGGGCAGGCACACCTATCACGTTGGCGACGCCGGCGTCCGAAGGTTCCAGCCTTGCCGTCTCCCGCGCCGTCCGGACGCCCGGCGCGCATCGCGGCACGCGCCTGTCGCCGGAGGCAGCGCTGGACCTGCTGCGGCACGCCGACACCGCGGAACTGATGGGCCGGGCCGACGCGGTGCGACACGAAGCGCACGGGCGCAACACCTACTTCACACACAGCCTGAATCTCAACCCCACCAACGTCTGCGAGAACCGGTGCGAGTTGTGCGCCTTCTGGCGCGAACCCGATGCCCCGGACGCCTACGTGTTGACTCTGGACAAAGCGCGAGAGCGCCTTTTGGCGGCCCGCGCCGCGGGGCTGACCGACTTGCACGTCGTGGGCGGACTGCGGGAAGATGTCGGTCTGGAGTACTGTGAAGCGCTCTTTCGCCTGGCGCGCGAAATCATGCCGTCAGTCCTGATCCAGGGTCTGACCGCCGTCGAAATCCACCACATGGCTGGGAAGGCCGGACTCAGCGTGGAAGAGACCCTGCGACGCTTGCACGCCGCAGGGTTGAGCGCCATCCCGGGCGGCGGCGCGGAGATCTTCAACCCCGGGACGCGTGAGCGCATCTGTTCGCGGAAGATCTCGGCCGCGGACTGGCTGGAAGTGCATCGCCAGGCGCACGCCCAGGGGCTGCCGAGCAACGCCACCATGCTGTTCGGGCACCTTGAGACGCCCGAAGACATTGTCGATCACCTGACTCGTCTGCGCGACCTGCAGGATGCGACTGGCGGCTTCAGGGCGTTCATCCCGCTGCCGTTCCAGCCGCGTGGCACCCGGCTCTCCGTCAGCCGTGGCGCCGGCGGCTATCCTGTCGCCCGGGTGGTCGCGCTCTCCAGGTTGTTCCTGGACAACTTCCCGCACCTGCGGGTCCTGGTTAACTACGTCGACCGCAAGGTCCTGCAGGTTCTGCTCCACAGCGGCGTGGACGACATCGGCGGGACCAGTCTGGACGAACGCATTGCCCGGGCAGCCGGCGCGCCGCAGAGCCAGACGTTCGCGTCGGTCGAGGACATGGCCGCGTTCGTCCGCGGCCTCGGCCTGACGCCAATGCTGGTGAACAGCCTGTACCAACCGGCCGTAACGGCGTCACCCCGAATGCCGCCCAGCTTAGGCGGCAACATCGAGGAGGAAGCACTGTCCCCAACGCGTGCCGCAGGCGGTCCCCATTCCCGGAGCCACGTGCCTCCCGGACCGCGTGAACGCGGGACTACAAGCCTGAGTTGTTCGCGTTCATGCCCAGGTTCGGGGGAACTCGCGCCTCCTTCGCCCGTGGCGGCGTCCGGCTTGTTGGTTGCGGCTTTGCAGCAGGCGGAGCGGCACGAGCGGCTGTCGGCTGACGAGGCCGTGGCGCTGCACGACGAGGCGACGCTGCACCAACTCGGTGCGCTGGCGCACCGGCGACGGTTGCGACAGGTGCCGGGGACCCGAGGCACGTTCGTGGTCGACCGCAACATCTCGATCACCAACGTCTGCGAGGCCGGGTGCAAGTTCTGCGCCTTCCATGTCGCGCCCGGCGCCGAGAACGCGTTCACGCTTTCCATCGACGAAGTGGTGCGCCAGGTGGTCGAGTCGGTGGACCGCGGCGCCACGCAGGTGATGATTCAGGGCGGACTGAACCCGGCGCTGGACCTCGGGTTCTACGAGCGCCTGCTTTCGGCCATCAAGGCGCGGGTCCAGGTGTGCCTGCACTCGCTGTCGCCGGCGGAGGTGCACTACCTGGCGCGGCGCAGCGGGCTGTCCCTGCGCGAGGCGCTGGAACGGTTGCGCCAGGCGGGGCTTGATTCGCTGCCCGGCGGCGGCGCGGAGATCCTGGTCGACGCCGTGCGCCGGGAGGTGAGTCCGCACAAGATTTCAGCGGCCGACTGGCTGGCCGTCATGGAGGCGGCGCACGGGTTGGGCATGCGGACCACGGCCACCATGGTCTACGGCCTCGGCGAAACCGGCGCGCAACGCGTCGAACATCTGCTGCGCATCCGCGATCTGCAGGACCGCACCGGCGGTTTCACCGCCTTCATTCCCTGGAGCTTCCAGTCGAACCGGACGCAGTGGGTCCAGCCGCCGGCCAGCGGCGTGGAGTACCTGCGGATCGTCGCCCTCGCGCGGTTGGTGCTGGACAATGTCGCGCACATCCAGGCGGGCTGGGTCACCGAAGGCCCGGACCTGGCGCAGTTGGCGCTGGTCTTCGGGGCGGACGACTTCGGCGGCGTGCTGATGGAGGAAAAAGTGGTCCGGGCCACGGGCGTTTCCTACTCCATCGCGGCCGAGCAGGTGGTGGCGCTGATTGCCCAGACCGGCCTGACCCCCGCCGAACGCGACACCCAGTACGGCATCCGGCGCGTCTGGGACCACCCAGGGCTGTTTCAAGATTCGTGACTGTCGCGTGCAGCGAGTACCCCCGGCGTGTCCCCACGCCGTGAAACAGCCCTGGGGACCACCGAGAGGGAATTGCTTTGCGAAGGTGTGAGGGATAAGCTAGCGCAGAGGCCGGGGACCGGCTTCGCACGGAGGTAAGGGACTATGGACATGACATCTGTCCCAAAACGTCGCCAGAAAAGACCTGCCACCGCGATCCGCCAAGAAACGTCCGCCTTGACGGCAAGGGCCACGTTCCCGATCGTCGGCATCGGCGCCTCCGCCGGAGGACTGGAGGCGTTGGAGTTGTTTCTAGCGCGCGTGCCGGCGGGCAGCGGCATGGCATTTGTCATTGTTCAGCACCTGGACCCGACGCGCAAGGGGATAATGCCCGAACTACTCCAGCGCGTCACCGGCATGGAAGTCATACAGGTCAAGGATCGCACCCAGGTGCGACCGGATTGCGTTTATGTGATCCCGCCGAACAAAGACATGTCCATCTTGCATGGGGTCCTGCACTTGCTCGAACCAACGAGTCCCCGCGGATTACGCTTGCCGATTGATTTCTTTCTCCGCTCCCTGGCGCTGGACCGGCAGGAGCACAGTATCGGCGTGATTCTTTCCGGGATGGGTTCCGACGGCACGCTCGGCCTGCGGGCCATCAAGGAGACGTCGGGCGTGGCGCTGGTACAGGAACCGACGACTGCCAAGTTCGACGGCATGCCGCGCAGCGCCATCGAGGCCGGGTTGGCGGATATCGTGGCCCCGGCGGACGAACTGCCGGGCAAGATCATCGTCTATCTGCAGCGCACGCCGCTGCTCGCCAAGACGGCGGCAGTCCCGGACGACAAGGCGCAGAGCGCCCTGGAGAAAGCGGTCATCCTGCTGCGCGCCCACACCGGCCACGACTTTTCCCGCTACAAACGGAACACCCTTTTCCGCCGAATTGAGCGTCGCATGGGCATTCACCAGATCAACAGGATGGCCGCCTACGTCCGTTATTTGCAGGAGAATTCGCAAGAACTGGACCTACTCTTCAAGGAATTGCTGATCGGGGTGACAAACTTCTTCCGCGATCCCGCCGCCTGGGAGCAGTTGCGCGAACAGGCCATCCCGGCGCTCCTGGCGAACCCGGCGCCCGGCCAGGCATTGCGGGCGTGGGTGCCCGGTTGCTCCACCGGAGAGGAGGCCTATTCTCTGGCCATCATGCTCAAGGAGGCGGCGGATGCGATCAAGCCCAGGGAGCCGTTCACGATACAGGTCTTCGCCTCCGACCTGGACCGGGACGCGATTGACAAGGCGCGGCAGGGCCTCTTCCCGGAGAACATTGCCGCCGACGTGTCGCCGGAGCGACTGAGCCGGTTCTTTGCCAAAGAAGAGCGCGGCTACCGGGTGCGCAAAGAAATCCGCGAGATGGTGATTTTTGCGCCGCAGAATCTCATCATGGATCCACCCTTCACCAAGTTGGACATCCTGAGCTGCCGCAACCTGCTGATCTATCTGGCCGCGGAGGTACAGGAGAAACTGATGCCGCTGTTTCACTACAGCCTCAACCCCGGCGGCATCTTGTTTCTCGGCAGTGCGGAGACGATTGGCAGCGCCACGGATCTGTTTGTCCCGCTTAACGGCAAGTCAAGGCTTTTCCGTCGGACGGAGTCCGCTCTGCGGACGCAACCGGTGGAGTTTCCCTCGTCTTTCAGCGCCGACCCGCCCGCTGGTGCCGGGGCGCGTCCGGCGCCGAAACCGTCGGTCAGTCTCCAGTCCCTGGCCGATCAGTTGATCCTGCAGCGTTACGCCCCGCCGGCCGTGCTCGCCAATGACAAGGCCGACATCCTCTACATCAGCGGCCGGACCGGCAAGTACCTGGAACCGGCCGCCGGAAAGGCCAATTGGAACCTCTTTGCCATGGCCCGTGAAGGGCTGCGCTATGAACTGGCCGGCGGCTTCCAGAAAGCGCTCCGGCAGAGCGAAATCGTGGTGCTCCACGGACTCAAGGTTGAAACCAATGGCGGCGTGCAGTGCGTGGATGTCACCGTTCAGCGACTCGATGAACCCGGACCGCTGCAGGGGTTGGTGATGATCGTGTTCACCGATGCGGCCGCGCCCGTGGCCGCCCAAGCGGCGGGTCGCGCGCCCAAGGCGCACGCCGGCAACGCGCGGCTGGCGGAACTGGCGCAGGAACTCCAGCGGGTCCGCGACGAAGCGCGCACCGCCCACGAAGAGATGCAGGCCTCGCAGGAGGAACTCAGGTCCGCCAACGAGGAACTGCGATCCACGAATGAGGAGATGCAGTCCACCAACGAGGAACTCACCACGTCGAGGGAGGAGATGCAATCGCTGAACGAGGAACTGCAGACGGTGAACGCCGAACTGCGGGCCAAAGTGGACGAGCTTTCGCGGACCAGCAACGACATGAAGAACCTGCTCGACAGCACGGATATTGCCACCCTGTTCCTGGACAAGAATCTCAACGTGCGGCGGTTCACCCCTCGGGCGACGGCGATCATCAAGCTCATCCCGGGCGACGTGGGCCGCCCCATTACCGACCTGGACTCGGAGTTGCGCTACCCGGAACTGGCCGGGGATGCGCGGGAGGTCCTGCGAACCCTGGTCGCCACGCAAGAAACGATTGGCACGCGCGACAACCGCTGGTTTACCGTGCGCATCATGGCCTACCGCACAATGGACGACCGGATTGACGGCGTCGTGATCACCTTCTCGGACATCACCGCAGCCAAGACGCTGGAGGCGAAGTTGCGGGACCATCAATCCGTTCTGGAAAACCACGTCGCCGAACAAGACGTGAAGTTGGAGCGAAGGAAGAAGAGCGCGAGCTCGTGCCCCGTAATCACTTCCGGAAAGACCACGCCATGAAAGAGAAACCGAACCTCTCACTCGACGCCGACCAACTGCGCCGCCACGCCGAAACCTGCCTGCGGAAGAAGCCGTGCCATCCGCGGGCCGACGGTGGTGGCCGGAAGTCCGTCGTCGACACCCAGCGCCTGCTCCATGAATTGCAGGTCCACCAGATTGAGCTGGAACTGCAGAACGCGGAGCTTCAGGAATCCCGGGATCGGATGGAGGTGCTGCTGGAGAAATACACCGACCTCTTTGATTTCGCCCCGGTCGGCTATTTTTCCCTGGATGAACAGGGCCGGATCCTGGAGGTGAATCTGATGGGATCTACCTTGCTCGGCATGGAGCGGTCCCGGGTGATCAACCAGTGCCTGTCACGTTTTGTGGCGCTGCCCAGCCGACCCGCCTTTCTGGCCTTCCTGGAACAGGTCTTCGCAGGAAGCGGGAAACATGCCGGCGAGGTGATGCTTCTCAAAGAGGACGGCGCGTCCTTCTGGGCCAGCCTTCACGGCATTCCCGCAATCCCCTTCGGCGGTTCACGGAAAGGGTGCCGGGTGGCGGTTTCGGACATCACGTCCCTCAAGCAAGCCGAGGAAGCCCAACGCCGTGTGGATGTCCTGGCGGCCTCAAACCAAGAGCTGAGACGGGAGATTGCCCAGCGGCAGGCGGCGGAGGAAGCCCTCAGGAACAGCGAGCAACACCAGAGCCGGTTGTTGGAACAGTCGCGCCACATGCAGAAGCAGTTACGGGATCTGTCCCATCGCATTCTTCAGGTGCAGGAGGAAGAGCGAAAGCGGATCAGCAGAGAGCTGCATGATGAAATCACTCAAACCCTGGTGGGCATCAATGTCCGTCTCGAATCCCTGGTCGCCAAGGTCACGGTCAACCCCAAAGGTTTCAAGAGGCATATCACCCGAACGCAACGGCTTGTTGAGAAGTCGGTGGACATCGTGCATCGGTTCGCCCGGGAGCTGCGCCCGGCAGCTTTGGACGATCTGGGACTGATTCCCGCCTTACGCACGTCCATGGAAAAGTTCATGAAAGATACGGGCATCCGGGTGAGTTTGACGGCGTTTGCGGGGCTGGAGGAACTGTCCTCTGTCAAGCGCACAGTCCTTTACCGCGTCACCCAGGAAGCGCTGACCAATGTCGCCCGCCACGCGCAGGCCAGCCGAGTGGACGTGACCATCGAGAGACTTGTGAAAGCCGTTCGTATGCAGATCAAAGACGACGGCAAGTCGTTCGAGGTGGAACGGATGTGGCGCAACAGAAAGGGGCAACGCCTGGGGCTGATCGGGATGAGAGAGCGGGTGGAGATGGTCGGCGGCACGTTCACGGCCGAATCAGCGCCGGGCAAAGGCACGACCCTCACGACGCAGATTCCGTTCAACAACGGCACCACGGCACCGCCAGGGCTCTGCACGCCAAGAGAATCATCGGTAAGACCAGCAATGGCTGCAGGGCGTTCAACCCGTTTTTCGCCGCCTGGTGCTTGAGGAACAGGCCCTAACCGGTGCCGGCCATGTTTCCCCTCGTGACCCGGGAAACCGCATTTGCTATCAGTTCACGGGCTGTCACGTACGGTCTCTACGCATGGAACGGCAGCCTGCCCCGGTTGATCACCTTGACCGTGCCAGGGGAAAGCACCACGACGGACAAGCGGAGTTAGAGTCTGGCGGTGGAAAAGGAGGAACAGGCAAACTCGCCGCATATGGCGCAACCGGATCAGAGTTTCAGTGACTTGATGGACCCCATGACATCCGCGGCATCCAGATTGCCATTGACACCTCGTTCAATCAGAAGTTCGAAGGTCTCGATCGCGGGCAGATTCAAGTTCTCTGCTGCCTCGGCAAGTGTGAGTTTTCCCTGGCGGTATTGGAGGGCGACATAGGTTTCCAAGCCGAGACGGAGGAGTTTTCGAATGGCGGTGGCTTGCTCAACGTGTTCCTTCTTTTCCACATAGGCAAGTGAACTCATGATTTCTTCTGGGAGTCTGATGGAATGGGTCTTCATGGTTGGGGCTCCGTTGCCAAGGTGCGCAACTTCAATCTGACCACGACCAGTTCATCCGCACTGACAAGGCCTTCCAGTTTCTCCAGTGCCCGCTCCGCGTCCGGTACGGCCCACACTCCCTGGCTTACCATGAGCAGAGTCAGCACGCCAGGCGTGGCATGAGGGATTCCACGCGAACGGAGGGTGCGAAGGAATTTCTTGTCATCGCTGCAGATGATATCAAATTCGCTTGTGGCAAAAAGTTCCTCTGCGGCATGCTCACCTTTCCTTTGAATTGAAGATGCGATTCCGGCCACAATCAACCGCCGGTTCTCAATATTGCGGGCGACGATCCTGGCGTCGGGATGCGTGCTTCCTGCATCGACAACCTCATGCTTGACCTGAAAAGGCAGGGTAACGGAAAACGCCTCACAGACGGCTTCTTTCAATCCGGCCTTGGTCAGTTTGATCAGGCAATCAGCGTCCATTATTATCTTCATGTAATCTATTGTAATCTTTGTCATGCGGAAAATCAAGATCAGAAGCGCCAAATCTTCCTACGGGAAGCGCCAGAGGACCGCGCCTGGGGGGACCTCGGCGGGAACCGCTTGCTTTCGTCGCCAGACAATCTACACTTGAGGTTTCCGGCACGGCGTTGTGAACCGCGCCGCCTCCTTTCTCGCACGTCCCGAATCGGTGTGGTGAGGTGCTATGGGGTGAGTCTGACCATTGAGGTGTGACATGGCAGAAACGGGTACGGACGGTTCCATGAACGAGACGCTCCAGACGATTGCGCGGCGGCACAGCGTGCGGACGTTTACTCCGGATGACGTTCCCGCCTCCGTGCTGGCCGCGGTGCTGGAAGCAGCCAATCAGGCGCCGTCCGCGCACAACCAGCAGTCCTGGCGGTTCATCGTGCTGCGGGGCAGCAAGAAGGAGGGGCTGACCAAACTGATCAGCGCCAGGGCGGCGGACTTCCCGCGGCCCTCGTCGGCCTTGCTCCGTATGGCCGCGCGCAGTATTGCCGGCGCGCCGGTCGTCATTGCGGTCGCGAACACTGGCGAACTGATCCGGCACGGCACGGAACTGTTTCAGGTGGACAAGGGAACGGCGCAGGATTTCTTCCGCACTATGGAGATCCAGAGTTCGGCGGCGGCGGTCGAGAATCTGCTCCTGGCCGCCACGTCGCTCGGCGTGGCCACCGTTTGGCTCGGGATCCTGTATCTGGTCAAGGATGACATCCTGCGGTTTCTGGGCGAGCCGACGGGCGAATTCATGGCCGTCATCCCGGTCGGCTACGCCGCGCGGCCGGGCGCCAGCCCCAAGAAGCGCCCGCTGACCGCGATCGTGCGCCACATCGAGTCTTGACTCCGTGTCCCCCGGGCCTTGCCGTCGCCGTGTTCCCGGAACCACTACCTGAACACGATGGTGTTCAGGCGCGTTTCGCCAAGATCAAGGGTCTTCAAGACTTGATCAGACGTGACGGCTGTTTCCGCTCCGTTCAGCACGACCTTTTCCCATGGCCCGGAGAAGACGAACGGCCCAGGGCCGCGTGTCGTTACGCGGATCGCGCCGTTGTCCACGGCTGCCGAGTCAACCTGCAGCGACGGGCATTCCATGACGATCAGGCGGTCTCGCCCCCAGATCCACAGGCTTTCGCCTGGCGCGAGGATGAGCTTGCCGGTCATCGCCGCGACGGGCAGCTTCGATAGCGGCACGGGTAGTGGCGTTGGGGATTGCAACGCGGAACGGCAGCCCACGGTGAAGGACAACCTGGCGATAGAACAGGTTGATGGCGTCCGTCTGGGTCAGTCCCAGCTCGAGGAAAATGCTTTCTGCCTCAAGCTTGAGCTCTGGTTCGGCTCTGGCCCTTATCATGGCGGTCTTGGGCATGGCGTTTCCTTTCCTTAACTACTCAGGTAGGCGCGGAATTCGCCGTCTCGTCTTGGAAACCCCTGCCACCTTGCGTGGCAGGTGAATCAGGTTCGCCTGCTAGACCGGCGCCACCCCCACTCTCCCTTATCCCGCCCGCCGCCGGCGGGCGGGATAAGGGAGAGGAGAAGCGCTGGCGTTGTAGCCAGTGAACCTGATTCACCTGTG
>MHBL01000259.1 GCA_001803235.1 Lentisphaerae bacterium RIFOXYA12_64_32
TTGGTGTGCGCGGAGGCGTGGCCTTCCGAGACGCGGCGCCAGATCTTGAAACAGCCCTGTGCTCCGCGGCCCGGTACTGGCGAAACCGGCCGCTGTGTAGCATATTGTTAGGGTAGAAGGAGAGTCACCGGGCTGTTGATCATTGACGGGCGCCGGCAACCGGAGTGGTGCAAATGAAGAGACACGCGTTCACCCTCATCGAGCTTCTGGTCGTGATTGCCATCATCGGCATACTGGCGTCACTGCTCCTGCCCGCCCTGGCGCTGGCGAAGGAAAAGTCCAAGCGCGCCGCGTGCATGTCCCAGCTCCGGCAGCATCACACGGCCTTCACCATGTACCTCGACGAGAACGATATGAACTTCATGAATGGGCACTACAACATTACCCAGGACGACGGCACCCAGTTCTGGTTCGAGCTGACCTACCCCTACGTGGGGAACTTCGAGATCTACAACTGCCCAAGTTCACCGGCCAAGGATATGGCCACAAACACACCCGCCACCAGTTGGCACGCCTGGGGAACCCCGCCGCGCTTCGATCCCCCGGGTGCGGAAGTGCACATCGTCAAGTATGGGGTCAGCATGAACGTGATCCGGTTCAGCACCACGCTGAACTATCGGCTGATGCAACTCAAACGCCCGACCGAGACGACACTGCTCGCTGATACATTCCACCAGTACGCAAACGGTGCGGCCCAGTACGCGGCCGCCAACGAGTGTCGGGGTTCACCCGGGTGCGGCGGCGGCTGCACGCCGCATCCGGCATACTCGTGCAACGTGCGCCACATAAGCGGGTCCAACCTCACGGCCATCGACGGCCACGTGCACTGGGAAACCTTCAGCGCCATTCTCGCCAATTGGACCACCGGTGCCAAGTGGGGCGTGCAGTAGACAACTTGCCTCCCCCAACACCCGTCAGCGACTGAATCCGGGCCATGGCTGAGGCCTTCACGATCGCGGAGGCCTCCGTGCCAACGAGCGACAAACCCCTCTCTGGATCGAAACTCCTGGTTGGTTGGGGACTGCTGGCCCTGACCATGGCCGTGTCGGTCGCGATCGGCCTGTTCGTGGCGCGAACCCTGTTCCGCGCGCCGCAGCCCGGACCGGAAACCGCCGCCGCCAACCCGGTGGTGGTGATCGTGATCTGCCTGCTGGTGGGAGTGGTATTCCTCGGCGGCGGACTCGTCGCATATCTCCTCATTCTTGTCACCCACTGCCTGACCTTCAATTTCACCCGCCCCGTGTTCCGGACCGGGTTCACGACCCGACTCTGGCTGGCGAACGTCTTCGTGCCGCTGCTGCTGCTCGGCGGCGTGGGGTTCCTGGTCGCAGTCCCAGTCACGGCGCTGCTGCTGGCAGCAGGCCTGTCGGCCGGACTGGCGCTGGGCGTGCCGTTCTTCAGCGTGGTCATCGCCGGCCAGTTCTTCCTGGCCTGGTTCAGCGTGTGGGCGCCGATCCAGAAGTCGCTGATCCGGAAACGGCTCACGGCGCTTGGGGTCACGCCGGAACAACTCGCTGCCGGAGTGTACGTCGGCGTCTCCGACCCGTCCGTCAGCAGTATGAAGAAGTTGGCGCAGATCGAGGACGACGTGGGGATGCTCTGGTTCGGACCGGAAACGCTGGTGTACCAAGGCGATGTGCAGCGGCTCGACATCCGCCGCGATCAGTTCCTGGAGATCGAACGCCGCCTCGACAAAGGCAGCATGGCCGCCTACGCCGGAGCCGTGCACGTCATTCTGCGCTGGCGCGATGACCAGGGCCAGGAACACCGAACCCGCCTGCACGTCGAGGACTGCTGGACCCTCACCAGCATGGCACGCGGCCTGAACCAACTGGCCGCTCGACTGCAGCAGTGGCAAGCGGAACCGTCCACGCCGCCGCCACCGATACCTGCTCCGTCCACCGGTGAAGCCGCGACGGCGTCGGAAGGGCTGGGCTCGGCAGGCTGAAGGTTGTAGGAGGTTTCGGCGGGAGATCGAATCGTGCGCGGAACCGCAGTGGCGCGGGACCTCTGGGACCGCAGCGTGGTACCTCGGTTCGTCCCGAACCGAGGCCCTCGGCCGGGGATCCGTCTTCGCCCAGGCAGCTTCGCCGGACGAAGGCCGGCCGGCGCACCCTGCTTCGGCGCGGAACGCGCCGAGCCACTGCGGCCGTACTCCGGCGGCGCTTCCTGCGCCAGCCGCTCACATGAACTCGGTCGAGAAATCCTCGACCTCGCAGTCGCGGATCTTCTTGATGAACTCGATCACGTGACTGAGCGTGCTGTTGACATGCCGCTGGTCGTTGCTGACCGCCACCACCGCAATGCAGGCACGATTCCAGACGTCCTGGTCTGCCACCTCGGCAATCGACACGTTGAACTGCTTCCGGACCCGGTCGCGGACCCGGTTCAACGTCATGCGCTTTTCCTTCAAGGAAAACGCGCCGTCGATCAGCAAATCAACTTCCATGACACCGATGACCATACGCAACCTGACTCCGGGTATTTCGGGGTTCGGGACAGAAAGCTGCACCTTGGAGCGCCCGCGTCTCGCGGGCTGAACCGTCGCCATGTGTGCAGGTGCGTGCGACATTGTTCGGCGTTCAGTGGTCAGGAGCCAGAGGACGCCGGGACGCCGAACCGCCGCATTGTCGCCGTTCGGACCTGAACACCGAAACCCGAACCCTGGACACCTGACGGTCACGCGCCGCCCAAGATTTCGCTCATCGCGGCCAGGAACGCCGCCATCTCCTCCTCGCTGCCAATGGTCACGCGGACGCTGTCATCGATCCGGTCCCGCGCGAAGTAGCGCACCAGGATGCCGTGCTCGCGCAGTTGCTGCATGACCGCCTTGGCCGGTTGCGGAGTCCGCACCAGGAGAAAATTCGCCTCGGACGGCAGGACCTTGCAGCCCAGATCCCGAAGCGCCGCGGTCACCTGCTCACGCGTCGCGCGGATGCGCGCCGCGGTGGCCTGCATGTGGGCCTGATCCTTGAGCGCCGCAATCGCCGCCACCTGCGTCAGCGCGTTGACGTTATACGAATCCTTGACCTTCATCATCTCGGCGATGAGTTCCGGCCGCGCAAACGCCAACCCCAGGCGGACACCCGCCAGCGAGTAGCTCTTCGACAAGGTACGCGACACGACCACGTTCGGGAAGTCACGCACGAACCCGACGCAGTGGTCGGTGGCGAAATCGGCATACGCCTCGTCGATCCACACGATACCCGGGAAGTCGCGGCAGACCTGACGCATCCGCTCCAGCGGCGTCGCGCGACCGGTCGGTGCATTCGGCCGGGCCAGAAACAGGAGGCTTGCACCCTTGGCACGTGTCGCGATATCCGGAGGCAGTTCGAATTCGGCGTCCAGGTCGATCTGAAGGCACGCAGCGCCCTGGATCTCGGCCAGAGATTCGTACAACGAGTACGTCGGCGTGGGGAATGCGATGCGCCCGCCTTGGTCGACGAACGTGCGCACGGCGATGGTCAGCAGGTCGTCGGAGCCGTTGCCGGCCAGCACCCAGTCTGCCGAAAGGCCGAAAAGCCCGCCGGCAACGGCGCGCAGTCCACCGGCAACCGGGTCGGGATAGAGCCGCAACCGCGCCGGGTCGAACTCCCGCAGCGCCCGGCCCACCTCAGGCGACGGAGGGTACGGGTTCTCGTTAGTGTTCAACTTGATATAGCGCCGGTCGCGCGGTTGCTCGCCAGGCACATAGCCCGACATGCGCTGGATATCGTCGCGAACGTAAGACATGCTGTCACTCGCCTATTGCCTGGACCCCACGTGAGCGTGTTCAGTGTTCAGGAACCCGGTGCGCCCTGGAGCGTCTCGCGGGCTAAACCGTCGCCAGGTGTGCAGGTGCGTGCGACATTGCTCGACGCTCAGGGTTCAGAAACCAGAAGACGCCAGGACGCCGAACCGCCGCAGTGCCGCCAGTCGTGACCCGAACACCGAAACCCGAACACTCCTAATGAAACTCGAATCCGGACCGCGTGAACGCGGTACTACAAGCCTCGTTGCGCGGTTGGCCAGGTTCGTAGTACCGCCTTCAGGCGGTCTTGGTGCATCGTCGCCAGTTTCACTCCGAGATGACCGGGCGGTCTGCCGCCCGGGGGGGGGCGCTGAACCCCGAACACCATTGACGCGTCTGACCTCTTACGTTGGCGTCATGCTGACTTCGGCGCCCGCCGGCGCAACGCGGCGCTGCGGCCGTGTGCATCCAGGCCCTCGGCGCGCGCGAACTCCTCGATGTGCGGAAGTTCCCTCAGCAGTGCCGTACGGTTGTACCGCACCACGCTGGTGCGCCGATAGAACTGCTCGACCGTCAGGCCGCTGAAGAAGTGTGCCGAACCACCGGTCGGCAGCACATGGCTTGGCCCGGCCACGAAATCACCCACCGGCTCAGGCGTCCACGGCCCGAGGAAGATGGCGCCGGCCGCCGTCACGCGCCGCGCCACCCGCTCCGGCCGGTCGGTCATGATCTCCAGGTGCTCCGGGGCGTACCGGTTCGCCAGTTCCGCCGCCTGCTCCAGCGAGCGCACATGAACCAGAAAGACGCCCTTGGCCAGGACGCGGCGAACCGTGTCCGACCGCGACAGCGTGGCACTCTGGCGCTTGAGTTCCTCGACCACGGCGGGAATGAGTCCGAATGCGGTGGTCGCCAGCAGTGCCTGTTCCCGACCCGACCCGTGCTCCGCCTGTGACAGCATGTCAGCGGCGACAAACGCCGGGTCGGCGCTCGAGTCGGCTATGATCATGATCTCCGAGGGACCGGCCAACATATCCAGCCCGACGTGCCCGTGGACCTGGCGCTTCGCCTCGGTCACGTACGCGTTGCCGGGGCCGACGATCTTTTCGACCTTGCGCACGCTCTGCGTGCCGAACGCCAGTGCGCCGATGGCATAGACTCCACCCAACCGATACACCTCCGTGGCGCCGGCAACACGCGCAGCGTAGAGCAGGGCCGGGTGCACCACACCATCGCGGCCCGGGGGCGTCACCATCACGATCTCTCGTACCCCTGCCACCCTGGCCAGCGTCAGGGTGTGCAACGCCGTTGACACCAACGGTGCCGTGCCGCCCGGCACGTAGGCGCCGATCCGCGACAGCGGCACAAACCGCTCGCCCGTTTGCACGCCGCGCCGCGGCACACAGACCCACGATGCCGGCCGTTGCCGCTCCGCGTAGTCCCGCACTTGCCGGCTGGCGGTGCGAACCGCCTTCCGCAGCGCCGGCGACAACGCGCGTGCGGCGGCCTCGATCTCGCCGGCGGTCACCGCAAACGTGGCGGGGCTCAGCTCAACCTGGTCAAACTGACGGGCGTACTCGACCAGCGCCGCATCGCCCCGGCGACGAACCCGCGCCAGGATCTGCGTCACGGCCTGCTGCAGGCCCGGGTCAAACCCCGCGCGCTGACCGAAAACAGCCACCCGCGCCTCGAAGTCCGCGTCACTGTAGCGGATGATCTCCATGCGTCCCATTCTCCGTCCTCACCGGACGGCCACCCATCCGTCGGCGGAGCGACGGCCAAAGAAAACAACCGTCGCGCCCCGGCGACTGCGCCAACCCTCACCGTACCTGTCCGAGCCTCTTGCAGAAACCCGTCTTGCAGGATGAGTGTTCAAGTTTCAGGTGTCAGGAAGGAGCACTCTGATCGTGAATCGGTGGCACACTCCTGACACCTGAACACTGAAACCTGAAACCGGCCTCTTGCTGCACTTCTGCAAGAGCCTCCTCAGTTGGACGAAACCAAGTCAATCCCCTCGTCCGCCTTGACCAGGACGAAGTACTCCGCGTCTCGCAAGATCTTGGTCCCGTCGCTCGGCAGCACATTCCGGGTCGCGGAACTCGGCACGGGGAAGACGGTTCCGTTCTGATCGACCACGACCAGACGGCCGCGCTCGATGTTGGCCCGACCCCGAAAACACTGCAGTCGGACCCGCTCGGTGGCCTGGTCCACCACCTGGACGAAGACCACACAGAGCCGCTTACCTTCCAAGTATGCCAGGGAGTCGCTCATGTCCACACACAATTCGAAACAGGTGTATTTGCAAAACTCCTAATGTAAAACGACGCCTCAGCGAAAGCAATGTCGCCGGAACACTCACGTAATGCGTCAGCGCCTCCCGGGCGGCGTACCGCCCGGTCATACCAAGGTGAAACTGGC
>MHBL01000260.1 GCA_001803235.1 Lentisphaerae bacterium RIFOXYA12_64_32
ACCCGTTCACCTGCCACACGAGGTGGCAGGGGTCTGTGCTCCACCCTTAGCTGACGCATTACGTCACTCTCACGTCCCGCATTTGCATTCCGGCGTCGCGAGATTATTGAGATCTGGTATGGATACGGTTTCCACAAGCGTGGAGTCTGCCGCCGCCGCACCGGCCAGCCTGCCGGTGCGGAACTGGCACCTGACGATTGCGTACGACGGGACGCGGTTCCACGGCTGGCAGATCCAGCCCGGGCCGCGCACCGTCCAGCACGAACTGCAGACGCGGCTGCGGATCCTGTTCCACGACCCGCAACTGCTGACGGCCGGGACCAGTCGCACGGATGCCGGCGTGCATGCGCTGGATCAGCACGTGAGCTTTGCCGTCGGTACACCGCCGGAGTTCGACGCCACCCACATCCGCCGGACGCTGAACCGCTGGCTGCCGGAGGACGTGAAGATCCTGGATGTCGCCGAGGCGCCGCCGGAGTTTCACGCCCGCCACAGCGCGTGCGGGAAAGCCTATACCTACGCCGTCTACGCCGGCGAGAAGAGCGACCCGCTCTGGGCCCGTTTCGTCTGGCACTCCCGGCGGCCGCTGTGTCTCGAGGCCATGCAGGAGGCGGCTGCGGCGTTCGTCGGCGAACACGATTTCTCCTCGTTCGCCGTGAACTCCGGGCGCGCCGACGAGGTGATGGTCAAAACGATGTACAACGTCGAGGTGCTGACCGCGGGGGACCTGGTCTGCTTCAGTGTCGTGGGCAACAGCTTCCTGTACCGAATGGTGCGCAGCATGGTCGGGTACCTGGTGCACGTCGGGCAGGGCCGGGCCACGCCGGCGGACGTCGCACGCGTGCTGGCGGCCAAAGACCGGTGCGCCGCCGCGGAGAGCGCGCCGCCGCAGGGGCTGTTCCTGATGCGCGTGTTCTTCCAGCCGGGCGAGTGGCGTGACTACCGGCCCACGATTCCGCCGTTCGCCGGTCAGCGGTGAGCCTTCCAGCCCGGGATGTACACCACCGCCCGGCTCTCCGGGCGGTGCTGGCGGGCGGAGGGCCGCCCGCGGTACTACCCGGCGGCAGCCGACGCACAGGGCTGTTTCAAGATCCGGCGCCGCGCCTCGGAAGGCCAAGCCTCCGCGCACACCAAGTGGGGGCGGCCTGTCCTCAGGCCGCCCCCCGGCGTGGGGACACGCCGGGGGTACTCACCGCACGCGACAGTCACGGATCTTGAAACAGCCCTGGCCGACGCACACGCCGGATTGCGCGTCGACTGCGGCGGACGTATCGTAACGGGATTGAGGCAAACGGCCCAGCACCGAAAGGGACACCACCATGACGGAGCTTCTCGCAGGAACTGCGTCGGTTGACATCACGCCGAATTTGGGTTGCCACATGTGCGGTTACTTCACGGACCGCGTGGCGAGCAACATCCACGACCCGCTGCTGGTCCGGGCGATCGTGTTGCGTGCCGGCGACACGACGCTCGGGTTCGTGGTCTGTGATGTGATCGATGTGCCGGTCGAGGTGGTCGCTGCCGCCAAGGCGCGGATTCAGCAACTGACCGGCGTGCCGCCGCAGAACGTGCTGATCTCGGCGACGCACACGCACACGGGGCCGAGCATTGTCGGGGCGCTGGGCACGCCGAAGGAGGAGAAGTACGGTCAGGACACGGCGCCGCGCATTGCCGATGCGTTCGCGATGGCGCTGCAACGGCTGCAGCCGGCCCAGGTCGCGATGGCCGCCGGCGACTGCACCGGCGAAGTGCACAACCGCCGCTGGCACATGAAGGACGGCTCGGTTCGCATGAACCCGGGCTACGAGAACCCGGACAAGGTCCGGCCGGCCGGCCCGACCGACCCGCAACTGGGTCTGATGATCGTGCGGACTCCGCAACGCCAGCCGATTGCGGTGTTCGCCAACCTCGCGCTGCACTACGTCGGCGTTGGCGGCTCGAAGGAGCACTCCTGGATCTCGGCGGACTACTTTGCGGAATTCGGCAAGGCCCTGCAGCGTTGTGCCGGCGCCGAGTTCACGACCATTCTCGCGAACGGCTGCCAGGGCAACATCAACAACTGCGACTTCACGAAACCCGGCCGCTCCTCGCCGCACCCGTATGCCCAGATCGAGCGCGTGGCCAACGTGGTGGCCGCCGAGGCGTGGAAGGTCTGGAACACGCTGCGTGAAGAGGACTTCCGCTCCGACGTCACGCTCGATGCGCGGCTGGCCACGGTCCGGTTCAAGGCGCGCACCGCCACGTCGGAGGAACTCGCCAAGGCGCGCGAGCAGCTCGCGGGCGAGGCCAAGCCGGCCGACATGGAGTGGGCGTACGCCCGCGAACTGGTACTTCTAAGCGAACTGCCCGCCGAGTGGGACGTGCCGGTGCACGCGCTGCGCGTCGGCGACCTGGGCATTGTCGGCCTGCACGGCGAGGTGTTCTGCGAGATCGGGCTCGACGTCAAGGCGCGCTCGCCGTTCCGCCAGACCATGGTCGTCGGACTGGCCAACGGCTCGGCCGGTTACATCGCCACCGACAAAGCCATGGACGAAGGCAGCTACGAAACGCGCCTCTGTCGCCACGTGCGCGCCCCCAAAGGCACCGGCCAACTCTGGGCGGATACCGCCGTGAAGTTGCTCGGCGAGATGAAGTAGGGGAGGGGAAGGGGACGAATAGGACGTACACGACGGATGAGACGTGTGGTGCCTGACGGCGGGGAGACCTAGTGGCGTGGTCGGCGTCCCGGGCATGCGCGGACATGCCGATACTATACTACACGCCATGTCCCGAACCGCGCACGCATTGTGCCCGCGCTCTCCCGTCAGAGTCCCGGCTTCAGCCGGAAGTTGGACGATGCGGCTTCAGCCCGTCGCCGGAGCACTCTGTACGAGCAGGATGCCAGGCTCGTAGTTCCGCGTTCACGCGGTCCGGCACGCGCGTTGCCACGACGGACTCAGTGACCCCGATGGTGGTTTGGCGTGGGGGCTTGTCATATGGAGCGCGGTGGCAAGTCCGCCACGGGCGGCGCGACACCGCTTTGGCTGAGACGCATGGCCCGCGCGACGCTCCACAACCAAAGCGGCGTCGCCGTCCCGCCTGCCGGCTTGGACTCTGCCGCCGCACTCCACATGGCGCGTCCGTATGCCAAACGTGGCGCGGTATCGCCGAGCGAAAGAAGGTGAAGGGCGCGTTGTACCTTCGGCTCTATTCACACGCGACAGTGACGGGGGAGGGAGACAGCAGGTGCGTGACGTGGAGCAGTGAGTACCTGACGGAAACAAGGAAGCTCAGGTAGGGGCAAAGCCCCGTGATGTCTCTATCGGTACGCGTCCTTCCGGTGCCGAACGCGCACGATCTCGATGATGAGGCATTTACCGATCACTTCGTACACGACGCGGTAGTCGCCAATGCGGATGCGGTAAGTCTGCTCACCGCCGCTCAACTTGCGGCACCCGGGCGGAAAGGGATCCGTGGCCAGCGTTCCCACGGCATCGACGATACGTGGAATAACCGTCCGGTCGAGCCGCCTCAACTCCTTCCGAGCCGAGGTCCTCCACTCAATTCTGTAGGAGGCCATCCCTCTTCAACTCCGCGACCAGTTCCTCGTGCGAGATCGTACCTTCGTCGCGCCGCTCAGCAGCAATGGCCAAATCGCGGAGATCCTCGAGGAGCGCCTCGTACTCGATGAGAGGAAGGATTACGGCCTCCCGTTTGCCGTTCTTGCCGGTCACGTAGCGGGGATGCAGTTGCAGCGTCGCACTCATTGCCGGATCTCCAGTGGTTGGCCTGCCCGCGAATATACCACCTGATGCAGTGCGCTGCACGCCATGCCACCAGATGAGTCACCTGGTGCGCACAGGTCCCATATGTCGCATCCGTCGCATCCGTCCCATGCGGGCCGCCTTACAGCAGTGCGTTCAGCAGTTCCAACGCGGCTTCCTTGTTCGGGATGCGGCCGCGCACGGCGGAGTCCAGGTCGGTGGCGGCGAACGGCGGGATGGCGGAGCCGACGCAGGACGGGCAGCCGTCCGGGCAGCCGCACTTGCGGATGACCTCGGCGACCGTCTGCATGATCGGTTCGAACTGCTCGAAGCAGCGCCGCGCGTAGCCCATGCCGCCGGGGTAGCGGTCGTGCAGGAACAGCGCGTCGCGTTTCAGGCTGCGTGCGTCCACCACCGTGCCGATGTCCTGCTCGTCGCACATCACGAACAGCGACGCCACGTCGGCCAGCACGTTGGCGATGCCGATGAGCGCCTCTCCAACGAGTAACTGCTTCTCGCTCAGCATCTTAGCGATACATGGCGGCGGTGCCCACCACAGCGCGACCGTCTCGAGCGTCTGCGGCGGCAGTTCGAGTTTCTCGAAACCGAGGCTGTCGCGCGAGTGGAACCGCACCTTCTTGAACATCGGAATGGTGGTGACGACGGTCACGTCGCCGAACCCGAGCAGGCCGTCGCGCCACTCCTCCTCCTCGCGGCCTTCGTCGATCGTGATCTGCGACATCTGCACCGACTGCGTGTAGTAGTCCAGGTCGCGTCTCTCGACGTGCGCGATCTTCTGCTCGAGGTCGAGCTTGTTCACGAAGTAGGTGTCGCCCGCGTGCAGGTACACGGCGTGGTCGTGGAGCTGCGACAGGGCGCTGATCTCGTCGAGCGTACCGATGACCTTCTGCCCCTCGGCTTCGTCCTGGATGGTGAACACCGGCCCGGCGATGTTGCGCAGGCTGACGTTCGCCGCCGGGTAATCGGAACTGGCCCAGTACCAGTGCTCGTCGAGCTGCCGCACCGTCTCTTCCTCGCTGAGCAGGTCGAGGATCGCTTCCGCGTACGGGCCGAACAGCGCCGCATCCTCTTTGGACAGGGGCAGTTCGTGCGCCGCGCAGCGCAGGTGCCCGACGGCGACGTGCGGGTTGTCCGGGTCCACAACCGCCTGCTCGGGCGACTGCGCGAAGAGGAAGTCGTCGTGTGCCATCAGGTACTGGTCCATGGGCGCGTTCTGGCCGATGAGGAACACGACGCTGTCCTCGCGGCCGCGCCCGGCGCGCCCGGCCTGCTGCCAGAAACTGGCGATGGTGCCCGGGTAGCCGACGATCAGGCACGCATCGAGGCTGCCGATGTCGATGCCGAGTTCAAGCGCGTTGGTGCTGGCGACACCGAGGATCTCCTTGTTCACCAGACGCCGCTCGATCTCGCGCCGCTCTTCCGGCAGGTAGCCGCCGCGGTAGGCATGCACCGATTCGGACAGCCGTCGCGACACCGGTCGCAAACGCTCGCGGCAGTCCTTGAAGATCAGTTCCGCCGCCAAGCGTGTGCGGACAAACGCGATGGTCTGAATGCCCTCCTTCACGAGCAGCGCGAGCAGGTGCACGGCTTCGCCGATCGGACTGCGCCGGTCGCCGCCGAAGCGCCAGTTGTCCGTTGGGCCGGACGCGGCTGTCGTGAGCGGGGGCGGGTTCCAGAACACGACGTGCTTCGGGCCGCGCGGCGAGCCGTCGTTGTTGACCAGCACCATGTCGCGGCCGCAGATGCGCTCAGCGTGGTCCTTCGGGTTGGCAATGGTTGCCGAGCAGCAAATGAACTGCGGCGTCGAGCCGTAGTGCCGACAGATGCGCTGCAACCGGCGGATGACGTTGGCCAGGTGCGAGCCGAACACGCCGCGGTAGGCGTGGATTTCGTCGATCACCACGTAGCGGAGGTGCGCGAAGAAGCGGTTCCATCGCGCGTGCTGCGGCAGAATGCCCTGGTGCAGCATGTCCGGG
Organism: Lentisphaerae bacterium RIFOXYA12_64_32; assembly: GCA_001803235.1. Taxonomy (GTDB): domain Bacteria; phylum Verrucomicrobiota; class Lentisphaeria; order Oligosphaerales; family YB12-FULL-65-16; genus YB12-FULL-65-16. Next base: position 5,741 of record MHBL01000260.1, read on the forward strand.
TTGGTGAGGATGACGTTGGCGCGGTCGCGCAGGTTGCGGCGCAGTGTCTGCGGCGTGTCGCCGTCGTAGGTCCCGGCGGCGAACGTCGTACCGCCGCCGTCCTCGTCCTGGAGTGCGGACAGCGCCCGGAGCTGGTCCTGGGCCAGGGCCTTGGTCGGGTAAATCAGCAGCATGGTGGAGAGGCTGTCGCGCTGGATCTCCTCCAGGATCGGGACCGTGTAGCAGAGCGTCTTGCCGCTGGCTGTGCCGGTCACTACAACGATGCTGGCGCTTTCGCGCAGCGCGTTGACCGCCGTGGCCTGGTGCGAATAGAGTTGTGCGATGCCGAGCCGCTGGAGGGCGGCCGTGGAGGCGGGGTGCAGGCCGCCATGCACGTCCTGAAACGTCGCGGCGCGTTCCGGCAGGCGCCGGCTCGACACAACCTGGCTGGACACGAACTCCTGCCGCTGCAGGCGCTTCATCAAGGTTTCAACGTCCACGTTTTCGGGTCTCCGTTGATGGGTTTGGGCGGTCTTCGCGTCGGGGATCTCGTGTGCCCTTGGCTCGCTGGCGCTCGCTGACGGGCGGGGCTCCGGCTTTCGCCATGCGCTGGCGCAGGTTGCGCTCGAAATCGCGGCGCAGTTCGACGCGGCGCGTCACGTCGGGCTTGGGCAACTCCGTTGGTTTTTCGGCGGCGGGGTACTCCGTGTGCACCGCGGGCTTGGGCGTGACCGGGTGGAACACCTGCGGTTCGCGCATGCGCTCGAGGCGCCGGCGCAAGGCTTGCGCAAGCCGCTCGGTCCGGGCGGCATCGCTCTCGGCGAGGGCCAGCGTGTCGGGCGCGACCAGCGCACTGCCGTCGCCGAGCAGGCCGTCCAGGATCACCAGCGCGGCTGCTTTGCTCGGGATGTGTCCCTCGCCGCGTTCGACGTTCCAGCTCGTCTGCTGCCGCAGCGGCTTGCCGACGCAGCAGGGGCAGCCGTCCGCGCACGCGCAACGGGCGATGGCCTCGCGCACGGCAGGGAGGATCTCGTGCATGCGGTCGTACGCCTGGGCGGTGAAGCCGAGCCCGTGCGGATACCGCTCGTAGATGAAGATCGCGTTCCACGGTGCATTGACGCTGCCGATGGTGTGCGAGAAGTCGAGCGTGTCGCAGGTGATGTACAGCGGCAGCAGCATGCGCGTGGCGTAGCCGATGCCGCGCAGGCCGGCGTGCACGTCCAGGTTCGCCTTGCGGACTTTGGCCATGAGCGGTTCGGGCGGCACGATCCAGACGGCCATGGTTTCCAGGACCATGACCGGCAGTTTCAGGCCGTGCACCGAGACCGCGTCGAGCGAGTAGAACCGGATCTTCTCGTAGGCGTAGGTGCGGCACCCGGCGGTGACTTCGCCCCAGTAGACGCGGCCGGTGCCGAACGGTTTCTCGCGGAGCTGGTGGTCGATGTGGTGCACGTCCGTGCCCCCGAGCGGCTGCGTGTAGTAGTCGACCTCCTCGCGGCGGACGTGGGCGAGGTTCCGGTCCAGATCGAGTTCGAGGACGCGGTACGTGTCGCCGCGGTGCATGTAGATGGCTTCCGGGTGGACGATGGGCTCGGCATCGTAACGGTCCACCTCGCCGAGGACCTCGCCGGTGTCGGCGTCCTGGATGAGCACGTTTGCGTCCGAGTAGCCGCGCAGCGAGACTTCGTGTTGCGGCACTTCGGCGGCGGCGTAGTACCAGCGGTCGCCGATCTTGCGCAGTTTGAGGTTCTCGACCAGGATGCGTGCCACCAGTTCGGCGTGCGGTCCGAACGTGCGGAGTTCGCTCTCGGCCACCGCCAGTTCGTGTGCGGCGCAGCGCAGGTGCCCGAGCAGGACGAACGGATTCTCTGGTTCGATCACCGCCCGCTCGATGCAGCGGCCGAACAGATACCCGGGGTGCGCGAGGATGAACTGGTTGATGCTCGTGTCCAGGCCGATCAGGATGGCGAGCGCGTCGCGACCGCTGCGTCCGGCGCGACCCGCCTGCTGGAAGAACGACGCCAGGGTGCCGGGGTAGCCGACCAGGATGGCGGCATCAAGGCCGCCGACGTCGATGCCCAGCTCGAGCGCCGGAGTCGTGCTGACGCCGAGCAGTTCGCCGGCGAACAGACGCCGTTCGATCTCGCGCCGGTCCTCGGGCCGGTAGCCGCCGCGGTACGGTGTGACCTTGGACACCTGCCCCGGCGCAACGGTCAGCAGCCGCTCGGTGACGTAGCGGTGGATGAGTTCGGCCGTGACGCGCGCTTTCGAGAACGTGATCGTCGGCACGCCCAGGGCCACGAGCGCCGCCATCAGTTCGTGCGCCTCGACATTGGCGCTGCGTCGCGAGCGGTACGGCGTCTCGCGCAAGCGCGGCGGGTTCCAGAGCACGTACTGCCGGCGTCCGCGCGGGCTGCCGTCGTGATCCACGAGTGCGACCGCGCCACCGGTGAGGTGTTGCGCGAGCTCCGCAGGATTCGCGATCGTCGCAGAACACGCAATGATCTGCGGCCGCGACCCGTAGTGGCGGCAAATACGCAGGAACCGGTTCAGGAGCAGCGCCATGTTCGAGCCGAACAGGCCGCTGTAGATGTGCAGTTCGTCCAGAACCAGGAACCGCAGTTGCGCCAGGAATTCGGCCCAGCGCGCGTGCTGTGGCATCAGCGCGGTGTGCACCATATCGGGATTGCTGAACACGACCGACCCGCGGTCGCGCAGGCGCCGGCGCAGCGGGGAGGGGGTGTCGCCGTCGAGCACGCCGGCGAGGCGGTCGGCAAGGCCGGTCTTTTCCTGCAGCTCGCTGAAGTGCCGGAACTGGTCCTGGCACAGCGCCTTGGTCGGGAACAGGAGCAGGGCGCGTGCTTCGCGGTCGGCCTGCGCGGTGGCGAGGATCGGCAGGGCGTAGCACAGGCTCTTGCCCGAGGCCGTACCGGTGGCGACAGCCACATCCCGCCCCTCTGCAATCAGCCGCAGTGCCTGCGCCTGGTGCGAGTAGAGCTGCGCAATGCCGATCCGGCGCAGCAGTTCCGCGTAGTGCGGCAGCCCGAGACGCGCCGGCTCGATGAGTTCCGCCGCCCGCGCTGGATCCTCGTGCACGTGCACGATCTGATCCGCATAGTTCGGATCGGCGCGCAGGCGCTGGATGAAATCGTCCGTGTTCATGTTTCTTACAGTGGCTCGGACCGTCCCGGTCCGAAGCAGAGTACTCGGGCCGGTCCCCGGCCGAGGGCCTCGGTCCGGGACGGACCCGAGTACCTTACTGCGGTCCCGGAGGTCCCGCGCCACTGCCACTTTACTCTATTCTGGACTTGTCCGCACGGGTCGCGTCTTCACTCCGTCAGCGGCGGTATGGTGCGGGCTGCGCCATGCCGCCGCTGACGGACGGCTCCGTCTTCGGAATTCGGCTGCGAGTGTTGCGCTCGCAGCCGAATTTCGAAGACAAGAATCGAGGGGTTCCAAGGGGAGTCGCGACGCCCCTTGGCCGGGGGTGCGGGGGTGGGAAACCCCCGCGCTCCCTCGCCATCACTCACTCGGGGCCGGCAATCGTGTCATCAGGTCGGCCAGCGTCACCAGGTCGAGCAGGTTGTGTCGCAGGATATCGACCATCTGCCAGGCGTTGCCGGTACGGACAAAGGCGTGGTACGCGTCCGGGATTTCCATACCCGGGATATCCCCGCTCCGGCCGCGGCCGCAGACGTGTCGTTCGAGCGTCTGCAGGCTGCAATTCGGCAGCACGCCTTTCCAGATGCGGCGGCACTCATGCAGCAGGTCGAAGTGGAACGGCTCCATTTCGAACGGAATGCCGTTCGCCGCCGCACGCATGCGCAGGTACGGCAGATCGAAGCTCTTGCCGTTGAACGTTACCAGGAACCGGTGTCGCGCGCACTCGTCGAGGAAGCAGCCGATGGCGGCCGCTTCCTCGGCGTAATTGCGCGCCAGGAACTGGCGCACCTCGAGGCCGTTCCGCTCCCACACCATGGCGCCGACCAGGAACAGCGGCGAGCTCGACAGCCCGGTCGTCTCCAGGTCCATGAACACCACGTCGGCAGGTGCGAACTCCGCAGCGCCCGCCTGCGCCGCCACGCGCTGCAGCAGTGCAGAGGTCTTGTCCGCGAACCGCTCGCGCAGTTCGCGACTGATCTCCGGAACCTGGTCTTCGCTGTCCATGTCCGTGGCGATCAGGAACGCCTTGCCCAGTCTGGGGTGCACGACCTCACGGCCGGTCACTGCCGTCTCGAGCACCACGTGCGGCCCGGTGACCTGTGGTGCCGCCTTCTTCGGCGGCTCGCGCCGCGGCAGGTGCCGCCCGTACACGATCGGCGCCAGCGCGGTGGCTTTAGTTCGTGATGCCGAGGTGGCGTGTCCCAGGCTTGTCGTTCCGCCTTCAGGGCCCGTCGATTTAACCGCCTCAGATGCGCAACCACGCCCAACGTGGCCGGACCGGCTCGGTCCGGCATGCGGGAGCGAGCCGCTCCCGCCACTCTGGAAGGCCCGCTGCCTCACTAAATCGACACGCCCTTCAGGCGGTCCGGGTTTCTCCCCGCCCGCAGCCCGTTGCCCCTGCACCCGTTCCTTCTCCAGCCTCCGCCGCAGGTCTTCGGCGGTGAACAGCAGGTCCTTCGATCGCGGTGCAGGCGCGGCTTTGCCGCCGCCGCGCCGGAGCTGGTCCAGCTTGGCGCGCAGCTCATCGAGCTTCCGTGATGTTGATTTAGGGTCGTGAGTCATAGCGTACCGTGTGCCCGCTTGGGGCTGGCGCCGATGCGACAGCATCGTCGCCAGACTCGGACATTCACCACGCTTAATTATAGATAATAAACGTTAGACAGGCAAGTGCGATGGGCCAGGAAAATCGCCGGGGTGGCGGTCACATGCCCCGTCGCTCGGAGTGGGGTGGGCGCGACACCGCGTTGGCTGTGGCGCATCGGCAGGGCAGAGCGTTTCAGCCAAAGCGGCGTCGCCGGGCGTTCATTCGCCCTCTGCCGCCGCACTCCACAGGTCGCTGACGGTGGCCACGGTCGGCGGCCTTCTGCGAGAGCAGGACTGGGAATTCCGCTTGCCTCAGCCCCCAACCGGCTCAAGGACGGTGCCCTGCGCCTGCAGGGCGGCTTGCACGTCCTGCACCGGCACCTGGCGCGGCGTGAGGCTTCGCTCGGTGGCGAGTGCCGCGGCGATGCCGACCGCGTCGCCCATGGGCATGGTCACGATCATGACGCGCACCGAGCCGAGCGCGAAGTGGTCGGCCGACAAACAGCGCCCGGCGACGAGCAGTCCGTCGAGGCCCTTGGGCAGGAAGCAGCGGTACGGGATCTGGTAATGCGTGCCTTGCTTCAGGTACTCGTGCGCGAACGCCTTGCCGGAGACCTCGTGCACGTCGATCGAATTGCACCCGGGCACAACGCCATCCTCGAAGTGCCGCGCGGCGAGAACGTCGTCGCGGGTGAGCGTGTAGTCGCCCGTGATGCGGCGTGTTTCGCGGATGCCGATCTGGGCCGCGGCACGGTCGAGGTAGCAGTGCTCGAAGCCCGGCGCATTGGCGCGCAGGAACTCCAGCATCGGGTCGACCTGGCTGCGGGTCTGGATTTCGGCGGCGGTCAGGGATTCGGCGTCCGTGCCGTCGCAGTCGATGGCATTGGTGCCGTTGATGAAGAAGAAGGCGCGCTGCGGGTCGTCGGGCGCGCCGCGCTTGTGGACCCGGCCCCACGAGAAGAGTTGGTCCGTCGGGATGCTCCACGTCCCGGCCTGCCGCGCCGCGGCGATGCGCGGGATCAGCACCTTGTGGTGGTCGTAGTTGACGCGGGTCGCGTCCACATTGCCGAGCAGCAGTTCGAGCGTGACCGGCTGCAGTTTCCCGTCGCCCGGGCGGCCGAGTCCGAACGCGGCGCCGGCGCGCGCGGCCACGTCGCCGTCGCCGGTGCAGTCGATGACCACTTTGCCACGAATGGCCTGGCGGCCAGACTTGTTCTCCACGACGACGCCCATGACACGGCGACCCTCGGTGATCGCGCCGGCTATCCAGGTGTGGAGCAGCAGGCGCACGCCGTTCTCCAGCGCCATGGCCTGGCAAACGGCAACCATGCTTTCCGGGTCGAAAATCATCGAATGCGCGGCGGCGTTGGTGAAGTGCGTGCCGCCATAGGCGTCGAGCCGATGCAGGAACTCGTGCGTGACGCCGCCCAGCAGGGGTTGGCGTCCGTCGTGCATACCGCCGAACTCGACCATCATGGCGGCGGTGGCGGTGCCGCCGAGGAACCCGTAGCGCTCGAGCAGCAGCGTCTTGGCGCCGCGCCGTGCGGCGGCCGTCGCGGCGACAAACCCGGTCGGCCCGCCGCCGCAGACGATGACGTCGTACTCGCCGGTGACCGGGATGTTGCGGCCAAGTTCCTGGTCGGTGGACATGGTTTGGGTCTCCTTGGCATGTATCTTTGCATTTACTATCTTCACCATACTTGACATTTGTCTATTCAGCCTTGACAGTTTGTCGACATGATCTCGAAAAAACAAAGAATAGTGACAGACGCGGTTCTGGCCGTCCTCACCGATGGGCGGCTTGTCCGGGTCAGGATGCGGTCGAGCGAGCAGTGGCTCGGACCGTCCCGGGCCGAAGCAGAGTACTCGGGCCGGTCCCCGGCCGAGGGGCTGGGGCCGGGACGGCCCCGAGCACCCTGCTGCGGTCCCAGAGGTCCCGCGCCACTGTCGCTGACAGCCGTCTCGCTCTACGGGCTTGCCTGCACAGGTTGAACCGTACCGAGTCGCAGGAGATGGCCGTCCGGCAAGGGAGGATTTCGACCCATGCCGCAACCACCAGAAACCTTCACGCTCGCCGATCTTCTGACCTGGCTCGAGGCGGCGTCCGGTTGTGTGGTCAACTTCGAAGACCTGACCGGCGTGACGCTGGAGGTGCCGCTGTTGCGGCTGCCGGAGAAGTGGCACTGTCACCACGGGCCGTACTGTGAGTTCGCCAAGCTCCAGGGCAACCAGCCGCGGTGTTCGGCGGCCAAGGTGCGGTCGCTGAAGAAGGCCGAGAAGCTGCGGGCATCGTTTGAGTCCGTCTGTCCCCAGGGCATCTGGGATTGGGTTTGCCCCGTCGTCTTCGAGGACGCGGTCGTGGGCGTGTGGTTCCTGGGAAGCCTGCGCGTGTCGGCCCTCAGGCCGCTGGGCGGAAAGACGTACAACGGCCCGGCGATCCCGGCGGTCACACCGGAACGAAAGGCACAGCTCCGCGACTACGGGCAGCTCCTGTGTGAGACAGTGCGGCTGATGCTCGGCCACTGGGTCGCGGCCGGGCACCGGTTAGCCAAGCACAAGCCGTCCGACTTCTACCGCGACGCGGTCCTGACGTTCATCCGGAACCGTTACCACGAGGATGTGCGGTTGAGCGATCTGGCGGCGCAGTTGCACGTGCATCCGAACTACCTGGGGCAGATGATCCGGAAGCGGTGCGGCGCGTCGTTCCGTGACCTGCTCGCGGACCTGCGGATCGAGAAGGCGAAGGTCCTTCTGCGCGTCGGATCGCACACGGTCACGGAAGCGGCGTACGCCTGCGGGTTCAACGACAGCAACTACTTCTCGACGGTGTTCCGGAAGCGCACCGGCACGACTCCGCGCGCGTGGGCGGGAAAGAGCCGCCTTGCCGCCCAGTAGCCGCACAGGATGGCTTCGGCCGCGTCAGTGCGCAGGGAGGTGGGTTTTTTCCCGCCGCAACGTGCGATGACGTCGCGGGCCAGCGTGTCGGCGGTGCGCTTGGCCTGCTGGCCCGTGCGCCGCTGACGGAGGTAGAGCAGGTCCTCGCGCCAGGTTTCGGCGCTTACGCTTTCCACGTCGAGGCCGAGCCGCGTCGCCTCGCGCAGCCACGGTTCGGCCGTGTCGCCGCCGCCTTCGAGGACGAGGTGCGTGAGCGGCTGCCGCCGACAAAGCTGCCGTACGGCGGTCTTCAGTCCCGCTCGCGACGGGAACGACCGGGACAGGTAGTCGAGCAGCACCCCGTCGCCGCGGAACCATGCCAGCCCGCAGCGCATGCCCACGTCCACCGCCAAAAGGCAGGGCAGCGTGGCGTCGCTCGGCGACGTATGCTGTTGCCGGTCCTGTGCCATGTGCGCTGGTCCGCCTCCATTGCGAAGTGCAGGGACTCTGTCCCCGCACCCCTGCCGGGAAGGACCATTGGCCCTTCCCGGACCCATCCCGATTATCTGGTTCGCGTTGCCCCGGCCGCGATGCCGCGGCCGGGGCAACGCGAACAAGATACGGCTGTTGTCACGCGGATCGCGATGCCGGCAGCCGGCATCGCGATCCGCGTGACAAAGATGCGGGGGTCCGGGGGCACGCGGTGTCCCCGGCGGGGGCGCGGGGGCAGCGCCCTCGCAGTCCCGACCCCGCGTGTCGGTGCGTTCCGTCCTCAGAGTGAACTTTGGCCGAGGATGAGATAGCGCAGGGTGCCGACGACGAGCGGGACGAACTGGCCGGCCATGCTCCCGGCGATCAGGCCGATCATGAGTGGTTTCAGGCGCTGGTAGAGCCGTGCGCCGCCGTAGCGGCTGGCCGCGACCTTGATCAGCCACCCGAGTCCGAACGAGAACGCCATGAGCATGGCGGCCGAGCCGCCGAGAAACAGGAAGATCACCGGGTGCAGCGGCCAGAACCGGAAGAACAGCCGCCCGGCGCCGAACAGCATTGCCAGGAACGCGGCGATCGCGAACGCGGCGAGGTGCGGCCAGCTCGGCGCGATACTCGCCAGTCGCGCCACGCCGGTCGCCTGCGTCGCTTGTTCGTGCAGGCCCTGCGCCTTGAGCTTGTGGATGACCTCGACCGTGTTCTCGAACGGGTACGTGGCGGCAATGCGCGGGTAGCCGTAGGCGGGTGTGCCGCGGTCGTACTGCCAGTAGATGGAACTGGGGATGGCCAGGGCCAGGGCGAGCACCAGCACGACCAGCCCCCAGCGCAGCGCCTTGGCCAGGCTGACGTCCGACAGTTCCGCGAGCTTGAACGCCTGCGCCACGAACGCCATGGGCGCGCGGCCCGGCACGAGCATCAGCACGGTGCAGAGCATGAACAGGGTCACCATTGCCTGCGGGCCGAGGCAGGCAGCGCCGAACAGGCCCCAGAGCAGCACGCCCGGGAACACGAACGTGCCGATCATGAACGCGCCGGTCTCGGCAATGATGCGGCTGACCACGACATAGACCATGAATGCGAACACGAGGTAGAGCGCGGCCACGTACCAGGCCAGTCCGAGCGTCACCAGGTGCAGGACGGCGAGCAGTGCGCAGACCAGGAACAGGCGCATGCCCCAGACGGCGTAGTCAGGAATCTCCTCCTTGGAGGCCAGGCCGACGCCGCGGCGCAGCGTGTTCCAGTAGTAGTGGCGCCCGGTGTACAGCACCATGACCAGGATGCCGAAGTACCCGCCCGAGTACAGGAAGCTCTCGATGCTCAGGGCCATCTCGCGGCCCGGCCGCAGCTCCACGCCGTAGCCCACGCACACGCCCGCAATGCAGCAGTAGATCCACGGTCCAACCGCCATGGACAACGAGATGTCCGAGGCGAGGAAGTACGCCAGGCCGATGACCGGAAACAGGATTTGCGGCGTCAGCAACGCGGCGCCCTTGCCTTTGACGAGCGTCTCGAATGCCGGTGCGGCGGCGGTGAAATCGAAGCGCAGCGACACGGGAATCAGCAGGTTTGGCCAGTAGAGGCAGGCGTAGTTGTCCAGCTCAATGAGGAACACGATCGCGAACGCGATCCAGAACATGCGGTTGCGGAACAGGCTGCCGCCGTTCTGGTCGTCATCGGCGATCAGGGCGTGCGTGAACACGGAGATGGGGTAGGGAAGTTGTTCGTGCTGGCTCCACTGCCGGTGGAACACGGCGGCCAGGCCGAACGTGGCGGCGACAAACAGCAGCAGCAGCGGTGACCAGAACAGGAGCGGTCGCGCCCAGGCGGACCACGGCACGTCGGACAGGCGGATGTGCCGGTCGCCCAGCGCCAGGCCGGTGATGAAACCGTTCAGGGCGCGATCGCCCTGCTCACCGCTGACGTCGGGCAGCATGCGCTTCGGGACCAGGTCGACGACCCGCTCCTGGCGCCAGCCGGGCTTGGTGCGCACGTCGTGCTGCGGCAGCATGATGCTCGATGGCATGGACTGCGCCAGCCGCCCGGGAATGCCGCAGGCGCAGAGCACCAGAATGACGACGGCAGCGATCTCCTTGCCGGAGAACTTGAGCTTCCCGCCCGCCACGCGCGCCAGCAGCGCGGCGAGCAGCAGCAGCACGAGCAACCCGCCGTACACGACCGGCGGCATGAGATTGCCGACCAGTTCGCTGGCGCGGACTACGTGGTCGCTGAAGTAGCAGTACAGCGCCAGGAACGCCGCTGCCGTCAGACCGATGAGCGTACTGCGAAACGTCATGACCTTGCCACCCCGGGGCTTGCTGCGCCATGGATCACAGGGAAGGCGCGCCTCCACCGTCGACCGGTCAATCTATTGTTGGGCGCGGATGGCGCAAGCCACGGCGGGGACAAAAGGCATTGTGACAGGAAGCGGTGTTACTGCGGACCATTTGATAGGGGGATCAGGACCCGTTCCCTTCCGACAGTACAGCGGGCGGCCCCCCGCCCGCTTTCCGGCACGCACGCAGCACAAGGCTCGAATGGCGGGCGGAGGGCCGCCCGCGGTACTGTCGGAGAACGGGGCCGGTCTGGGCTGGCGCCGCGCCCCACCCGGCCCCACTCCGCCTATTGCACAGGTCGCTATCTCTTCTTCCGGCCTTTGGCCTCGACGTGGCGCGCGGACATGGACGAGACGGCTTCGACGCCGCCTTCGAACCGGGTGCCCGGCAGGGTCGGCAGTTTCGAGGGCGGCAGGCCCTGTATCTGGTCGCGCTTCGAGATGTCGACGCGCTCGAACCGCAGGAAAATACCCCAGGCGTTGCCGGTGTTCGAGTCGAGCGCCACGAGGACTTCATGCTCACCCTTCGTCGCCGTGAACGCGATCTTGGCGGCGTCCGGTTTCGCGGGGTTCGTGCCGTTCGGGTCGGAGAAGACCTCTTTGCCGTCGATCCACATCTTCACTGGGCCGTCGTAGCCCAGGAGCGCCTTCAGCTTCATGGCCGTCGGGCACTGGATACGGCAGGCGTAGTAGACCAGCGCGGCGCCGGCCTTGTCCAGTTCTTCATGCCGTTGGCAGAAATTGCCGCCGAACGTGCGCGCCGCCATACCGAGCGCCTTCATGTTCGTCGGGTAGGCGACCTGGGCCAGCGCCGTGTGCGGCAGAATTTTGCTGACCTCGCAGGTGCGGACGAAGTCGGTGATCGGCGGGCAGCCGCCAACGGCCGCGACCGCCTTCGGCTTGGCGCACCACTTGGGGATGAACTCTTTCTCCGCCGCGAACAGCTCTTCGGCCATCGAGCGGAGTTCGCCGAGCGAGCAGACGGCGGCGGACAGCGGGTCCATCATCATGGCGTGGATGACCGCCTCGCGGTCCTGGTCCAGGACGCCCTGCACCGTCAGCTCGAACACGGCCATGTTCGAGCGGCACAGCGCGGCGCACTGCTCGGGCAGGTCGCCGAAGTAGCAGGGCATGAACCCGCGTTTGTCGACCAGCGTCGCGACTTCGACGACCCCGGTCTGCGGCAGGTTCGGGATCAGCCCGGTGTTTTTCACCGAGGCGTAGATGACCTTCTTGCGGTCGAACAGGTGCCCTTCGATAATGTCCGAGGCATACTCATGGCCGCGGTTCAGCGAGATGTTGCGCTTGCCCTCGGCCATTTCGCGACGCCGCTCGTCAGTGGCCTTGCGCCAGTTCGGCCAGTTGTCGGCGTAGAAGCTGGTGCCACCCTTGTAACCCTGGCGGCAGTGCTTCTGCAGCAGGTCCTTCCGCTTCCGGTAGTAGGGTACGTACTCGGAGTAGTGCCCGCAGCTTTCGGTCGAGAAGTAGCCCAGGTTCTTGATCAGGTCGGTGCGGATCGGGAACGCCTCGATGACCTCCGGCCGCTCCGCCGCCGCGCGCAGGCGCGCGTGCATGTCGTGTCCCTTCCAGCGCAGCACGGTGAACCAGGCCATGTGGTTGACGCCCGCGCACTGCCACTCCATCTCCTCGTACGGGATGCCGAGGATATCGGAAATCTGCCGCGAGTTGCCCTGCACCGAGTGGCAAAGCCCGACGAACGGCTGATTCGTCGTGCGCACCGCGCCTAACGTCATCATGGACATCGGATTGGTGTAGTTCAGGATCAGCGCGTTCGGGCACAGCTTCTTGGCGTCCTCGAGGATGCCGATGAACGGCGGCAGCGTCCGCAGCGTCTTCATGACGCCGCCCGGCCCGATCGTGTCGCCGATGCACTGGTCAATGCCGTACTTCAGCGGGATGTCGTTGTCGTGCCGCACGCACGGCACGCCGGAGACCTCGATCGTGCTGATCAGGTAATCGGTGCCTTTCATGACCTTGCGCCGGTCCGTCGACGCCTCGATCTTCCACGCCTTCGACTTGCCCATCAGGTCGAGAATGCGCCGCATCAGCTTGACGTTCACGTCCAGCCGCGCACCGTCGATGTCGACCAGGCCGATAACGCCTTCGTTGAGCCCCTCGACATTCAGGATGTCCGTAAACAGCGGCTGGGTGAACCCAGAACCCGCCCCGAGCAAGGTGATTTTCGGCATGACTGCGGCTCCTTGGAGATGGCCTTGTTTACATTTTGTGCTTTCAACAATTCGAGACTACAAGGAAGAAGTTATCATGTAAACTGGCCAGATGAAACAGGGAGGTTGTTGATATTCATTGACGATTTGTGATCATTGTAGCGGTCCAGCCGGCCCCCGCTGCAAGAGCCCAGAAGTCGCGAGCGCCGTGGCCACCTGAACCCTGCCCCCCCCGGGCCCGTGACGTCTGTTCTCCGCCTTCGGCTGGGGGCGCGGCCGGAAAGTGAAGCGTCAGCGTCCCCGCTGGCGGACCGGCCGATCATAGGTTGGTGTTACTCGTGCCGGTTTGCGCCGCCGCGGGTCTTGCATGCCTGCCGTAGCGGCTCCGCGAAGGCAGGCGCCCGGACGAGCCGGGCGGCGGCGCAGAGTGACACGCGAGTAACATGGGAGCGAAAGGTGCAGGCTAGGTCTTTGGCGCTTCACGCAAAAACCTTGCCGCCCCGTTGCCTCGGTGGCGGGGCGGCGTTATATTTTGTGCCCGCCGGCGGCGAGCCTCGTGCCGAACCGTTGCCCGAGCCGTAGACGACCCTTCGGTACGGGGCTCGTCCTGTATCTGGCAACATGGGATGTTGCCGGCTGAGGTCCCGCGGTGGCGGGGAGTAACGGGTTCGGCAGGGAAACAGCATGAGGATGTGGCGATGAAGTACGACAAGAACCACGCTCTGATCGAAAGCAGCATTCCGGGGCTGCCGCCGCCGCGCCGCGGCAAAGTGCGGGACATCTACGACACGGGCGAGCACCTGCTGCTGGTCGCCAGCGACCGCATCAGCGCTTTTGACGTGGTCATGCCCAGCGGCATTCCGGACAAGGGCAAGGTGTTGACGGCGCTGTCCATGTTCTGGTTCGATTTCATGAAATGGCTCCCGAACCACACCGTTACGGCTGACGTGAACCAGTTCCCGGCCCCGGCCAAAGCGTGCGCCAAGGACTTGGCCGGCCGCAGCATTCTGGTCTTGAAGGTCAAGACCATTCCGGTGGAGTGCGTGGCCCGAGGCTACCTGGTCGGTTCCGGCTGGAAGGAATACCAGACAAGCGGCCGGGTGTGCGGCCTGCCGCTGCGGCCCAACTACGTGCAAGCCGACAAGCTGGACCAGGCCATCTTCACGCCGGCGTACAAGGCGGAACAGGGCGAACATGACGAAAACATCAGCTTTGCCCGGGTCGTCGAACTGGTCGGCGCCGATGTCGCCGCCAAACTGCGCGAACTGACTCTCAAGGTCTACACCACGGCGGCGGACTATGCCGCCACGCGTGGCGTCATCATTGCGGACACCAAATTCGAGTTCGGCTTTGACAGCAAGGGTCAGGTCATTCTCATCGACGAAGTGCTGACACCTGACTCGAGCCGGTTCTGGCCGGCGGAGCAGTACCGCACGGGCGGCAACCCGCCGAGCCTGGACAAGCAGTTTGTCCGCGACTACCTGGAGTCGATCAACTTCAACAAGCAGCCGCCGGCGCCGGAACTGCCCGCCGACGTGGTGGCCAGGACGCGCGAAAAGTACGTGCAGGCCCTCGAACAGTTGACCGGCAAAGGGTTGGCGTAGGACGGACATTCTGCAGCCCAGGCAACCCTGAGCCTTCAAGCAGCCGCAAACAAGCAAGGAAAGACGAGGTCCGAGAATGACAGAAATCCGCAATCGCACACTGGCGACGTGGGTGAAGGACATGGCGGCGCTGTGCACGCCGGACTCAGTGCACGTCTGCGACGGCTCGCAGCAGGAATACGACAGCATGACCCAGTTGATGGTGGACGCCGGCACGTTCATCCGCCTCAACGACGCGCTCCGGCCCAACAGCTTCTTCTGCCGTTCGGATCCCGCCGATGTGGCGCGGGTCGAGGAGTTTACGTTCATCTGCTCGAAGAAGCAGGCGGAAGCCGGTCCGACGAACAATTGGCGCGACCCGGACGAGATGCGCCAGCACCTGAATGGACTGTTCCGCGGTTGCATGTGCGGCCGCACCCTGTTCGTGATCCCGTACAGCATGGGGCCGATCGGTTCCCACATCTCGAAAATCGGCATCGAGATCACCGACTCACCGTACGTCGTCTGCAATATGCATATCATGACGCGCGTGGGCACCGCAGTTCTGGATGTGCTCGGCGACAGCTCGGACTTCGTCAAGTGCCTGCACTCGGTCGGTATGCCGCTGGAACCAAGCCAGGCCGATGTGCCGTGGCCCTGCAACGCGAACAACAAGTACATCACGCATTTCCCGGAAACGCGCGAGATCATCTCGTTCGGGTCCGGCTACGGCGGCAACGCGCTGCTGGGCAAGAAGTGCTTTTCGCTGCGCATCGCCTCGGTGCTGGCACGCGACGAGGGGTGGCTGGCCGAACACATGCTCATCTTGAAAATGACCTCGCCGAAGAGCGAAGTCCATTACGTCGCCGCGGCGTTCCCCAGCGCCTGCGGCAAGACCAACCTGGCCATGATGAACCCGACCGTGCCGGGCTGGAAGATCGAGTGCATCGGCGACGACATTGCGTGGATGAAATTCGGCAAGGATGGCCGGCTCTACGCTATCAACCCGGAGGCTGGCTTCTTCGGCGTCGCGCCAGGCACCAGCATGCAGTCCAACCCCAACGCACTGCTGACCCTGGGCGCCAACTCGATCTTCACCAACTGCGCCTTGACGCCGGACGGCGACATCTGGTGGGAAGGCATGACGGATGAACCGCCCTGCTCGCTCGTGGACTGGCTGCGGCGGCCGTGGACCCCGGCGTGCGGGCGCAAAGCGGCGCACCCCAACGCGCGGTTCACGACTCCGGCGCGGCAGTGCCCGGTCATCGCTCCCGAGTGGCAGGACCCGAAGGGCGTGCCGATCTCCGCCATGCTGTTCGGCGGCCGGCGCGGGGGCGTGGTGCCGCTGGCGACCGAGGCGCTGTCGTGGCAGCACGGCGTGTTCCTCGGCTCGATCATGGCGTCGGAGAAGACGGCGGCCGCGGCGGGAAAAGTGGGCGAGTTGCGGCGCGATCCGTTCGCCATGCTGCCGTTCTGCGGCTACCACATGGGCGACTACTTCGCACACTGGCTGCGCATCGGTGCGGGGGCGGACGCGGCAAAGCTCCCGAAGATCTACTACGTGAACTGGTTCCGCCGCAGTCCGGAAGGCAAGTTCCTCTGGCCCGGATTCGGCGACAACTCGCGCGTACTCAAGTGGGTCTTCGAGCGTTGCGCGGGCAAGGCCGAGGCGGTCGAGACGCCGATCGGGCGCCTGCCCACGGCCAAGGCCCTGGACCTGACCGGGCTGAAACTGCCGGAGCAGAACGTGCGAACCCTGCTGGACGTCGACACCCAAGGCTGGCTGGCGGAACTGCCGTCCATCCGCGAACACTACGACTCGTTCGGCGCCCGGTTGCCGGCCGCGCTCAAGACGGAACTCGAGACCCTCGAACGGCGCTTGAAGGCGGCGGTAAAGGGCTGACCGGGGGGCGTGGGGGACGGCAATGCGGTCAAGCTTCTGTCCGGAGTGCCTCGGAAACGCGGCGCTCGGAGCGAGTCACTCGCCCTTTCGACGACGCATTGCCGCTTTCTTGCAGGGCTGTTTCAAGATCTGGCGCCGCGTCTCGGAAGGCCATGCCTCCGCGCACACCAAGTAGGGGCGGCCTGTCCTCAGGCCGTCCCCCCGGCATGTCCCCACGCCGGGGGTACTCACCGCACGCGACAGTCACGAATCTTGAAACAGCCCTGGCTTTCTTGGGCCGCGGAGTTTACTTTCGCCGTCGCGCGGTTAACTTACGTAATTTCGGCCATTGATTTCAGAAAACAGGTTACGTAACCGGGTGGAGAGAAAACCGTGAAGGACTGTGTTGCAGAGAATATCCGCAATTTCACCTTGGCGGGGCACGCCGGGTCGGGCAAAACCTCGCTGGCGGACCTGATGCTGTTCAAGGCCGGCGTCGTCGGCCGGATCGGCAAGGTCGACCAAGGCACAAGCGTCTCGGACTTCCGCAAAGAGGAACAGGAGCGCCGCAGCAGCATTTTCTCCGCCGCGCTGCACTGCCCGTGGAAGGATCATCACTTCTTCTATCTCGACACGCCGGGGTATGCCGACTTCTGCGGTGAAGCCATCTCTGCCATCCAAGTCGCCGATACGGTTCTGATCGTGGTCGATGCCGTGGCCGGCCTCGGGCCGGGCGCCATCCGCGCCTGGCGCCAGGCGACGCAGAACAACATTCCGCGCGCATTCTTCATCAACGGCATGGATCGCGACCAGGCCAGTTTCGAGACCGCCCTGAAGGGGCTCCAGGACAGCTACGGCGCGGCCGTGTGCATCCCGTTCACCGTGCCAGTGGGTGAAGGGACAGGGTTGACGAAGGTCGTGCAGGTCCTCCAAGGCGGCGACGTCCCCCCCGAGGTGGCCGAGGCGGTCAAGAAGTACCGCACGGCGTTGCTGGACACGGCGGCGGAGTCCGACGAGGAGTTGATGCTGCGCTACCTCGACGGGACACAGCTCACCGAAGCGGAGATCGCCAAGGGTTTGCACAAGGCGATCAACGCCGGTCAGATCGTGCCCGTGTTCTGCGGCACTGCGGACAAGGACATTGGCATTGAGGAGTTGATGAACGGCATCGTCAGTTTCTTCCCCAGCCCCTTGGGCGGCGCCCCGATGCCACTGTTGGAGGGCGGTACCCAGGAGCGCACGGCGGCGGACGCGTTGGGGTTCGTGTTCAAGTCGGTGACCGACCCGTTTATCGGCCAGATGACGTTCGTACGCGTCTACTCCGGGAAGTTCAGCACCGAAGGCGAACTGCACAACCTGAGCCGCGGCGGACGCGAGCGGCTCGGCGCGCTGCTGTACGCCACGGGCAAGGACCAGGCGCATGCCGTGGACGCTGGACCGGGCGAGATCATCGCCATTCCGAAGCTGAAGAATGTGGGGCTCGGTGACACGGTGTCCATGACGTCCAGCGCCAAAAAGATGTCGCCGATCCAGTATCCGCAGCCCACCATGGTCCAAGCCGTCTTCCCGATCAGTAAGGGCGATGAGGACAAGATCGGTTCCGGGTTGCAGCGGCTCATCGCCGAAGACCCAACGTTGAAGCTGGAGCGTAACCCCGAGACGAAGCAGACGCTGCTGTACGGTATGGGTGATCAGCAGATCAATACCATCGTTAACCGGCTGCAGAGCGAGTTCAAGGTTCAGGTCAAGCTGGATACGCCCAAGGTCCCGTATCGTGAGACCATCACGGCCAGCGGCAGCGCCATCTATCGGCACAAAAAGCAGACCGGTGGTCACGGGCAATTCGGTGAAGTACACTTGCGCCTGGATCCGTTGCGCACCGCCGAGTATGAGTTCGTCAACGAGGTCGTGGGCGGCAACATTCCGAAGAACTTCATTCCGGCCGTGGAAAAGGGCGTGGTCGAAGCCATGCTGGACGGACCGCTTGCCCGGGCCAAGGTCATCAACTTCAAGGCCGCCGTGTTCGACGGCAAGTATCACCCGGTCGACTCCTCGGAAATGGCCTTCAAGATCGCGGCGCGCGGCGCGTTCCGGGATGCCATCAAGAATGCCAGGCCCATTCTGCTCGAACCGATCATGAAGCTGAAGATCACGTTCCCTGAGGAGTACATGGGTGATATTACCGGCGACCTGAACTCGCGGCGCGGCCGCATTTTGGGCATGGACCGCGAGGAGGGCTTCCAGGTCGTCAATGCGGAAGTGCCCATGGCAGAGACGTTCACCTATCCGCAGCAGCTCCGTTCGATCACGCAGGGCCGGGGCAGCTTCGAGGTGGCCTTCGACCGCTACGACCAGGTGCCGTCGAACGTCTCGATGAAGGTTCAGGAAACCATCGCCAAGGACCGCCAGGAGCAGGAGGAGTAATCCTCCGTTGGCGTGCCGTTTCGTGATGCGGAGTTCGCATCCCGGATTTGGTGATGACCGGTGACGAGGCGTTGCGTCGCCAGGCGTTGCAGCACGTCCCCGCAGCGGTATATTCTCCCATCCGCCGTCGCGCGCGGGCGTAGCATAATGGTAATGCTCCAGCCTTCCAAGCTGGCCACGTGGGTTCGATTCCCATCGCCCGCTCCATCCTTTTACCCCTGATTACCAATGAGTTACGCTCTAGCAACGCGTTTCGTGCGTATACCTGCCATTACCTGATTTCACCGGCATTTTCCGGTTTGAAGTGAAACAAACGGGAAACAAAATTCCCTGGCGGGGCCGCCCTGACACGTTGCGGAACCCTCGCCTTTGCCTGTCCCGCACCGTCCATCCCGGTTGACACGGCGTTTTTTTTCCTGCCAAGTCGGCGGTGATCGTGGCGCGGGCGGGTCCATTCCGTCCTACCTTTGGGCGGTATCCGGGAAGGTCTCGGCGGTGGGACCCCGAGAGAACCACACGAGCAGGACACGCCATGACCACGGGACGGGCCTTCCGCGGCAAAGCATGCTAGCACGTGGTTGGTCTGCGTCGTTGCCGTCGCACAGGGTAGGACACACAGGGCGAAGGCTGACACGGGCAGGGCAAGGGCAAGAGGCACGCAACCCAACCCCGTCGCCGCCCGGAAACGCGACCCACGCCCCCCGCCCGTTCGGGTCGGGTCCCCTAGACTTATGGCGTCTCCCCCCGCGTTCTTCCGTTTGGGTCCCTGCCTGGGGGGTCTGTGCGTTGGGTCCCCCCGTGCTGTGTTACTTGGGCCGGGTGCGTCACGTGCGCCGGGTCCCTCCCTCGCCTGGCGTAATGGGTCCCTCCCCGGGCCTGCTGCTACGGGTCCCCCCGTCGGGGTGTTTCTGGCGGGTCCCGGTGCGTGGCCGTACAGGGGTGATGCACGGTGGCGGACGACTTGCTTTCCCGCCGCACGCCGTTACCGTTATTCCATCGCGACGCGGGGAATTCCGGCCCTCGCATGGAAGAGAGGACCACAGAGCGGGGAGGGTAACCCATGAGGCAGTGTATCTCTTGCCTGGACGTGATGCCGGATGACGCTTTCGACGGCGACCGGAACACCTGTCGAACCTGCAAGGGGAAGCGCCGCAGCAAACGCCGCAGTCGGGAATGCCGTGTGGACACCGCACGGTTCTCTGAGGAGTCGGCCAACCCAGCCAACCGTCCCGCCCACAGACTCATAGAGGACGCACTGGAAGCAGGCCCGGAACCCCCTCCATTTGAGGAGGAAACCTCGCCGGCCCAGCCCGCCCTCGGCAAGCAGCAGCCGGATGGTCTTGCCTCCGCCATCGAAGCCACTAAGGGCATTGGGCATCAAGACCACACCACCCATCGGGATGCACGAATCCTTCCGGCCCCGAGCACGGAGACAGGGATGATCAACCACCGACAGCGCATTGCGATAGGGGTCGGGACTCTTCTCGTGGTTCTCAGCGGCCTGTTCCCGCCGTTCGAAGGCGAGTATCGTCCTGGCTCCAGGCAGTACGCGAACTACATGGGGTATCACTTTCTCTTCGCCCCGCCCACTAAGAAGGAAGTCTACCGGGTCGTGATGGAGGAACAGCCAAGTGGGGATCTGACCTTGAGGACGGCAAGTTCGCACATCATCACATCACGCGTGTGGGTTCAGATAGTCACCGTCGTGGTCGCGACCGTCGGCTTGTGCTTCATGCTCGGGGGCAAGCACAGGGGACCATCATCCACCGACCCGGCCTTTGGCGACGATAGATAGGCAATGCCCGAGGTCAAACGCGGGGGGCTTGGTAGGCAGGGGACCTCACTGCCGGCGCTTCGTTCCGTGTTGGGAGTTGCAGAGCCAAGGAGAGACACATGAGTGCCATCGGGGGTGTTCTCAAGATGATCGGGTATGTCGTGTGGTTCGGCGCTGGCCTATGGGGGTTCGTTCTCTGTTTGGGCGTCGTCTGCGACGCTGCTGGCTTCTGGGGCCTTGTTGCCGCCCTCATCCTCTGTCCCGTCACGTTTCTTGCGGCACCGCTGTACGCGGGGTTTGCTTTGGGCAACTGGTCTCCGTTGATCCTCAACTACGGAGGCGGCATCGTGGCCGCGGTTCTCATCGTTACCGGTAACGCCATGCGCAAGGAAAAGGTGTAGTGCCGCTGAACGCCGGCCGCGGGGAATGGGTGCTGTACTCCGGATCAGCCTGTGCCCAGCCGATTCGCCCTCGCCTCTGCCCGTCGCCGCTTCCAGTACGCTGACATCTTGGCCTTGAACTGCGGGGTCTGCCGGTAGGCGCGTTCCTTCGCCCGCCGTGCTTCGTCCCACGCGTCCATCCGGGCATCATGTTCCGGGTCCGGTGGCCTGGGTCTGGACACGCACCGCACCCGCCGCGGACGCCACTCCCGCCGCTGCTCGCGCACCACTGGCGCGGCCCCTGGTTCGCCAGCCCGCGGGTGAAAAAGCCGATGCACTTCGATCAACCGATCGATGGCAACGTGAGTGTAAACCTGCGTGGTGGACAGGTCCACATGCCCAAGGAAGTCACGGAGCGCGATCAGGTCACAGCCGTTGTTCAGCATGTGCGTTGCACAGCAGTGCCGCAGAAGGTGCGGGTAGACGCGCCGGTCCTCCATGCCCGTCCGACGTGCCGCAGTCTTCACAATGGTGTGAATCGCCGTCCGCTCCATCCTGCCCCCGAGCCTGGACAGGAACAGGGCGCCGCAATCACTTCCACGCACCAGTTCCGGCCGTGCACGCTGCAGGTAGCGCCGAAGCTGCCGAATCGCCGGCCAGCCGATGGGGACAAGCCTTTCCTTGTTGCCTTTGCCGATGACGCGCAGGCATGGCGGGCGCACAGATGACACGTCCAGGTCGCAGAGTTCGGATGCCCGGAGCCCGCCGCAGTACAGAACCCGCAGAATGACGCCATTCCGAATGTCCAGCGGTGACAAGCGGTAGCGACTCCAGGCTGTGACGAGCCGCCACGCCTCGGCCGGCGTCAGAACAGGCGGCAGCTTTCCATCCTTCTTGGGCAGCTTCCCAAACCCGTCGACCGGCAGGTACGCCAGGACATCTTCGCCGAACAACCACAGAATGAAACTGCGGTTCGCGCCGACGATGCAGCGCACAGATGCCGGCGCCAATCCCGCTTCGGACAACCAGCAGGTGAACTCCCGGAGAAGCGGCGCGGTGATTTCCGCCGGCGCAACCCCGTGGGCGTCCAGGAACGTCAAGAGCCGCGAGACATGGCGAGGGTAGTTGAGGACCGTATTCCGTGGTGCCCCGCGCAAGCCGACCAGGTCGCCCATGAACGCGTCGAGAAGATCAGCAGACGTAAGCATAAGTGGTCCCCCTTGCCTGCAGCCAGGACCGGGCAGGACGGCCCCGCCCAGCCCCGGCGTCCCCGCACTCAGGCACAAAGCGGTAGCCGGTCCAGCCGAATCGCCCCCGTCACGTCCAGTTCCCTTTCCCGACGCGTGACCGAACCGCGAAGCAGTATCCGGCCGGCGTCGTCCGCTCCGAGTCTCAGCGTCACGTTCACGAACTCTTCCCGGTTCTCGTTCTTGTACAACAGTGCCAGGGAGACGGGCGCTTGGATCTCCCTCACGTACTCGCCCAAGTCGGCCAGTGCCTTCCATCCCTTGCCAGGGTGCATGTACTCCACGTCTCCCTTGCCCGTGGTCGACAACAGCCCCAGGATGTACCGCTTGATCCGCTTCGCCGTGGGAGTCGTGACCGGCAGGCAGGCAACTCGCGTCGTGTCCATGATGCCCTACTTTCTTGCCCTTCGTGGGCAGAAAAGGACAACCGGCAATGCGGTCAAGAACGGCAGTAGGCGCCGCCAGCCCGTGAGGGCTCATTGCCGATTGTCCAAAGGGTTGTTGGGGGAGTCTCCTACTTTGACGCCCTTGACCGGGGCGTTATGCTGACTTACCAGTACCACGCAATCCGCGGCCCGTCAAGTGCCAGGCAACCGCCAGGCCCAGGCAAATCCACGCCGACCAGACCAACCCCCGGGAATCCTGCAAGGGATGCCCATAGGACCGCGTTTCCCGCCTTCGCCCGCCCAACGGACCGCCCCCGCACCGCGCCCCGTGCCCCCGCCCCCGCTCCGTCCCTTCTCCCAGTTCCAACCGGGCCGGGAATTGCCGGCACAATGCGGGATACAAGAAAGCCGCGGACTGAGGCGAGGGGATGGTCATTCTCCCCGTCCGTGCGGCCGTTTCCCCCGCGCACGTCCCTGAGTGATGGTGCTATAATAGCACCGTACTGGATGTGGTACCATATCCTACCCAAGGGGCGTAATCTGAGCACGCCAGGACGGTCTTTTGTACCGTCCTGCGGCTGTTCTGGCCCTGTTTCCAACGGCTTCCCGAACCTGGAAACCCGATCCGAACCCCGGCCCGGTCTGCCCGGGTCCCCCGGCCTTACCCCGCGTTCGCCGGGGTGGCGGTGATCGTATCTGCCGGCGTCCGGTTCACGGCCTGAACCGCAGCGCCATACCTCCGGACCAAGTTCGTGGCGTACTTCGCCAGGAGTTCGACGCACAGCAGTTCCGCGCCGTCCCGGTCGCCGCCGAACAGTATCGGCACGTGCCGCACGCTGAATGCTGCCACGCTGGCGACAGCGGCGCGGGGATTCAGTTTGCTCCGGTAGTGCCCGGCCGCCAGGTCGCGGAAGTCGCCTTCTACCAGCACGGCGGCGAAGTCCAACCCGGCGAGGCGCGACAGTTCATGCTCGAACCGGTCACGCTCTGAGGCCAGGCACGTCACCAAATCGGCAAGGCTCTTCCGCTCCAGGGCTATGCTTCTTTCCAGTCCCGGCAACGAGTAGTCGCCACTGAATAGCGTCGCCGGCTTCACTTCGATGTTGGGCCAACGTGCGAACGTGAACGGGGCCTGCTCGCGGTTGTCGATCAACACGATCATGTTACACGTCCCGCAAGTCCGGTTCTTCCCCCGCCATGGCGTTCTGGCTCTCAAAGAACAAGCCGGTACTCCGTTGCCAGTAGAGAGTCACCATACCGGCCCGCCCGACGTTCTTGTCCCTGACCTTCTGGACGTGAACCTGAACGGCGTTGTCTCCGTCTTCGTAGGACCGCCACACGGCAAGGCAGCAATCCGCCTTGTTCCGCCAGTGCGCCGATCCCGAGATGTCATAGGGAGTCGGAACCGGGTAGTTTCCATCCTCGCGCCGTAGCAGCTTTGTCGGGTGCGCTACCACGAACACGGCGAGGTTGTAGAGGCGGGCGAAGTTGCGGACCTTCGACAGGAACAGGGATATGTACTCCGTCTCACTCATGCCGGCGGGGCGGCAGTGTTCAATCTCGTTGTAGGGGTCCAGGATGAACCCATTGACCCGGTGACGGGCCACGCACACCTTGACCTTGCCCAGGATGTCGTCAACCGTCAATCCGCGCTCGTCGATCGTGATGAACTTCGTTCGGTCGGACAGGTATTCGATCGCGGCCGTTACCTCGCTCTCGGTCATGCTCTCTTGAGCGTACCGCCGGAACATCGGCTTGCCCGTGTGCTTCTCCGCCAGCTTCTGGAAGTGCAGTGCTGGCGGCAGGTTCTCAGGCGAGAAGACAGCCCAGCGCCAATCATGCAGACGAGCGGCGTTCAGTAGGAGTTGATCCAGCCATTCCGACTTCCCGCTGGACGGAATCCCGGTGACGATGTTCAGAGTCCCAGATGCCAGCCGGAAGAACTCATCCAGCCGGGGCCAGCCTGTGGACAACCCGCGCCTTTGTCCGCCACTCCTGAAGTGCTCCCTGATCTCGGTCTGGTTGTCGGTGAAGTCGGTAAGCCCGGACACGGGGTAGGGCGTCGCGTTCTCAATGCAGTTCCGTAGCGCATCCCGACCCTGCTTCACAAGCACGTCGTTCGCGTCTTTGCATCCGACCGGGTAGGTCACGGTGTAACACTTCTCCCGGCCGATTCGGTCGGCAATGGCGTCCCGGAACTGGATCCCCGGCCCGTCGGCGTCCATAGCCAGGAGGACCCGCTCCGCCGGCCCGAATACCGCGTCCCGCGCTTCGTCGATGAACGCCAACTTGCCGTCGATGCTGGCGGCTTTCTCGGGTGGCGCCCCGTTCGGACACGAGCACGCCCCCATGTAATCGACCTCCAACAGAGCCAGGGCGTCAAGCTCTCCCTCTGTGAGTATGACGGTGTTCTGGCCCGCGGCATCGTCCCAGGCGTACAGGCATTGCTGCCCGCCCTTCTGTTGGCTGAAGTCCTTGACCTCGATGCACCGGTACTTCCAGTTCACCGTCTCGCCATCTTTCATGAACGGGATGGCTAGGGCCGCGGCGACTCGCCCCAGCTTCGCGAAGTAGACGGATGCACTCTTGACCGCCATGGCCCGCGCCGTGCCGGCGGAGATACCGCGTGCTTCCAGCCACTTCACAGCCGCCGGCGTCAGGTCCGACAGTTCCGGGGGCCGGGTCTCCTGCCTGGCTGCCGTCCGGGCCGCCTTCTGCTGTGCCGCATACTCCGCCTTCTCCTGGTCGGTGAACTCCAGACGTCCAGCCCACCCGCAGTGATGGCAGTTCCAGACGCCCTTGTCCATGTCCACACTCAGGCATGTCGAGCGTTTCTTCGTCCGGTCCTGGCTGCATTTCGGGCATGTCACGTTCCGGTTGCCGGTCCCGAACGCCGGCAGGTCAATCCCGTAATCGGCATAGGTTTTCATAGGGCCACCTTTGTGGGTCTGTTGGATGTTGAGTGAGCCGCCTGGAACTTCCGCGCTTTGTCCACCTCGCCGGTCCAGTGGTTCAGCAACGTGGCCACGTCTTGACGGCGGTAGTCTTCCTTGGGGGGAAGGCTCGCGCGGTAGAAGTCCTCAACGACGGTAAGTTCGTCTTCGGGCAGGTTCCCGAGTTGCGCCAGCGCTTCCGCTTCGTACACCGTCCACAGCGTCTTGTCCTGACGCTTGAACCATTTCCCGATGCGGATCATGACCGGTGTGTTCTCAGAACACCGCTTCCGTTTCTTCTCAATTGCAGACAACCGCCCCGTCCCCTTGGGGACTGCAGGGGCATTGATACCTCTTGTAACCTCTTGTAAGAGGGGGAACTGATTTCCAGGCACGTGCCCTGAAACGTCTTCCCTACCCCGGGAACTGGTTTCCCCAGGTGGGGAAGTGTCTTCCCCACCCCTGTAAGCCCCACGCATCAACGTGTAGATGTTCTCCTCGTTCTCCTGGTGGCCATCGGGGGTCGTTCTGGTCCGGCGCCTGACTTGGACAAAGCCGAGTGCTTCCAGTTTGGCCGTGACCTCCTTCAGATGACGGGTCGAGATACCGCTGTCATGAGACAGGGCGGGCTTGGAGACCTCAAAGGTTTCAGCGCCTTTCCTGAAGGCTTCCCGGTTCAACCTGAACCAGAGCATGAACGCCGTGCGGGCCTTGTCGGTCCCGAGTTCACGAACGAGCGTTTCCTGGTCGGCGGGGTCGATCATGATGAACGGCCTGGTGGTCATCGAAGTCCCCTCTCTGCCACGGCGGCATTGAAGGCGGCGTCTTCGGCACGACGTAAACACCGGTCGCAGAGGCAGAGACCCAGGCCCACGTCCCCGAGCCGGCCGGACGTAGAACAACTCCTGTTGCTGATGAACCGCTTGCACTTGCGGCAGCGCGGGCGTATGGTACTGCTAACCAAGATGTTCTGTGCGCCCGTCACTGTCTCACCGGTGGCGGGCGTCGCGTTTTCGGGATGGGTGGCATTCACTTCCCACCTCCGATCAAGGCGTCGATCGCATCGCTCGGGATTCGGGCCGTGCGCGGCCCCAGAAGCACCTTGGGAAGCTTCTTGGCAGCGATCAAGCGCCACACGGTGGCCGTGCTGCAATCGAGGCGCTTGGCTGCCTTGGTGACCGACTCAAGACCGATGGGCAGGGGATCCACGGCAGGGCGCGTCAGCGCGGAAAGGCCGCCGTAGGGGGCCGCTATGGCTTCGATGGCCTGGCGGATGGCGTCGGGGATGACTGCGGGAGTGTTGCTGCTCATGCCACACCTCCCGTCCGGGCTTTGGCCAGCGCAGCCTCGACAGATGGCAGGTGCCAATAATGGCGCGCTTGCTGGCAACCACCGGTGCGGATGGACGGGACGTTGAGGGCGAACAGCAGTTGGCGCGGGACGCGGTACCGGATCTTGACGTCCTGCGTGGTCCCCCAGTCTGGGGCCGTTGGCGGGTTCGGCGGGCACTTCCTGTGGCGAGGCATGGGGCGGCTCCTTCGACGGTGCCTGCCCCTGAAAACCAAAAGCGGCAGTCCAAGGACAGGCTTGTCCTCGAACCACCGCCTATCGGCCGCGCGGTTCTGTCGCACCCAGCCCCGGAGGGTGAAAGGGGACCGGCCCCTTGCTGGGACTCGATAAACGAGCTATAATTAGTATATGCTCGAAAGGCAGCAAGTCAAGCATGACGCTCCACAACAGGAAGCAGTGCCGCCTGTTACGAAGTGCGTCAAGTGCGGAAAACCTATCCCGTCGAAGTACGTCGGGAAGGACTTCTTCTGTACCAGGTCATGCAAGGAGAAGTACCACCGCAAGGGTCTCAAGAGCCCCCTGCATGATCTCTCTTCACTCCGGGCGAGAGAGGGGAAGGAGAAGGGCCGAGTTGTTCCCGGTTCTCTCCAGTTGTGCCACTGCAGGGAGTGCCTTGCGTACCAACAGAAGGTCGGTGCCTTCCTTCTGCAGGCTCCTTCGGATCCCAGGATTCCGGATGAACTCAGACGATGGATAGGCTGGCTTCTGGAGGATAGCGAGAAGACTCACCGATACTTTCTTGAAGAGCTCCGCCGGCATGAGCGAGGCGAGGCGAGGCCCTGCAAGCACCCCTTCATGGTGAACTTGCCACTCCCCCCTTGGGGCCGGCTGGGCGCCCCTGTATCCATGTCCAAACTCTCCTGAAGCACCAGCGGCCCGCATGCCGAAACGGGGGCGTCACCCTCACTCCACGAGCCGGGCCAGGGCTTCTCTCGCCGCCTCGACCATCTCATCACTGAGCCGGTCCACCAGACGGTGGAGTTCGGCCCGGGGTGTGTTCGGCGCCGGGGGAAGGGCGGGGACTGCGGTCCCGTTGCCGTTGCTCAAGTAGTCCGGGATGGCCTTCAACGCGTCGCGCTTGGCGTCTGCCGTCGCGTGGTCCATGTACCGGCGGGTCATGGCCGAATCCATGTGGCCCACGACGCCCTGAACGATCGGGAACGGCACGCCGTTCAGCGCGGCGAGGTAGCAGAACGTGTGCCGGCAGGAGTGAACATCCTTCACGGACACCGCCCGGGTCCGGCCGGGGACTTCGCGCGTGGTCTCAATCTTGAGGTCCGCCAGGAACCGACTCACGGCGCAGCCGATGGACGTCCGGTGATTTTCGTATCGGTCTGCAAGTTCGGGGAAAACGTGCTCGCCGTCCTTGGGCAGGGTTCGCAGGTGCCTGGCCAGCGCCGGCAGTATCGGTATCTCGACGCGCTTCCCGGTCTTCAGCATGCGCCGTCGAATCCAGCCGCCGGCCAGGTCAACTTCGCTCCAGCGTAGCGTGCAGACGTCGCCCTCGCGCAGACCAGTGTTCGTCGCCACCATGAACAGGTGATACAGCCACCCGGTAGCCTTGCCGCCGATCAACTTCAGGTCTTCGGGCGTGAACGCCTCGCGCTCTTCAGGCGCGTTCTCAACCTTCGTGATGGCTTTGAATGGCGGGTCATACACGCCGGCCTCTTCACCCACGGCGGCGAACACGGCCGCGCACGTGGCGAGGTAGTTATTCTGTGCCGCGGTGCTGAGTTGAACACCCTCGTCAGTGTAGGTCGCAACCCTGTTCTTGCCCCACTTCTTGGCGCGCTTCTGCCGCTGTTCGGAGAGGTAGGCCAACTTCTCTTCTGTGCTTCCCGTCTCGGGGTACTTGCCGCCATTGGCGATGGCCCTGAGAACGGCGCCTATCGACCAGTCCAACTTACTCGCGAACTCCCGAACGTCGGCGGGGATCCACTGGCCCCGGGTCCGAATGTGCCCGATGTAGGCCGCGGCGTGCTCGGGCCGGACTTCCTGAAGGTGTTGGATTTCCGGATACTGGTCTCGGAGGAAGGCGAGGAAGTTCTCCCACCGGCCCTTGACCATAGCCTGGTGGCGCTCGCGCATTTGCCGCCGGCGGGGCTTGGCCAGGTAGGCTTTCCAGGCATCTGCCAGGGCCAGGCGCTTGCCGCCGGCCATGACGTCGCGGTAGTTCTCGACGATTGCGGCCTGGGTCTTCTGTGCCGCCAGGC
Source organism: Lentisphaerae bacterium RIFOXYA12_64_32 (assembly GCA_001803235.1). Lineage (GTDB taxonomy): Bacteria > Verrucomicrobiota > Lentisphaeria > Oligosphaerales > YB12-FULL-65-16 > YB12-FULL-65-16. The sequence continues at coordinate 34,522 of MHBL01000260.1, forward strand.
CTTCCGCGAGCCGCCGCTGTTGGCGTTCGTACGCTTCCGCCGGTTCCTTCGTGCGGGTCTTGCTGCCGTCGGGGTTCCGGCACACTCCCGTCGAGAGGACGCCCCCCACCTTGAACCTGAAGTGATACCACTCTCCCCGCTTTGCCACGCTCATGTTTTCGCCCTCCGGTTGTGCCTATCTGAGGCTATCGGTTGCCTGTTGACAATACCATACAACCGGACCGGCGATAGTGCAACAAACGAGAAGCAAAAAGCGTATGTACACTCACGGTTACGCCAGCCTTCCAAGCTGGCCACGTGGGTTCGATTCCCATCGCCCGCTCCATATAACCGCTCTGCCGTGCACTGCCCTGCATTACCGTGCTTTTCCCGTTTTGACGCGAATTCTGTCGAATTCCTACTACACCGTTTTCCCTCTGAAAATGACGCCGGAAGCGCCCCCCTGTGGTCCCGAAGGTGGTCGGGCGAACGTCGGGTGGCATGACGGGGTTCGGTGTCTGAACAAGTCGGTCGGCATGGTAGGCAGGAACTACCCACTGTAGTAACAATCTCCGGAATAGTAACTACACCATCCCGTCGGTGGACATGGTTTCCGGCAACGGCTGCGCGGGTCAATCCAGCCGGCGGGGGCGGTCTCCGGGCAGGTCGCAAGGGTCGGAACAGAGAAAAAGCACGCTATGGCGGCACAGCGTCACGCGGGCCAGGGCCAGGCGCCCGGCGGGTGTCATGGTCCGCATCGCCAGGACCACTATCCGGGCGGGTTGATGGCGCGGGAAGACACAAGGCGAAACATGTGCCAACCGGGGGCCACTGTGGTGGAGGAGAGGATTACGGGACGACGAGAGTGACCGCCTGGCGAGGATAGTCAACCTTCAGAATCACGTGCTCAAGACAACCGGTGACACCCACCAGGGTCGGCTTGAGTTTGGGTAGAACCTGAACGGTGGAAGAACCCACGAGCATGACCGGCTTGCCTGCGGCGTCAAGGCCTGGCGGCCGGGTCAACGGGCTTTGAAAACGGAGCGCCGGCGGCGATAGCCAAGGCGGGGCAGATGTAGCCGGTTCGGTCCTGCTCTGGAACCTCGTTCAACACGGCGGTGAGTTCTGGGTGAACCGGGAAGGATACTTCCTTGTGCGTCTTGGCCGTGAGCTTGCACACCCGGCCCTGCCGAATGTCCTCCTTCAGCGTGGCGCAGTCCCCCAGCCGCATGCCGGTGAACAGGGCAATGGCATAGAGCCGGCGCATTTCGCCGGTAGCCGTCGAACACACCTTCCGCAGGTCGGCGACCTCCAAGTTGTTCCTGCTCTCGTGATGAACCTCGTAACGTGGCACGCCCTTGAATGGATCAGCCAGGCCCGCCAACCGGAACACCACGCCGGCTATGGTGATGAGTTTGTTGTGACGCCCGGCGGTGTGGTCGCCGGAAGATAACCCGATCTTTACGCTGACCGTCTGCGGCCGGAAATGAGGTTCACGAGTACCATGATGACTGCAATAACCAGCAGGATGTGAATAAACGAACCTATCGTGTGGCCGGTGATAAGCCCGAGCAGCCACAAGATGATCAGCACAACCGCAAGTGTGTGTAACATGATTCTTTCGCTCCTTTCCGTCTTATTCCACCACCCCGCTTTTTCCATTGTCGCGGGTTTTCCTCCATCGATTGGTTATTTCTGGGACAGCATGTGCCGGTCAACGTGACCTCGCCATTCCGTGATCTCACTTCCCCGCAGGCGCGGCGGGTACGGCTGCAGCAGGCTGATCTGCCGGCTTAACTCTCGTGACCGGTGCGGCAACCGGTGGCACGATCGGTGGAACGGCCGAAAGGGTGGCGCGACAGGCTTGGCACTGGTTTTGCGCCGTCGAACACGCCGTGCAGAGCTTGTGCCCGCCGCTCGTCGTAGCCGCGCCGCAAATGACGCACTTGCCCATGTTCATGATAAACGCCTTGCCCGCACAGTTCGCGCACAGTCTCGCACTTGCCGAGGAAGACACCAGAACCATTGCCAGTGCCAGCAACGCTGCGGTCGCCCAGCATGAAGGGAATCTGCTCATAAGTCACCTCTGTTACTCTCTATTGTTTTCGGACCAGAATGAACTGAGGGCCTCCTGGCGGTTCCGGCTCCTCTCTTCTGCCATCAGGTTTGTCCTTTGCCTTTGTAACCACTATACGCCGTGGCTGGACCGTTTGTTATGGGGTGAAACCCTACCGTGTATCCCGCCCCCCCCTCACTCCTGTCAGTTCACTGGACCTCACGTCCAGCCTTCTCCAGCATCTCCAGTTATTCCAACAGCCGGAAGGGGAAGATTCCGTCCGGATCCGAGCCACGGACACCAGCCGTCAGTGCCTGTTCATCACGGCGTCGATGGTTTCCTGGTCGAAGTGCAACTTCTCCGTCTTCTCGCTCTCCCTGGGGAGACACAGTCCCGCAATGGCCTGCAGCGCGCCCGCGCCCAGTGCCCAATTGCGGTCCCGCACATCGCTGTACTCGTACTCCTCGGGCTCGCCGTTCTCAGAGGCGCGGTAGCCTGCCGAGTGTATGCAGATGCAACCTTGGAGAGCCCCAGCCAAAGCAAACAACGCGCCAAGCCGTAGTCCCGCAGTCACTATTCCGCGCCCCGCTCTTGCCGTAGGTACACGAAATGGAAGAAGGACGCGTATTCCCTGGCGGCCAAGGACGATCAAGCGCTGGCAACAGATTTGCATGACTTCACGCTTCACGGTCAGCATGTGGCCCAAATCATATCGACCTGTGCAATAAGGGGATCAGGCCCCGTCACCTTCCGACAGTACCGCGGGCGGTCCCCCGCCCGCTTCTCGGCGCCCACGTAGAACAAGACTCGTATGGCGGGCGGGGGGCCGCCCGCGGTACCGCCTGTCAGGAGGGGCCGGCCTGGGCTGGCACCACACTGCTCCGCTCATTGCACAGGTCGAATCAAATTGCACCAGAGCAACCGCGGTGCAGCATATTCCCCATTCGGTTGGGCGGCTTCCGGGACATGATCCAACCGTTGCGATTTGCACCATCCCGCCCAACGGCCGGTCAGGCATGCAGTAGGCTGTTCGGGGAGCCGTAGGTGTTCGGAGCCCCGTCCCGGTATTTTGGTCTTTGGACCAGAGGTTGTTCACGACGAATTTGTACTCGTGGGTTCCTCTCGGAAGACTGAAGATCGCTTTGAAATGCCAGATGAACACCCGTGGATGGATCTTCTTCGAGCAGCGCGTGGAGTTTCGCCAGTGCTGTGTTCTGTATCTGGCGTATGCGTTCCCTGGTTCGACGGACCACGCGGCTGACTTCATCCAAGGTGCGTGGGGGGGCTCCGTTCAGTCCGAAACGAAGCGTCAGGATCGTACGCTCGCGCTGGTCCAAGCCATCCACCAACATTAGCATCCGGCACCGCATCTCCGCGTCGCAGGCGGTCTTGTCAGGAACCGGCACAGACTCATCGGGTATGACACCTTGGAACTCCCCGGTCTCCCCCTCCTGGAGCGGTGCGTCCAGTGAGATGGCGGTCACCTTCACACACCCAAGCCCCGCAACGGTTCGCGTGGAGAGATGGGCGCTTGAAGCCGTTTCTGCATCCGTCGGCTCCCTGCCGAGTTGGTCGCGGAGTCGGGCTCGGGTGGCGTGTATCCGTGCGATCTTGGTCGCGGACTGCACAGGAATACGGATGGTCCGGCCCTGATTCGCCAATGCCCGGCGCATGCCCTGCTTGATCCACCAGGCGGCGTAGCTGCTCAGTTTCGCGCCTTTCGCAGGGTCGAACTTTTCGACGGCCCGCACCAGCCCGATATTGCCTTCGGATATGAGATCCATGAGCGGCAGCCCCCGGCTCGTGAAGTCATGCGCGATTTTCACGACCAACCTGAGGTTGCTGCGAATCAGCTTGTGACGGGCCGTCTCCGACCCTTTCCGGACCTCCAGCGCAAGTTGCACTTCTTCTTCGCGGGTGATCAGAGGGTGCTGGGAAACCAGCTTCATGTACAGTTTCATGGCATCTTCGCTGCAGACCATGTGTATCGTCCCTCTACATCAAAAGAAAGTGGCTGACTTCGAGGTCATTCCAGATCTACGGCGTCAATCCAGACAGACAACTCGTCTGTCCGATGGCGAGCAAAGCGTCACTCCCGTCGGTACCGTCAGCAGTGGCCGTCAGTTCTGTGCCCTTGACGGCCCCCAACAGCAGAAGGGACAGGATGCTCTTCGCATTCGCGGATACGCCATTGCCGGAAAACACGATGTCGGCTTGAAATGCCATGGCGACCTGCACCAGTTCGGCGACCGACCGCGCGTGTAATCCGTGCTCACCTTTGACCAAGAAGGTCCTCGTGTGCTTCATCGGTCCAATCCGCCTCTCCTGAGTGCTACTGATTCTGCCGTTCCCGACTGGTTTGCCGGCTTGGCTTTGTCACTTTGACCACTGTAGGCCGTGGCCGGGCCGCTTGCTATGGGGTGAAACCCTACCGTGTATCCCCAGCCGTCCGCCCCCCTGCCAGTTCACGCGACCTGGCGTCCAGCCCCTCCAGTAACCAGAGATGATGGCGGCGCTTTGTGCCGGGCCGTAAACGTTCAACGGCGACGCCCAACGTTCAGCGGCGGAACCGGCGGGGGAATCGCAGGTGTGAGGTCGAGCCCGGACGCGCCTGGCGGTCAGCGTGTCACTTGGGTGATGCGGGCGTTGCCGGCAATGTGGATGCTCAGGGAGGTCATCCACGAGACGTGGCCGTCAGCCCAGTTGATGTTTTCGCCGCCTGAATGCCGGGAGAAATTGGGATTCATGAAGGTGCCGCCGGCGCCGGCGACGACGGGATACAGGACCTGATCATCGCTGCTGGCCCAGGCGATGCGGTCCACGTGGCTGGACCAGATCGGGTGCGAGCAATCGGTGATGGCGGCGGTGTCGGTGGGTTTGGTGACTTTGGTCGTTTTCTGGATCTTCAGGTTCTCGTTCCAGCCGATGTTCGGGTAGACGCGGTAGGTGCGGCTGTTGTAGGTGAACGGTGTATCCTTGCCGCCGCGGCACTTGCCATTGCGCATCGGGCAGAGCCAGATGGTGGGCGCGCCGCCGATGTAGGAATCGAGATATTCGTAGATCAGGGGATAGGGGTTCGGGTCGCCGGGGTTGGCCACGGCGTAGTACCGTGCGTCAGGGTAGTAGTCGTCGGCTTCCTGAACGTAACACGCCAGGCTGAGCCCGAGCTGCTTCAGGTTTGCCTGGCAGATCGCCTGTCTTCCCTTGTCCTTGGCCTGTTGCAGCGCCGGCAGCAGCATTGACGCCAGGATCCCAATGATCGCAATGACAACCAGCAGTTCGATGAGTGTGAAGCATCGGGAGCGCATAGCTCAATCTCCTCTGCGGGGAAGAGACGAAGATTAGAGACAAAGATTAGAGACAAAGGCCCAGGTTCCGGTCTGCAAGGGTAACCTTCGCTGCGTTCGGTTGCCCGCGGGTCGCGGGGAAGGCAGCAGAACAGGCCTGTTTCTTCGGACGGCACCCGCCGTCCGGTCCCCGAACGCGATTCCCTTGACGCACAGAGAAATTACACGGACGCCGAGTCAATGTCAAACGCGATGCAGGCGTCTTCCGTAATGCGTCAGTTGCGGGTGGAGATAAGGTCGAAGTTTGACCTGGGCTGACGCGGAAAGTGGTCGGAGCGGC
>MHBL01000261.1 GCA_001803235.1 Lentisphaerae bacterium RIFOXYA12_64_32
GCGGCAGGGGGACTGCCTGGTTCTCAGTCAGGCGGGGGTGCGGCGCTGGTATTTCGAGTCGCCGGACCAGGGCGCGACGTGGCGCGTGGCGCGGCTCGAGCGGGCTCTGTTCCCCGGCCGGTTCACGACCATCGAGTACAACGACAGCGGCAAGATCGCTGCCGTGGTGTACCCGGACGGGAGCAAGGCCCGGATCGGGTACGAGGACGACCTGCCAGCACGGATCGCGACCCCGTTCGGCGAGACGGCGGTGCTACGGCACGATAGCAACGGGTTCCTGACCTCGGTCGAGGTTTCTCGGGGCGCTGCCCCGAACCCCCGTTCGACAAGCTCAGGGCCATCGGCCGCCAAAGGACGCGTCGCGCCCTCTGGACTCCCAATGGTCGATCGTCCTGCCGGGGGCGGCGGTACGCCCCCGGCAGGACGATCGACATCGGGGATCCAAGGGGACAACGTCCCTTTGGCGGGGGCGCGGGGGCAGAGCCCCAGCACTCGTCCAACGACCGAGACGCCGTTCCGGGTGTACCGCTACGAGGCGAACAGCAGCGGGCAGCTTGTGCGGTTCTTCGATGCGGACGGGACGGAGTACAAGCTCGATTATGCCGAGACGGGCGATGGCGGGGTGCGCAAGTATACGGTGGTCATTACCGACCTGAAGGACAAGACGTACCGGTTCCGGCGTCACACGATTGCGGCGGATCAGACCTGGACCATGGAGGACGGGTTCGGGCGCGCGGGTGAGCCGCTGTCGGCGGCTACCGTGTCCGGGACGCGCGTACTGCGCAAGATCAACTACACGGTGCGGCCGCTGGTCACGACCGGGCCGGGCGGCGCCGACCGGCGCGAGTGGGAGTACGACGCGCGCGGCATGCTGCTCGCCGGGACCGGGCCGAACGGCGAGACGCTGTACGTGCACGACGACCGCGGCCGACTGCTGCGCATGGCGTACCCCGACGGCCGCACCGTGACGCGGACCTACGACGACGCGGGGCGGCTGGTCAAGTCGCAGGACGAGGACGGGCTGGAGACGGTCTGTGAATACGACGCCCATGGGCGCGTGAGGAAGACGGTGTTTCCCGACGGCATGGTCAGCGAGTTCGGGTACACCGCGGACGGCGACCTCGCCGAAACGCGGGTGAACGGCAAGCTGCGGCACGGGTTCAAGATGGACCGGCTCGGGCGCTTGACGGAGCACGCGCGCCCGGACGGCACGCGCCTGGCCTGGACGTACGCCAGCACCGGCGGTGTCCGCACCGAGACGCTGTATCCGGAGAACTGGGGCGCCGCCCCAGACCCCGCCAAAGGGACGTTGTCCCCTTGGAACCCCGATGGCGATGGTCCTGCCGGGGGCGCCGATGCGCCCCCGGCAGGACCATCGCCGGCGGGGAGTCCAGAGGGTGCAATGCGTCCTTCGGCTGGCGGGCGGCCTTCGACAGGCTCAGGCGGGACGGGGCAGCATACCGAAGACCCGGAGCGCGTCCGGCCGCTGGTGACGCGTTGCGAGTACGACGAGGAAGGGCGGATGTGCCGGATCGAGCATCCCGATGAGACCGCGGAGCGGTTCCGGTACGACTGCTGCAGCCTGCTCGGCGTGCTCGCTCATGACGGCATGGAAACGAGTTATCGCTACGACACCGGCAGGCGGTTGGTCGAGCGCGCGGAGAACGGCAACCCCGTCGAGCGGTTCAAGTATGACGACGAGGGCCGCGTCGTGGCGCGCGGCACGCGCTCGGACAAGGGCTGGTTGGTGACCGCGACCACCTACGACAAGTCCGGGCGCGTGATCGCCGAGCAGGTGGACGACGCCAAGCCGGTCCGGCACTTCTACGACGATGCGGGCCGGCGCACGCGCACCGTGTACGCGGACGCGACGGAATCCGTGTACTGCCGCGACAAGCGCGGCCGGGTGGTCGGGGTTCGCGGCTCGCACCAGGACCAGACCGACACGGAGTACGACGAGGTCGGACGCGTGCTCGCCGAAACGGTCCGCGTCCCCGGCCCCGAGGGGCGGATTGAGGAGCAGGTCACCCGCTACCAGTACGACGAACGCGGCAACCGCACGGCCATCGAGTACCCGGACGGGCGTCGCAGCGTCTGGGTGTACGACTCGGCCGGCGTACTGGCCGGCGCGCTGCTGGACGGGCGCGTCGAGAAGTACGTCTATGACGAGGCCGGCCGCTTGAGCGAGACGTATGCCAGCACGGGGACCAAGTACGACCCGGCCACGGCCGTGTTGCGCGAGAAACGCGACTACGACGCCTATGGCCGGTTGATCGCGGCCGCTGGGGACAAGTCGCGTGGCGCTGCCCCGAACCCCCATTCGACAAGCTCTGGGCCGGCGGCCGCCACGGAACGCAGCGCGCCCTCTGGTCCCCCAATGGGCGATCGTTCTTCCGGGGGCGGCGGCACGCCCCCGGAAGAACGATCGGCATCGGGCTTCCAAGGGGACAATGTCCCTTTGGCGGGGGCGCGGGGGCAGAGCCCACGCACTCAGGCGCCACCCGCCGCGCTGGGCATTGCGGCGCCCGGGCTGGCCCCGTTCGACGGCTCGCAGTCGCTGGGCGCGATGCGGCAGGGCATGATCGTGTTTGCATCGCCGGACTGTCCGACATGCACGTGGGTCAAGCTCGAGTGGCTGCCGGGCTTCCTGGCCGCATCGCCGGGGCTGCGCGCCTACGGTGTCAACGTTGCGGAGACCGCGGGGCTCGCGCTGCTGACGCAACTGGAGAAGGAACTGCACGCGGACGGCGGCGAGATACCGGCCGTGTATCTGCGCGGCGCCCTCTACTACGGCACGGCCAGGATCGGGGAACTCCAGCCGTGAGGCGCCTGGCGGGCCGCCGCACACGAGAAGGAACCTGTGAGAAAACCCGACCTGTGCGGGCAAAATAGAAGCGGTGCAATGTACGCCATGACATACCCGTTCGCGGTTGTCCGCGGCGGCCGACAGTGGCGCGGGACCTCCGGGACCGCAGTGGGGTGCGTCGGTTCGTCCCGAACCGAGTCCCTCGGCCGGGGACCGGCCGAGGCGCCCTGCTTCGGCGCGGGACGCGCCGAGCCACTGCGGCCGTGCTTCCGCGAGACTGGACTTACCCGCACAGGTCGCGGAATGCTCAGGTTCGGGAGATCACGCGCAAAATGTTAGACCGCAAGCACCACGCCATCGCCGCCATCCTGACGCTTCTGCTTCTGACGTCTGGACTGGTCACGGCCGCACCGGCGGGCTCGCCCGCGGCGGGCCGGCGCGTGGACGAGATGATCGCCGCCGGCCGGTACGCCCAGGCTGGAAAGCAGTTGCGCAAGCGTCTGGGACAGAAAGACATCGCCGCTGGAGAACGGCTGCCTCTGACGGTCCAGCTCGCCCGCGTGTTGCGCCTCGGCGGCGAACCGGCTGCGGCTGTCCAGGAACTGGAAGCACTCGATTTCGCGGACAAGGCGGCCTCGGCCGTCAGGCTGGAGCTCGGCCGGTGTTGCCTGGCCGCTGGCGAGACGGCGAAGGCCAGCGAGACCCTTGCCCTATGCCGCAACGATAGGGATATCCCGCTACGGTGTCTCGCGAACTTTGTCGCGGCTGGTATCGACTTCGACGCGAAGCGGTACGAACCCTGTATCGCGCTGCTCGAACAGGTGCTCCGCGACGGCGCGGGCATCTCCCCGAGCGAGGTCGAGACGAACAAGGAATTGCGGGACGCGCTTGCCGACGCGGCGCGATTGCTCGAAACGGCCCGGGCCGAGTTGGCGCGCTTGCGTTACGGCGAGGACTACTACCACTATCGGCTGGCCCGCATGGCCCAGGCGCGCGGCGACTTCCGCGCGGCGATCCGCGAGTATGGCCGGATCACCGCGCCGGTGCTGGCGGATGCCGCGGGCTGTTACATCCCGGCCTGCGAAGTCCGCATCGGCGGCAAGGAGATGATGAAGCGAGCCATGAAGGACTACGCGGCGTTCATCGCCGGGAACGAGTCCGGGCTCTACCGCGAGGAAGCCCGACTCCATCTCGCCCTGCTGCGCTGCCGGATGCTGCCCGCGCCCGAGGAACTCAAGGCGACCCGTGCGGAGTTGCGACGGCTGCTCGACTGGCTCGAAGCGACGGGAGAGCGCCCCGCCACGGACGGTAATGCCTTGGCCGGGGTGAGCAGGATCGTTGCGGATTTCCCCGTCCCGGCCGAGTTCACGCGGCCCAACGATGCCGGTGCTCTCGTACGCGCTTACACGGCCCCGGAGACCATCGTGAACCGCCTGACCTGTCCCTGGTACCTCGATTACCTGCGGCTGCAGGCACTGCTCCTCGACGTCCTGCTGTCGTTCGATACGGGCGACCAGGCGGCGGCCGAGGCGGGAGTCGCGCGGCTCGCCGAGTTCGAGCGCCAGACCTGTGGCCGTCTGCTGTCGCGTACCGGCATTCCCGAGCGGTTGCGCCAGGGACTGGCCGACCGGGCGTTCCTGGTTCCGCCGGAGTCGTGGGAGAAGTTGCGGGGTGGCGGCGGCATGGCGCTGAAGGCCGCCTGTTTCTTCTACCTGGGCGGCGAGAACGACATTGCGCAACGGTTGTTCGGCGACATCGCGGCGGCGGCCGCCGCGGACCCTCGAAGCGCCGCGGCGGAGGAAGCAGCGGTGGCATCGTTCGGTCTGGGTTGCTGCGCGTTCCGGGCCGGCAAAGACTCGGACGCCTGCGCCGCGTTCGACAGGGTCCGGAGAGATTTCAAACAGGCCGCTGTCTGCCCCCTGGCATCACTACTCCTGGCCAACATCTACTCCGGAACACCCGGGAAGACGGACGATGCATTCCGGGTCTACCGCCAGATTGCCGCCGATCATCGCCGCAGTCCCGTCGCGCCGCGCGCCCTGCTCTGCCTAGCCATCAGCGCCTGCAATCTCGGCAAACCGGACTTGGCCCTTCAGTCCTGCCGCGAGCTTGACCGGCTGTACCCAGGCACTATCTTTGCTCGAAGCGCCAGGACCATCGGAGACAGACTGGCGGCGGCGAGTGGAGAAGCGGATGCGGGCCTGCCCGAACCCGACGCGGACGATGCCGCGAAGCCGGGTCTGACGGGGCGGGTCTTGCCGGTCCGGAAACACCTCGTGCTCCCTGGCGGCGGCAGCCTGGCGCACGAGTACCGGGACTTGCGGCCGGACGACATTCTGAGGTACGACGTGTCATGCAGTCCGCGCACTTCCTGCACGGTCATCCGCCGCTTCGCGCTGCGGTTGAGCGAACTCGAACCGCAGGTCCCGCCAGCCAAGGGCAAGAGCCTGGCCTTCCTTCGCGCTCCGGTCCTCTTCGACGAGGCGACGTTTGAGTAGGCTGGCGTTAGGAATCTCGCGCGTTCTGGCCCGCAATCGCGGCGAAACCGTTGTCGGCAAGAGGAATGTGCTGTCATCATGAGTATCGGTAGAACCCTGTTGCTGGTTACCTGCCTGGTCTTCGGGCTCTGGCCCGCCGGCGGGCCGTCGGCACGGGCGGCCGCGGCCGACGAGGCGCGAACGCAGGCCCGCGACACGTGGATGAACGGGTACCTCAAGATCGAGAAAGCCGTCAAGGCCGAGGAGGGCGGCAACCCCGCCGTGGCCCTGCAACTGCTGCGCGACGCGCAAGCCGTGTTCGAGGACGTGCGGCAACGGTTCCCGACGTGGAATCCGTCCCTGGTCCAGTACCGGATCAATTACTGCAACGAACGCATCCGGCGCCTGGAATCGACCGTGACCGACAAGGCAAGGGACCTGAATCGGACCGACTTGGTGAGCCTCAACAAGCAGCAGTCGGACAAGGTTCAGGCGTTGACCGCCGACAACCTGGAGCTGAAGAAAAAGCTCGAGGCGGCGACGTCGTCCCTGGAGCGGGCCCGGCGCGAGGCCGCCCGCACCGGCATGGCCAGCGACGACGCTGAGAAACTGGTGGCCGAGAACGCGAAGCTCCAGGAGCGGGTGCGCGTGCTGGAAGAACAGGTCGGCACGCTGCGCAAGGAGGCCGAGGAGCTCCGAACGAATCCGGAGGCCAGTCGGAAGGTCAAGGATCTGGAGCGCGATCTGGAGCGCCTGACCGCTCGCAAGACGGAACTGGACACCGCCTTTGAGACATACCGGCGTGCCTACAACAACGTCAAGGCGCAGCTCAAGGAGGCGTCCGTCGAGCGTGACAAGCTCAAGACCGAAAACGAGATTCTCAAAGAGAAGGACGCACAGCACGAACCGGTGGTCGGGCAATGGCGTCAGGACCTGACGGCGGCGCGGGAGAAGCAGACGGGCCTGGAGGGCGAAGTGCGGCGCCTGGTCGTGGACCTGGCGGCGCAGAAGCGGCTCACGGTCGAGGCTGAAACCAAATGGCAGCGGCTCCGCGACGAACTCGCCGGCCAGCTCAATGCGGAGTTGACCGCCCAGAAACAGCTCACGACCGAGGCGGAAGCCAAGCTGCAGCGGCTCCGCGACGAACTCGCCAGCCAGCTCAACGCGGAGTTGACCGCCCAGAAACAGCTCACGACCGAGGCGGAAGCCAAGGTGCAACGCCTGCAGGAAGAACTGGCCCAACGGCCCGCGCCGACAGCACCCACGCCAGAACCCGCCGCCAAGCCCGCCGAACCGGCACCCCCCGTGCCGCCGGTCCAGACGGCCATGGCGCCGCTGGACATGGACAAGACCCTGGCCCAATACAAGTCGGACTTGGATCAGTCCAAGGCTGAACGGGTTCAGCGTGACGTCGAGTTGGGCAAGCATAAGGCCGAACTGGTTCAGCGTGACGCCGAGTTGGGCAAGCAGAAGGCCGAACTGGTTCAGCGTGACGCCGAGTTGGGCAAGCAGAAGGCCGAACTGGTTCAGCGCGACGCCGAGTTGGGCCAACGCAAAGCGGAGGTAGCGCAGCGCGACGCCGAACTGGGCCAGACTCGGGCCGAGGTGGCACAGAACCGGACGCGCATCGTCGAGCTCATTCAGGAGGTGGAAGCAGACCGGACTCTCATCGATTCGCTCCGGCGCAAAGCGCAGACCAAGGAGGAAGAGGCGACCCGGGTGAACGGCATGCTGGACGCACTCCAGCTCAAAGCGCAGAAGCAAGAGTCCGAGCTGGCGGCCTTGAAACGTCTGCAGGCGGATATCGCACGATCCGAGGAGCCGTTCCAGAAACAGATCGAGTCGACCCAGGAGGAACTGCGGCGCGAAAAGACCGAACGGGTCCAGCTCTCCGCCCGGGTCGAGGAGCAGGTGACGCTGCTGCGGCGGCAGGAGGCGACCGTTCGCGAACTGGAAACAGCGCGCGACGAACTCAAAGGCAAGTTCCAGCAGCAGGAGGAGACCATCGCCCGGCACCGGCAGGAGAGCGAGGACCTGGCCGCCAAGGCGGAAGTGGTCGAAGGTCTGTCCGCCACGCTCAAGGACTCGGACAGCGAACTGGCGGCCACCCGCCGAAAGCTCGAGCGCACCATCGCGTTGCGCGATCAGGCCACCGTGCGGCTGGATGAGGCCGAAAAAACGCTCAAGGACCGGGAGAAGGAGATCAAGACCTACCAGGAACTCCTGGCCGCCGAGCACTCGAAACGCGACGAAAAGGAGTCCACGGCCCTGGCCGAACAGGTGCGCGAACTCACGGGGCGGCTGGAGAACGAACGGGCGCGGCGGCGCGCCCTCGAAACCGCCCTGGCGCAGCGCGACGAGCAGCCCGCCGCCGCCGTCGCGGCACCGACCCTCGCCACGGTTGCGCCGCCGGACGAACGCGACCGCCGCGCCCGCGATCGGCAACTGGTCATCCGCGGCCACCTCAGCCAGGCACAGAGCGCGGAGCAGAAAGGCAGTGTTGAGACGGCCCGCTGGAACTACCAGAAGGTCCTCGAGTCCGACCCCACCAACTGGGTCGCGCTGCAGCGCCTCGGCCTGCTGGCCGCACAGTGCAACGATGACGAGGAGGCGGTGCGCTACCTGCGCCAGGCGTTCCGCCAGAACCCGGACGACACCGAGATCCTGCTGCCGCTCGGGTTCGCTCTGGTCCGACAGCAGAAACCGGACCTGGCCATCTCCATGCTGACCCGTGCCGTCGCACTCTGCCCCGAAAACGCCGCCATGCACCGGTGCCTGGGAGTGGCCTGCAGCGCTCTGGGATGGACCGATGCCGCGGAGGCGCAGTTCCGGCGCGCCCTCAACACGGACGCCAAGGATGCCGAGGCCGCGTTCAATCTGGCCGTGCTCCTGGCCACGCGCGAACCGCCTCGAACCGACGAAGCGCGCCAGTGGTACGCCAAGGCCAAGGAGTTGGGCAGCCCCGGCGACCCGGGCCTGGACGCGACACTGGGCACGGGAAAGTAACGCGAAGCCCCGCGCCCCGCCCCCCCACGCCTACTTCTTCCGGCGCCGCCGGAACAGCCGGTGGAAGAAGCCCCTGATGCCGGTGGGTGGGGCTGCTTCGAGGAGTTGCTCGAGTTCGTCCTGGCGCCAGGCGGCGGTCTTGGCCACCGCGGAGGAAGCGTCGTCGATCAACTCATGGAACTCTTTCCCCTCGAGTTGGTTGGCCGCGATTTCAAACGTCTTCTCCAGCGCCACCCCGGGCGCTCGCTCCGACAGAACCAACCGCGTCTGCGCAACGCAGATGACATCGCCGTACTTCAGGCTGACCGGCTTGCCGATCTTGTCCCGGTTCAGCACCGTGCCGTGCCGGCTGCCCATGTCGTCCAGGACGTACTCACCCTTCGCCTTCACGATCACCTGGCAGTGGCGCCGCGACGCGAGCTTGTCGTTCAGCATGATGTCGCACTCATGACTGCGGCCGATGACGTTCGGACCCGCGATCAGGACGAATTCCTCGCCCGCATTGACGCCATGGGTGCACACCAGTTTGGCCATGGATGACTCCCGGCACAACAGCCCCGCATATCCGGTTCCTATCCCCAACGTTCCTTGAATCTAACCCAAACCGCCGCAAAAGGCAAGAACCCCAATGCTGCCCCCGCATGTGCTGCTTCGGCGGGCGCGAGTGCGGCACGCGCCACACGCCGGTCGGCACGGTAACTGCCCGCCGCCGCCGCACCAACCGCCTGCTGGTAAGCCGGGGTGAACTCCATAAACCTGCACCTCGCACCTACCTCTACCTCAACCGTACACTACCACGCTCAACACCAAAGTCCCAGCCCGTGGCACCCGTGGCGCGGGACCTCCGGGACCGCAGCAGAGTGCTCGGGGCCGTCCCGGCCCGAGTCCCTCAGCCGTGCGTGCGGTCCGAAGTGCCGCGGGCGACCCCCGCCCGCCTTCCGGGGATGCCGCCCGGAGGCCGGGCGGCGGCGCGGAGTGACACGCGAGTAACATGGGAGTCGCGGGTGCACGGTTGGG
>MHBL01000262.1 GCA_001803235.1 Lentisphaerae bacterium RIFOXYA12_64_32
CTCCGGCCGGGCGCCACCGACCTCGGCGCGCACGCCGGGCTCGGGAGATCCAATCGATAAGATCTCTGGTGGCTCCCGCGCGCTCGTTTGCTAGCCTGGATTTCCACGGTGCGGGAATGCCCTAACTTCTGGGCTCGCTGCGCAGCACCAGGCTGGCGCCGTTCCACCAAGGCACCGAGGGCGTCTCCTTGAAGACCTCGGAGGCGAGGATGATCGGCAAGTGCGCTCTGCGGTGGAAGGTCACCGCAATCTGCTCTGGTGAGACACGGACGGTCGCGGGCATTTCGATGAGGTCGCGGAAGATTTGGCGGGCCTGGGCCTCGGAGTAGCCGCGCATGCCCCTTGCGAGGCGGCGATAGAGCCCGCTGGCAATCACGAGCAGGGCGAGGTCGAAGTCCACCTTCATCGCGACCGACGAGGAGAGTGCGTTCGCGTGGAAGAAGCGGACGGCGTCCGAGAGGGCGTTCTCGATCAGCATCCTCTGGGCGTACCTCGTGACGAGCTGCTTGACGGGCCTGGTCCGCTGGTTGGTGAGCAAGACCGTCGGCTCCTCGTGGCCGAGGTCCTTGATGAAGAACTGCCGAAGCGTGTGCTTCGCGATCGTCACCGGCTGCTCGAAGACTCGGGGGGTTCGGAATTTTCGGGTGACCTTGTCGAGCGGCACGACGCGCCAGGCCGAGGGCGGCAACGCTCGGGCCTCTGCGAGGAGCCTGGCGTCTCGGCGCCGAAGCGTGATGAAGGGCACCCCCATCGCGTCGAGGCGGGCAAGCCCCGCGTACGTGGTGACCTTGGAGTCGAAGACGAGCTCGCCCGGGAATTTCTTGCCGTGGTGCGCGGCCCAGAAGTCGAGGAAACGAAAGACCTCCTCGGCCTCCTCGCCTTTTCGCACGTCGGCGTTCGAGTAGCAGAAGACGTTGGAGGTCGCGTCCTGCGCGAGGAACGCCAGGATGCTGGGCTGACGCCGCGAGCGCATGGCGACGTAGTGCTTCTGGACGACAGGGTCCTCGCCCGCGTAGGGCATCGAGTGAAAGTCGAGGTTGATGGAGTCGCCAGTGGCCAAGTCGCTGCCCGCGAGCTTGTCCTGCCAGGCCCCGAGAAGGCGCAGAGTGTGCCGGCGCTCGAGGCGGTGCGAGTACTCGGAGAGATAGCTCTTCTTGGGAATCGCGTTGAGCCCGGCGAAGAGCGCGAGGCCCTGGTCGGCGACCAGCGACATGACGTGGCTCTTGCGCTCGATGGACCAGAGCTTGAGGGCGAGCGCCGAGAGCAGCGCATGGGACGCGGGGATGGGCTTGGAGCCGGGAAGGGTCGCCGCGCTCGCGAGATCTGCGACCCCGAGGCGCACGAGGTCCGGCACGAAGAGGAACAACCCGCCGCAGGCGGTCACGAACTCGCGAGGAGCCAGGGAGAAGTCGCGAACGTCGGCAACGGGCTGGACTGCCGGGCCCAGGTGTTCGGGACGCTCCTCGTCGAGCCGTCGTGGGAGGGGAGCGAAGCCTTCCTCGCGGAGGATGTCCCGGGCGGCGGCGGGGGTCACCTTCATTCCCCGCTCGCTCAGGGCGCTGCTGATGTCGCCGACCGAGTAGTTCTTCTTGCGCAAGGCGACGACCTCGGCGCGGACCTCTTCGCTGCGGCGAACGCCAGGAGGACGGCCGATGGAAGCGGACTGGAAGAACTCGCGGGCGCGGGGATTGTGGCGGAACTGATGGCACAGCACCCGGAACGCGCCCTCGGCGTAGCCGAACGCCCTCGCAGCCTCTGCCGACGGACGTCCCTCAAGGAAGAACGCGCGAAGAGCCTCGTACTGGCGCTGGCGCGTCGAGCCCGGAATGCGAAAAAAGTCGGCCGGAGCTGTTAGTGTCTTACTGTCACCTATCGGCATGGCTACACTTTGCTACATCGACATCAGCCGATCAAGCGCTTCCGCGCCCCTCCTATGCGCCAAAGGTGGGCTGGCGCGCCGCCTCCCTGGATTGGAGGGCCGCAACCTTGAGCATGGAGCCAGGATCGGTGACAGAAACAGATAACGTGCTGGGCTGCCCCGCCACGGCCGCTCCGAGCGAACGGGCAAGCGAGGACCCGGGCGGACGCTAGGCCGATCCCGAAGCGTGGAAATCCAGGCTAGAGAAGGGCCCCGGCTGGCTCTGGGGGCGGGCCGAACGCGGATTTTGTTGACGCAGAAGTGTCCTCCACCCAGTCTGCCCAGGGCGGGGCCGGGAACAGAAACGACTCCAATGGGCTCAGGTCGGGGAAGGACGATGGAGGACCGAGGCGGCGGGTCGCCGGCGTACACGGTGGGGGAGGAGATCGCCAACGCGGTCACCCACGGCCTGGGCGCGGCTGTCTCGGTGGCCGGGTTGACCCTGATGGTCGCCTTCGCCTGGCTGTGGGGCGACGCCTGGTGCCTGGCTGCAGCCATCGTCTTCGGCGTCGCGCTGCTGCTGCAGTACGTCTTCAGCGCGCTCTACCACGCCATCCCGCACCCGCGGGCCAAGCACGCGCTCAAGGTGCTCGACCACACCTCCATCTACCTGCTCATCGCTGGGACCTATACCCCCTTCGCCTTGATCACCCTGCGCGAGGCCGGGGGCCTGTGGCTGTTCGGGGTCATCTGGACGATCGCGCTGGTGGGCATCTCCATGGAGGCCTTCTGGGTCTACCGGCCGAAGTGGGTGACCGTGGCCGGCTTCGTCCCCATGGGCTGGATCATCATCTTCCTGGCCAAGCCGCTGCTGCAGCGCCTGCCGGCGGCCGGCTTCGGCCTGCTGTTCGCGGGGGGCATCGTCTACACGCTGGGCACGCTCTTCTACGTGCTCAAGCGCGTGCGCTACATGCACGCCGTCTGGCACCTGTTCGTCCTGGGCGGCAGCGTCTGCCACTTCCTGGCGGTGGTCCTCTACGTGCTGCCAGGGC
>MHBL01000263.1 GCA_001803235.1 Lentisphaerae bacterium RIFOXYA12_64_32
CCAGTTTCAGCTTGGTATGACCGGGCGGGCCGGCGCCCGGGGGGGGCTGACGCATTACGACAGAGTAGCGCGGACTTCCAGCCTGCGCCGGGAGAGGTCGGCCTACGGCGCCATGAGGACGCAGACGTGGGCAACCGCCGCGTCGGCGATGCCGGTGAGGCTGTAGCCGCCTTCAAGCACGGAGACGAGGCGACCGTTGCAGCAGCGCACGGCGATGTCCTTGACGACCTGCGTCATGGCCGCATAGCCGTCCGGCGTCAGGTTCATGCCGCCGAGCGGGTCGTCCTTGTGGGCGTCGAAGCCCGAGGAGATGAGGACGAAGTCCGGCTTGAACGTCAGGGCCGCGGGGCGCAGGATTTCCTCGAACACCTTGCGGTAGTCCGCGTCACCAGCCTCAGCCGGCAGTGGGACATTGATGGTGAAGCCCTCACCCCTGCCCTCCCCTTTCTCGTCGGCAGTCCCGCTGCCCGGATAGAACGGGTGCTGGTGCACGGAGAAGTACAGCACGGTCGGGTCGGCGTAGAAGGCGGCCTGGGTCCCGTTCCCGTGGTGCACGTCCCAGTCTACGATCAGGATCTTGGCGAACTTATGCTTCTCCTGCGCATAGCGCGCCGCGATCGCGACATTGCCAAAAATGCAGAAGCCCATGGCGCGGTCACGCAGGGCGTGGTGCCCCGGCGGGCGGACGTCGCAGAACGCGTTCCGCGCCGTGCCCGCCGCAACGGCGTCCACCGCGGTCAACACGCCGCCCACGGCCAGCAGCGCGATGTCGTACGAGTCCTTGCAGACCGGCACATCGGAGGTGTCGATGTACTCCGCACCGGAAGCGCACAGGTTTCGGACCCGCTCGACGTACTCGGGACTGTGAATCCGGGTGACCCATTCCACGGGCGCCGAGGTCGGCGCTACAATGAGCAGCTTGTCCATCAGTCCTGCGTCTTTGAGGCCTTTCTCGATCGCGTCCAGGCGCTGCGGGGTCTCAGGGTGGCCGGGACTGGTCAGATGCCGGCGGTAGTCCGGACTGCAGACGAATGCGGTCTTCGCAACCGGTGCGGTTGCCGGCACCGTCTGCCCTGTCGCGCGAGTTGAGGCAGGAGCCTGCAGGGACCGCAACCCGGCCAGGTTGGCCAGCAGGTCGTTGAGGCGCTCGCGGTGCCGTTCGCAGGTCCGCACCTCTTTCGTCAAGAGGTGACCGCGCCCGGCGGCGGCATCCACGATGGCCTGGCAATCGATGATGATGGCCTCCGCCACCTTCCGGAGGAGCGCCGGTACGGGTGCGGAGTCCGCATCGGCGGCGAGGAACGCGCGATCCTCGGCCAAACCCTGTCGCAGCGCCGCCAGTTTTGCGGCCGTCGCATCCTTTGCGGGCAGCCATCTTGCCGCGGCTTGCTGGTCGGAGTTGGCGGGCATGTCCGGCACCGCGCCTTCCACCCGCAGTTCATCCACGTAGACCGTCACCGTTTCGCCGGGACTGACACCGCGGATCACGAACACCACACCCTTGAAGTACGCGAGCAGGTTGTCTCTGCTTACGCCCCAGGCGTGGTGGGTAACCCGGTTCTCGGCGAACGCGACCAGATCGATGCGCGCCTGCGCCCAACCGCCTTCCGTCGTGTTCTTCCAATCGAAGAAATCCGGACTGTCGGACGGAATGGCCGGGTAACAGATGTGCACGCCGGGACCGAACGAGCCCGTGCCCGAGGTCTGTACCTGGTACCGGCAGGAGAACGTCAGGTTCCCCAACGCCGGCGCCCGGAACGGGATCAACCAGGCGTAGTAGTTACCCGACTCGGCGGTGATCTGGAGCTTGAAGGATTTAGCGCCCGCAAACGCCTTCTCGTCCGTCACGCCCATGAAGTTGACGGTGTACTTCCCGTTCGCCACGGTGGGCTTGATGTCCAACGCCGCGCCGTCCTCAAAGTCGCGAACAAAGGCGAACGGCTTCAGGTCCTGCGCGTGGCCGGGCAGCGGCATCAGGGCGAAGCAGAGCCACAGCACCGGCAG
This sequence comes from Lentisphaerae bacterium RIFOXYA12_64_32, assembly GCA_001803235.1. Taxonomy (GTDB): domain Bacteria; phylum Verrucomicrobiota; class Lentisphaeria; order Oligosphaerales; family YB12-FULL-65-16; genus YB12-FULL-65-16. Next base: position 2,005 of record MHBL01000263.1, read on the forward strand.
GGCTGCGCAACCTGCGGCCCGTGCCATGGGATCCATGCGACTCATAGTTTGTCGTCCGCCTGATTCGTTCGCTGACCGTGCCACATGCCCGCGCGCCACCTGCGGGTTCATCCCGCAGGAGCGGTGTTCGCCTGCCAACCGTCTCGCCCTATTCCCTTCTTCTTGCCCGGCGCCGACGGCGCCGGGCAAGAAGAGAAATGGTGTGAGGTGGTTAGCCACCAAACCCATTCACCCGCGGGATGAACCCGCGGGGGTCTCAGACGCGTTCTCACAGGGGTAGCTTTTCGCGGCCGTCCACCAACGGCGGAAACACGAACCAATGAGATAACCGAACGACGCAATAGGACGCACAGGACCCATGTCCCCCGTCACTTGATGTGCACCACCACCACGTCCTCGGGCGCGACGGTGATTTCCATCTTCTCCGGGTGGTCCGTCGGCACGACGGCGCCAAAGACTTGGCCTTTCTGCCCAGGCTGCAGCCCCGTGTTCTCCAGCAGCACGGTCAGCGGCGCACTGCCCTCATTGAACAGCAGAACGAGCCGCTCCGAGCCCTTCGTCAGCACGAGCAGGTTCGGATAGGCAATCTGCGCGGACTTGGCCAGGTGGTCGGCGCGCTCGCCGTCCCAGAACAGGTCCTCGAACTCGCTGATGATGCGCGTCGCTTCGCCGATGTAGTAGAGCATGCCGGCGGCGCACTCCATGGAACTCTGGTAGTCCAAGCCGCCATGGAACGCAGCGACAATCCGCAAGGTCTGCGGTTTCCAACTCTTCGCGTTGATGTACCCGTCCGGCGACAGGGCTGACCAGCTCTTCCAACCGTCCTTGCCATTGGCGTACCCGCCGCCGTAGAACGAGAAACGCTGCCCCATGATGCGCTTCAGCCCGAGCTTCTCGCGGAAGAACGTCATGGTGTCGTCCAGGGACTTCTGCGCCCGCCCGTCCGCCACACCGTTGCCGGGGCATCCCGGGAAGGCTCCATCTACATTGCCCTTGCACGCCTCCCAGAACTTGGTCTGGTTCGTCCCCGAATAAACCATGTACGGCAGTCCGAGTTCACGGCAGGCCTGACGCACCAGGCCCTGGATGCGTCCGTCCAGGCCATTGCGGAACAGCGACCAGTCGTTCTTGTAATTCTTGAAGATGGCATCGTCGGAGAGGTCGGTCGTCTCGGGCAGTTTCGCGTACTCGCGGAACGCCGTCTTGCACCGCGGACAGAAGCAGTAGCTCTTGTCGCCGGTGCGCGCCGCTTCGTAGCCCATGCCCGCGGCAATCCACGGCTCCTCCTCCCAGTCCGTCCAGTAAATGTCCGGTTTCGGCAATCCGACCATGTGGTGCTCGGGCGAGCCCTGCATCATCATGGCAATGTCCGCCTTGACGGCATCCTTGAACTGCGCAGCGCCCTCGCCGGTGACGTAGGACGGGCAGTAGTGCCCTTCCTTGGTCCAGGTGGACGTGTTGTTGAAGAACTGCGCCTGTGTCGCGGGGTCGCTCTGCATCCACGTGCCCAGCGCGCCCTTCACGTTGTCGCCGTGAATCGGGTAGTTATTGCAGTTCAGAACCACATGCCCGCCGCGCTCGACGACCGTGTCGTAGACGCGCTTCCCGTACTCCCCGTTCCAAGGCATGATGAACCACGAGTTAAACCCCACGTCCAGCGACTGGCGCATGAACGCATCGAAGTGCGCCGGGAACAGGTGCGTGCCGCCGATGTAGACCATCCACGGCACCGAGCAGTACTGCGAAATCAGCACCTGCTTGGGCATGCGCCCATTGAGCGGCGGCAGCACGCGCACCGGAAGCGACTGCTCCAACTCGGTCAGGTTTCCGTTGGCAACGCGCCGGAAGTAGAAACGGCAGGTCCCGTCAGCCGCGCCGCTGAACTTGCCCAGGAGCAGCGGGATCAGCGCGCAGTGTGTCTTGTCCGGCGTGAGGCATGCGGAGTCGAACGCGAAGCGGTAGCGCGTGAACGGTTGGCCGTCGTGGGTGGCGTCCTCGGTTGCGATCTTCGCCGGGCGCCGGTTCAGCGGCCCACCCTTGTCCTTGACGTCCACGACCGGCTCCTCAAGGAGTTTGAAGTCCTTCGGCACGTCCAGGATGAACTCGTAGTCTTCGAGCGGATAGCTCAAGGGCGAGTACAGCGTCTGGAAGAGCGTTTCCAGACTGTTCTCGGAGAAACCCCATTCCCTGACCCGAGGCTGAATGCACGTCATGGGGCCATCATGCTTCTCGTTCCAGATCACAAGCTGCCGGAAACTGACCTGTGGCGCCGCGGCATCGGCCGCCCACATGAACCCGTCCGTGGCGACGGCCGTCACCTTCCATGCCCGGTCGTCAAACTCGACTTGCTGCCACGTGTCGTCAGGCGCGGTGCCCGCACGCCAGCGTCCGTTCGTTTCCGGATGGCCGACCACGCGCACGCTGACACCCGGGTTGGCGCCGGCGGCCACCGCGGTCACGCCGATCGCCGTCAGCCCTTCACGGATCGACGCCGAGAACTTCCCATCCTGCTCCTTGACCGGCTGGCCGTTGACGTACAGGCAGACGTCTTTCGCATCGCGGCTCTTGAGCTCGAACGTCAGCGTCGTGCGCGGCACGTGTGCCAGCGGGATGTTCAGCTTGCCGGCCTTGTCAGCAAGACAAACCATGAGGTTGCGGTGCGTGGCCAGGAGCACCGCCATTTCCCACGGATCGGCATCCGCACGCCCGGCCAGTTGCGCCAACTGTCCGGCGACAGCCTTCAGCGGGGTTGCTTCCTCCGCGAGACCCGGGTTGTCCAGCGCCTCGCGCAGTTCGGGAGTGTCGCCCGCACCGGCCTTCTGGGCACACTGGGCGCGCAGATAAGCGAAGAACGGCGCGTTCAGGCGGTTGCCCTCCTCGGCCGCGGCACCGGCAGCAGGCGGGGCCGTCTTGAAGGTGAACTGCCCGAACCGCTCGATATCGCTGAACCCCTTCTGCAGTGGCGGCCAGCACATGTAACGCTCCGCAACAGGGCCAGTCGTCAGGTCGCGCGCGATGCTCACCGGCCAGGCGTCGCCGTCCACCGGCGTCTTGCCCAGAACCGAGAACGGAATGCGGATCTCGAGCAACCACCCCTTCTCCCACTTGCCGGGCCGCGCCTCCCAGGCCCACGGCTTGGTGTCCTTGACGTCCGGCCCGGTGGCGTTCCACCGCGCGCCGACGCTGTTGGCGATCATCTGGAAATAACGGTCCGGCGCTTGCGGGACGAAGAACATCTCGATCGCATCGTCCGACCAGATGCTGTCGCCGTCTGCCGTGCTGGCGTTCATCTTGGCCGGCAACGGCTCAACGCACTTGACCGCCAAGAACAGGCAGTCCTCTGTCCAGCCGGCGCGCAGAAACGTCTGCTTCTCGACCGCGTAGTCCTTGCCCCCGAGAATGAAGAAGCCCGTGACCTCCGGCAACGCCTGCCAGACCGCCTCGTCGAGGCTGCCGTCCATGACCGGCGCCGAAGCGAGCCGGTGGCAGGTGTAGTCCACAGTCGCAGCGCCACACAGCAGTCCGGACGCAAGACAGCATGAGGCCAACAGGGGGCCGACAACGGGTTTCATCTCTGGTCTCCGCGGTTGAGGAGGCGCTCAGTGTGAGTGTGCATGGAGGACTATGCCGCTGTGGGAGGGAGATGTCAACAACCGCAACGCCAGGCGCCACCGGATCTGACACGGATCGAGTATAGCGGTATAGGGAGATGGGCTCCGGGGACGGGGAGTCGGTTGTTGCGCTGAGACGCGGAACTCGGACATGGCTCACCGCGTGCGCGCCGCCTGAGCTCCGGCTTGAGCCGGAAGCCTGCGCCCGTGCTTCAGCCGGGCGCGTAGCGTGTTGCCTCGTGCGCCACATCCATGCCGTCGTCCCGCGGGAACGCACCTCAAAGCATCGCTCCCGCTTCCGCCTGAAGGGGCGCGTCGATTTAACCGATGCAGCACCAAGACAGCCCGCGAGGACGCGGGCGCTCCAGTTCGGATTGAGCACGAAACTTGGAGCGCCCGCGTCCTCGCGGGCTCTTGGTTCGAATAAATCGACAGACCCTGAAGGGCGGGACTCCGGCACAGGACCGAAACGCCGGCCGGCCCTCAGATACCCGACAGCAGGGCGCTGAGGCGTGCTTCCCACACGCTCTGACGCAATTGCGCCATGGTCTGCTGAATACGGATATCCAGTTTCGTCCAGGTGGCGGCGTCCAGCTTGCCTTTACCCTCGGCCTGCATCTCGGTCACGCGTTGACGGAACTGCTCCAGGCGCTTGCTCAGTTCGGTGGCCGCCGCCGCATCTTTCTCCTGTTGCCGCTCGGCATCGAGGTCGGTCAGCAGTTTCTCCAGATCCGCCGTGCCCTGCGCGGCCAAAGCCGCGTAGGTCGTCTGCGAGAACCCCTCGGCGCTGAAAACCAGCACCGGTCCGGTCCGGTCGCCCTTGCGGAACTCCGACGCCAGCTTTGCAATCAGTTCCGGCGTGCCGGACAGCACCAGATGCCCAAACCGCACCGGATCGTGGAACCCGCCCTTGACGCGCGCCCAGTTCGACCACTGTCGCGCCTCGCCAATCTGCCGGTCACGGCAGATGTTGAGCCCCACGATGGCACCGGTCTCGGGCGTCACCCCGAAGTCTTTCCACGCGAACGCGACCTCCAAGGACCACGCGTCCTTGCCCAGGCTGACGCCGACCCGCGTGTTCCCGTTCCACACCGGGTTCTCTTTCTCGGAGTCGTACAGGCTCCCCGCCGAGCTCACCGCCGACTGGTAGTACAGGTCGTGCGTGTGGCCGGGGTCAAGGAAGATCTCGACGGCCTCGGCACTGAACACGCCGTGTTCGTCGCGGGCATGCGTGACGGGGCTGAGCTTGCCCATCTCGGGCTCGTCGCAGACGATGCCAAGGTACAGATTCTCGCGGTCATACAAGACCCGGAACGAGGTCTGCACCGGGGCCAGATCCGGCTTGCCGAACAACGTGAAGCCGCTGACCACCGGCGCCGTCTGCCACGCCGGTTCGTCCAGCTTGCCGTCAACCGTCAGCGGCGCCTCAGCCGCCGGAACCGGGTAGACGTGAATCGGGTAATCGTCCTCTGCGATGGCCACAGCAGCCACCCACAACGCACCGGCGCCAATCCACGCTGTCATGGTCTGCATCTGACGGTCTCCTCGGCACTGCTGCCCCACGATTTCTGTCGACCTGAGACATTGGGCCGGGCATCGGGAACCGGTTCCCGGCCAGACCGGTCAATAGTGCGATCCCGCAGCAACCTACCTGGCGGGAACCGTCGAGAGGTGCAACATCTTCGCCTGGGCCGACTCCAAGAGCGAATCGCGCAGGTACTTGCTGGCGTTGAGGATCTCGAGACCGATCAACTCCCCCTTGTCGTTCAGCTCCGCCGTGATGTTCGGCTCCAGTTCCACGCTCGCCGCCTCGGGGCCCCTGGCAACCGTGATATGCAAGATGTCCTCGTGCTGGAAGTATCTCATGCGTGTTTTACTCATGGGCGTATCTCCCGGACCGGATACGGAAGTTGATCTGCTGCCGACTCGTCACGTGGACCGTGATGGGTATAACCTCTCCCGCGGTTTCCTCGTATGGAATGACGACCCTAAGCCTGCCATGCCGCCCAACAACAACCCGCCGGCCACTCACTGTGTCAATATACCGCTCCTCGCCGGATCTCACTATGCGCTCGATCTCGGCGAGGTCGAATCCCCTCAGCCTGGCGCGGAACTTCATGTAGTCCGTCCAGACGACCATGTCCGATGCCTTTCCCCATCTGAACGAGCGCGCCCATCTCGGAACCGGCTCTCCGCCATCGTGCGGCCAGTTTCTTCCGCGCATTCCCTCGATATTGGCTGAACGCGAACTCGCACCCCCATGAAACAAGACCCAACCACAGGGCGTTTCCCAGATCCCGGGTCGCACGGCTCCCGCGACCCTTTCCCCGCACGACCTGAGTACGATACGCCAACACGGTCGCCAAGGCAACTCTGGCCGACATCGTCTGGCACGTCGGCACGCGGGCTCACTGCCCCGCGGCGGCAGCACTGCCGGGCGAGGCGAGGCGCACCATACGCAGGCGGCCGCGCGGAGTGCCGTCGTCGGCGCGCCAGAGCTGGAAGCTGAACGAATGCCGCTGCTTGAGCACGTCCGCGGCCCACTTCAGCGGTGTGAGGGCCCGGTCCGGGTCTGTAGCGACCTCGCCGGCTTTTCGCTTCGCCGCGGAACGGTCGGTGATGGCCGGGTTGTCCTTGGCGACCGGCTGAGTGGTCGGGACGGTGTGGAGCTGGCACCAGTGCTTCCCCACGTTCCGGAACACATCCGCAGCCTGGGTCATGGCCCGGTCCAGTCGGGCGAACGGCGCGACCGGCGGCGGCGCGGGTGCCGAGACGTTGGCCAGGTCCGCCCTGCGCGACGCCTCCAGCAGCAGCGAGACCTGGCCCAGCAGGCGGCCAAGCGCCTGCGCGTCGGTCAGGCCCGTCAGCAAGACGTCCGGCTTCGACGCCACGCCGAACTGCCCGAACACCGGCGAATGGTCAAACCGCGCGGCCGGATCAGTACTGGCCCGGACACACTCTCGGAAAAAGCTTTCCTGCGAGCAAACCACGTACCAGTCGCCGATGCGGCCAAAGGCGATACGCCGCAGTCCCGCGGGGCCGGGCAGGTTGACAAGGGCCGCCAGAACCGGGTCCTTGATCCAGCGGATCAGTGCGCTACCGAAGTCGGCGACGGTGAAGGTGACGTCACCCTCCTTTGCCGCATCGATCCCGAACAGCGTCTTCCCCAGTTCGAACGACCCGAGAGTCGCCAGCAGGTGCAGAGTCCGCAGCAGGCGGTCCAAGTCCCCTGCGACGCTGGGCGAGTTCAGGCGCACGGCAACACCTGCCACGGGTGCCGGGACCGGTGCATACCCAGGCGCCATCAGCACGGGACAGGCGCCCAGGAATCCGACGATCGGCGGCTCGATTCCCGGCAGAATGCGCTCGCGCACGCTGCTGAACAGTACCGGAATGTCGAGCAACCCCAGGTCCTCGGGACACCGGTGCAGGTCGTTCAGCGACGCTACAGCCACCGTGCCCTGGGGCAGCGGCCCAAACTCCATCCCGGCGTAGTGCTTCAGGTGGGGGTAGCGTTCCGAGGCGGACGCCGCGGCGGGCACGGAACGGCTGCCGTTTGCCACGACCGGGTCGGTGGCGGCGTAGTCCACCACCAAGTCGGAACCGTCCCGGACCAACGCGGCGGCGTGATGCTCCGGGCCACGGCGGTTGCGGACAAAAATCATACCCGCCCGATCCGCGGGCAACCGGCCGACCAATGCCCGGAAGCCTGCCGTCTGCGCCAGGCCGCCGTCCGGACGCTGTCCAGCCATGCCGCGCAGGAGTTCGCGCAGAACGCCGTCATTCGAGCCGTCCGTAAACACCAGCCACTGCGAACCGATGGCGGCAAGGAGACGCTTGCCATCCTCCACCAACGCGTACACGTGATACTCGCCAACCGGTTCGAACCCCGTCGCAGACACCAGGCCGAACACGGCCTTCAGGCGCCGAAGCGTCCGGGGCTCGGCGCGCGCGATCAGGACGACACCGGACTCTGACCCCGGATTGAGTTTGGCAAGAATCAGACTCCGGCCCAAGAGCTGGTTGAACAGAGTCCGGCCGTCCATGGCCAGGTGTTGCTTGGCCCGGTCCCAGGCACGCGGCGGGCAGAGCGGCGCCAGCAAGGACAGTGCACGCGCCGCTACCGGGTCGGCACCGCCGTCCGTGTCCCAGTCCGCCAAGTTGTCGGCACGCACATACACCCAAGTATCGGGCGGGCAGGCGGCGGCGGGGTCCTCGACCGGACTGGGCCGCGACGGCCATGCGGCTTCCGCTCCCGGCAGGGCCAGGCCCGCCGCGCTTGGGGCGCCCCCACGTTGGATCACGCCCAACCGCGCCGTCCGCGACGAGCGGCAACCGCAGGCCAGCAGGCCCACCAGGGCCAGTATCAAGAGCAGAAAATGGGTTCTCAATCGGGCCTTTCGTATTCGAAGCGCCGCCGTTGGCGACACCGACGACGCGGACCGGCGCCCAAGGCACCGCAACCGCGCAGCACTGCCTGGTAGCACCGCCAAGCCTACAGTCGCGTACCGTCCCTTGTCTGTCAAGCGGCGCGGCGGGTTGAGTGGTAATGCGTCAGTCGCGGGTGGAGATAAGGGCGAAGTCTGACCTGGGCTGACGCCTAAAGTGGTCGGAGCGGCTCGCTCCGACACCCGCGGGAGCGACGTTCACGGATGGCAACGCCGGACTGACAGCCCAACATGACCGGGCGGTCGCCGCCCGGGACCCCGCTGACGCACCACGACCGAGGCCGGCCGGTCAGAGAGCAGGCCTGGCCGACTGAGCGGCATTGATTTCACCGGGCTGCAACGTAGATTCCAGAGGCTGCTGCCACGCAATGTCGGAAACGGACAAGGCAAATCCGCATGGCCCTGATCGAAACGCACAACCTCAGCAAGCAGTACCGGACGGCCGACAAGGCCCCGACTTTGGCCGGAACCATCCGGCATTTCCTGCGCCGGCGCTACCGTACCGTGGAGGCGGTCAAGGACGTCAGTTTCAGCATTGAACGCGGCGAAATGGTGGGCTTCCTCGGTCCGAACGGGGCGGGCAAGACCACGTGCCTGAAAATGCTGACTGGACTCATTTGCCCTACTTCCGGCACCGCCAGCGTGGCGGGGCACACGCCGTTCCGACGCGAGCACCCGTTCCTGCGCCAGATCACCCTGGTTATGGGGCAGAAGCAGCAGTTGATCTGGGACCTGCCCCCAGCCGATTCCTTCCGCATCAACGCCGCCGTGTACGAGCTGTCCGACGATGTGCTCAAGACCCGAGTCGGAGAACTGGCTGAAATGCTGTCGCTGTCAACGCAGTTGTCTCAGCCGGTACGCAAGTTATCGCTGGGCGAACGCATGAAGGCCGAACTGCTCGCCGCACTGCTGCACCGCCCGGACGTGCTGTTCCTCGACGAGCCCACGCTGGGTCTGGACGTGAACGCACAGGCGGCCGTCCGCGAATTCCTGCGCGACTACAACCGCCGGTTCGGCGCCACCGTGTTGCTGACCAGCCACTACATGGCGGACATCACCGCGCTTTGCCAACGGATCCTCCTCATTCACAAGGGTCAGGTCATCTACGACGGGGCGCTGGACCGGATCGTGCAGCGGTTCGCGCCGTACCGCGAAGTCAAAATCGAGTTGGCGAACGTCGAGGGACAGGCGGATTTCACCCGCTACGGCGAGGTCCTCGCCCAAGATGGCCGCGTCGTCACACTGATGATCCAGCGCCGCAACCTGACCGAGACTGTGGCCACCCTGATGCGCGAACTGGAGTTGGCCGACCTGACGATCACTGACCCGCCGGTCGAGCAGATCATTGGCCGCATCTTCACCAAGGGCAACGCCGCGTGAAACGAACCTTGCGCAAAGCCCGACTGCTCCTCGGCGTGACCTACGCGGAGATGATGGAGTACCGCGCCGAACTCTACCTCTGGGCCCTGTCCGGAATCATGCCGTTCATCCTCATGGGGCTGTGGGCCAAGGCAGCCGGGGAAACCCCCATGGGGATGCCGCCCGTCGACTTCGTGCGCTACTTCCTGGCCGTGTTCGTCGTACGCCAGATGACCATGGTCTGGGTGGTCTGGGATTTCGAGTACGACGTGGTCAACGGGCAACTCTCCCCGCGGTTGCTGCACCCTCTCAACCCGGTGTGGCGCTATGTGGCCTCACATGTGGGCGAACGGTTCAGCCGCATCCCGTTCGTAACGGCACTCATGGGAATCTTCTTCCTGCTCTACCCCAAGGCCTGGTGGGTGCCTGCTCCCGGAACACTGGCGCTCGCGATCCTGGCCATGCTCGTCGCCTTCATCATGCGGTTCGTCATGCAATACGCCTTCGCCATGCTCGCCTTCTGGACGGAACGCGCCAACGCCATCGAGGACCTGTGGTTCACCCTGTACCTGTTCCTGTCCGGCTACATCGCGCCCTTGGAGATGTTCCCACCCGCCGTGCGCGAAGCCACCCTCTATACCCCGTTTCCATACCTGGTTTATGTCCCCGCAAAACTACTTGCTGGACAACCGGTTCCAGCGCTTACTACAGGATTCCTTGTGACCCTGGCATGGGGCCTGGTCTTCCTGGCCCTGCAACAGGTCCTGTGGCGCACCGGACTGCGCCGGTACTCGGCCATGGGTGCGTAAGGAGTGACCGATGCATGGAGAGCACTACGTGCCCGAGCCAATGCCATCGCTGAACGGGTCGCGCTACGCCGTCGCGTGGCGACGGTTCTGGCTGAGTTCGCTGGCCGCCGAGGCCGAGTACCGCCTGAACTTCATCCTCGCCACCACCAACAGCCTGCTGGCGCTGGCCGGCAGCATCTTCGGGCTGCATCTGTTCTTCCGCACCGGCTACCGGCTCGGCGGCTGGAGCTGGGAAGAAGCCCTGCTGGTCATGGGCGTGTTCACGCTCCTCGATGGCTTCGCCTCAGCACTGCTGAACCCAAACCTGAACCGCATCGTCTCTCACATCCGGGACGGAACCATGGACTTCATCCTGCTAAAACCCATGGACAGCCAGTTCTGGGTCTCGGCACGCCACTTCTCGCTCTGGGGCGTGCCCAACGTCCTGTTCGGCCTGATCACCCTTGGCTACGCGGGGAAGAAACTGGGGTTCGGGTGGACGGAATGGGCCCAAGGATCCCTGCCAGTCGCCCTTGCAGTACTCATCCTCTACAGCCTCTGGTTCGCTCTGGCCGCAACCAGTGTGTGGTTCGTCAAGATCTACAATGTCACCTTTGTGCTGCGCAGCTTCCTCGAGGCCGGCCGCTTCCCCATTTCAGCGTTCCCCCAGCCCAGCAGATTCTTCTTCACCTTCATCCTGCCCGTGGCATTCCTCACCACGGTCCCGGCTGAGAGCATGCTCGGCCGAACCGGCGCGGGCAACGTAGCATGGGCCGGCGTCACCGCCATTCTTCTGCTGCTGCTGTCACGATGGTTCTGGCGCTTTTCGCTGCGCTTCTACACCAGCGCGTCAAGCTAGACCCCGCTGCAAAAGGGTCGGGGATCGGCCTACAAGGCCGACGCTACAGCCAACGAACCCCCTTCCCCACCGGCACGAGGCCGGTGGGGTCGTTGCCTGCACAGGCAAAGGAAGTGCGGGGGAATTTCTGGTGACCGAGCACTAGCGCCGGGGGGCATAAATAGCGGCCTGCTGGCACCAGAGGCTCAGAGGCCCAGGGGAATCGTGGCGACAATCCAGAGACGAGGGTGGGGAGCGTCGCGAGAGACGGAGGGATTCTGACGTGCGCGGACAGGCACGGAACGTCACAGGGAGTTCAACGAAACGGGGGAACTGCCAGCAGAAAAGACCGAATCAGTACGGAACACCGATGATCTGGCCTTCCCAGGAGGCGGGGGTATTCCAAGGCAACTGGTCGTCGTTCTCACCGGGGCCCGCGGTTCGACAACCGCAGGCCAGACCGACGACCGCCACCAGGCAGAGCAACAGGATCATTCGTTTGGGAGTTAGGCCGAACATCTTAGTCGTCAACAATGAAACCCATTCGTGTCTTAGCGGAGGGACTCGGATGAGGCCACGACCGGGAACAGTCCCGACCACAAGCTCAGCAGGCCACCAGCAGTCCGTCAGAAGACGTAGAAAACCTTGCACTCCACGACCTGCATGGCCACTACCCCGATCAGGCACAGGCTGGCGATCAACATACTGATAAAGAATAGTTTCGTCCCCATCTCTGGCGACCTCCTACTCGTTCGGCTCTTCTACGGCGGGAGCGGCCTTCTCTTCCGCGTCTTCTTCCACCTTCTGCTCCGCCTTCTCCTCGACTACCGGAGCAGCTTTCGGAGCTGGCGCGGCAACAGGCTGCTTGGGCGCTGCGGCAGCCGCCTGCCCCCTGGTACCCGCACTCGCCGCCTGGGTTTTCGGGAAGATGACTCGGTCCCCGACCTGCACCTGGCCATTCTGGCCTTCCGGAAGCAGTTCCGCGATGCTGATGTTGGGGAGCACCTTGGAGATCTGAATGCGGCCGATCAGTTCCTCGCCGCGCGCCACCAGCATGCTCATATTCTCTTTGATCTTCTTACGGCCCTGATCGATAATGATGAAATTCCAGTCCGGGTTCACCTGCACCACGTGCCCTTCGAGGTTGAAATCGATCTCCACAGGAGCCCCGTCCATACCGATCGCCCCGGGGTCGCCGCCGGTGAGATTCTTGATCTTGATGGCTTGCTCAACAATCGTGTCGTTAGCCTTGTTCAGTTCCTGCCGGGTCTGATCCAACTCGTCGACGAGTTCCTCGATCTTCGCCTTCTGCTCGGCAATCTCCGCCTTGGCCTTCTCGTACAGAACCAGTGTATTGTTGATGGCGTCGAAATCGTTCAGCAGAGTCGTCAACGCGCCGCCGTATTCCCTCTCGTTCAAGATCTGCTCGGGATTCGTCTCCCACTTGTGCTTGGAGGTGCGGTGGATGCCGTCCACGATGGTCTGCGCATAGTCGTTGCAGCGTGTGTTCAGGCCCGTGAGCTTGGTGCTGAAATCGCCCAACGGAACTTTCACGGGGAAGTCGCCCAACGTCACCTTGCCGTTCTCATCAACCGCTTCGTCGCGCTTGCGGAACGCGTTGTCCGCAACCGGATACTGCAGCACGTTGCCACAGGCCACAAACGTCTGAATCATCGCCTCGTCGCGGGCAATCAGGGCGGCTGTCAGTTGGTGGATCCGGGCGGTGTTCTCGTTGAACGCCGCGCCCTTGTCGGCCAACACTTGTTTCAGTTTTTCAGCCTCGATCTGCCCCTCGGGTATGCCCAGGTCTGTGGCAACCTTGTTCAAGTTGTCCGCCAGCCCCGTGCGCCGCTCGTTGAGTGCGTCAGCCAGGTTGCTGGCCTCTCCCAAGGTCTTCAGGAACCCCGGGTAAGTGCCGGATGTCGGATCCTTGGCGTCCTTGTAGGCCTTCCAGCCCAGAGAGCCGCTTTCCGGCGTCTTGGAGGCAGGATCACCCGCCTTGAAATTCACCCTCTTGGCCACTTCCGTGCCGCTGTCCTTGTCCAACTTGGCCACAATATCAGCGACGGAACTGGCCAGCTTGTCGGCGCGCCCCCTGAACTCATTCCTCCTCACAAACAGCAGAAGGCTCAGCACGACCGCCGCAATTGCCAGCAACGCCGTCACGATGCCCAGGAATGCACTAAGTTTTCCCATGGAAAGCTCCCCGATTGGAACCCTTTGACGTCTACCCGCTCCCCGAGGTCACGGCCGGGGGCAGCGCCCGCGCATGGAACCCTGAAACTCCTGCACCGAAGCGTCCGGACGTCCTTCACCGCCCAGTCGCACACACTGCCAAAACCCGCATCTTCCGTACCCAACGGCAGGACTATATTACCTCGACTGCAAATGGCAACCCTCTAAACTTAGGAAAATTATCCGTCCGTCGCACGTTTTACAAGTCCCATCGGTCAACCTTCGTAATGCGTCAGCGCCTCGCGGCCGGTCCGCCGGCCGGGACGGGCTGACGCATTACCAACCTTCGCCCCGCCGGACGTCTCGACCTGGCGATGCGATGCCTTCCGTTCCCGACTCCCAGCCGCGCTCCGGCAGGCTTCGAGCCTACCCGGCGGTCACCAGGCGACCGTACCAGGAAACGAACTCCGTTCCAGCAAGGATCCAGAAGAACGAACCCAAAGCAAGAAACGGCCCAAACGGCACTGGCCGATGCCGCCGTTCCGGCATGAGCGCAAACGCGAGTAGGCCCACACAGGTTCCGGCCACCGCCGAGATCATCAAGATGAACAGACAGGCGTCAGCGCCCAAGAACGCCCCGATCATACCCAGCAACTTGAGGTCCCCATATCCCATGACCTCCCGTGGCGCCGACCACTCGGTCAGTGTACCGGTGACCTGTTCCAGCTGATCCCACGGGACGCGCCGCCCCGCAACTTCCACTGCAGCCAACCCCGCTCGCAAGGTTACGTTGCCCACCTCCTGGCTGGACGGCGACTCTGCCCCGGGCTCACGCCAGACCACCTTCGCCGTCACCACCCGGGCGTTGAACGCGTCGCCCGCGCGGAAGAGAATCTCGCCCCACTCCTCTTGGAACTGAGATCCCACCTCGATCCCCGCCGGGTCGAGGACAAACGACACGGGCTCCGCAGACCGCGCCCCTCGCTGCCCCCAAATGCGCCGCCCCGCCTCGGCGATCACCCACAGAACGCCGAACCCGACCGCCAGTCCGAACAGGGAATCCAGCAGGGCCAGGATCGAGGGACTGCCGAAGAGGCCCGGCGCCCAGCCGCCGATCGACTGCACCACGCCGTCCACCAGGAGATGCGTGCCAGACCCGAGCACCGGTACTGCCGCCCCGAAATAATGGCTCTCCGGCAGAATGATGGCGGCCAAGAGTGCCACGATCATCCCGGTGTAGGTAAGCGCGTTTGGGATGAGGAGGTGGTCGATATCGGTCATGACAGCGGCAATCAGGATGGCGGACAACGTCAGGTATCCGGGGATCACACCGAAGGGCAGGAACTCGGACCAGACGCGAATCCAGACCAGGACGAACGCCAGTCCGGTAACGAACTCCACCGCCGGGTAGCGGATGGAGATCGGCTCCCTGCAGACACTGCAGCGCCCCCGCAGCAGGGCCCAGCTCAACAGGGGAATGTTCTCACGCCAGTGGATGAAGTGGTTGCATTTCGGGCAATGACTCTTGGGCCGCAGCAACGACTCGCCGCGCGGCAGACGCCAGATGCACACGTTGAGGAAACTTCCGACACAGATCCCGGCTGCGAACAGCCCGGCCGATATCAAGATAAGCATATGAGTCAGTACTTCCCGCGGATCCATCTTGCGTCCGAACCCGTTTCCTGCCTTGCATCCCGATTTCCGCGCATCATGCCCGCGCCGCCACGGCAGCCTCCAGTCCCGCACGCATCTCCGCAACCGGAGCGCTGCATCCGGTCCACAACTCGAAACTGCGCGCGCCTTGATGCAAGAGCATGCCCCGCCCGTCCGCAATACGACAACCACGCCGAGCGGCTTCCAGGAGAAACGGCGTCCGGCGGTAGATCATATCCATAACGGCCATCCCCGGCAACAGCAGCGCGACATCCAACGGCAAGGGATCGTCGGCATGCAGCCCCAGGGACGTAGCTTGAATCACCACGTCGACACCCGACAGAGCCGAAACCACACCCGCCGGCTCGGCGCCGGCGACACACCGCACCGTACAGCCAGGCGCCACAGCTCGGATCCGCTCGGCAATGCGTTCGGCTTTCCCCAGAGTCCGGTTGACGATTCGCACCTCGGCCGCGCCAAGCTGTGCAAACCACACGGCCGTAGCACGCGCCGCACCGCCAGCCCCGACGAACAGGAACCGACGCCCGGGCACGTCCAGGCCAAAACTCTCCCGCACGGCGGCCTCCAACCCGTAACCATCGGTGGAATGGCCCCGCAGTATCCCGTCCCGGTTCACGACCGTATTGACGCTCCCGGCAGCCCGTGCTTCGGGGGTGACTTCGTCCACGCAGTTCAGCACGTTCTCCTTGTGCGGGACCGTCACGTTCCATCCCGCGTAGGCCTGGTCCCGCAGTCGTGCCACGACCGCACCAAGCTGGTCAGGCGGCACCTCAATCAACTCATAGCTGGCCGGAATACCGGCCCAACGGAAGGCCGCGCCCTGCATTTGCGGCGAAACCGAGTGCCGGACGGGAAAGCCCAGAAGGGCATATTTCCCCGGCCCACGAATGCCTGGTCTCCCGACCTCGCCCGCCACCATCTTCAGCCTTTCCGCACGTTATGACTTCAGGGTGTCCTCGCAAGACCGCGAACGGTCAGCAAACCGCGGACGCCCACCGCGGGAACCCAGCCTTGCCAACCTCATGCACCAAAGCCCTCCGGGGGGCTCAGCTTCGGCCCGCAGCCGCTTCACGCCGGCAACGCTGCAGGTGATCGAGCAGGCCCTCACGGCCCTGTAACAGGTGGGTGCGAATGGTCTCCAGGACGCGCCGCAATCGGGTCTTTTCGTTCATGAGTTGATTGAGCTGCCCGATGGCATGGTTGAGTTGAGCCAGGGCCCGCTTCGCAAAAGCAATGCTCGCCGGAGGCTTGGCGTAACTCCCATCGTCAATGCTGTAGGCCAGATTTGCCAGAGCGCGCCCGATGTAGAACAGAATCTTCAACCCCAGCGGCCGACTCTCCGGCGGCAGTATGGCGGCATAGATATTACACCAACCGATGGCCGCCTGGCGCAAGGTCCGGAACACCGGGTCGGTCTCGTAGAACAGCGGCTGGGCGTCTTCATCCTCCTGCGGGGCACCCGCGAACTCATCGCCCGGCTCTTCGTTGGCAGCCCAGGAACCCTGGCACTCCTCCCAATCAGGACAGTCCTGGCAATCGTCACAACTCCACTCCGGAGGCGTGGCGAAATCGCATTCCCAACGGTGTTCGCACGATTCACAGTCGTACTCGCATTCCGGGAGGAGGTCCTCGAACTCGGTGCCCATGTGCTGGGCAATCAGTTCATTGCCACCCGGCAAGTCGCAGAACCGTTTCAGCAGCGTGAAGTACCGCGACGCGTACGCGTCGCTTTCACGCAACGACTGCTCCCAGTCGAACTCCGTCCAATCTTCGGTATGATCCGTCGTCATGGGAACACCATGTTACTGCGTCCAGCCGCACAGGTGCAGGCAGCAATCCACGCCCCGGTCCATCCCGGTTCGGTGCTGTGCCATAAGTCGGGGCGGCAGGGACTCGCACGCCGCGCACCCAGCCTGGCAAGCAAAGATAGTGTCAGAGGCAGACCTGTGCAATCTGGACGTCTGCCAATTGGTAATGCGTCAGCGGCTCCCGGGCGGCGTACCGGCCGATCATAGGTTGGTGTTACTCGTGCCGGTTCGCGCCGCCGCGGGTCTTGCGCCC
>MHBL01000264.1 GCA_001803235.1 Lentisphaerae bacterium RIFOXYA12_64_32
GGAAATGGTCCGGCATATTGTTGATGGCAATGAGCTTTGAGCCAAGATTCGTCACGATGCCGGTCATGTATTTCTGCAACTCGTCCTTGTGCTCCGGCCGAATCAGGTTCTGACGCCCTTGGACGGCGAAGATGACGTGAATGTAGATTTGTGTGTAGGTGTTGGCCATGGGCTATGTCGCTCCTACGGAGCTTGGATGGTTTGCGGACTGCCTAGCAGCCTGTCGGACTTAGGGCGAGAAGATTTCTGAAACTAGTTTGAACAAAAAGGGGGCGGTACGGATCCAAAGGTCATGTCTGCACGTTTTGTTGATGTGGATCGCCAGACGCCGATGTTTCTGCCCTGCGACCTGCGCGACTGGTTGCCCGCCGACCATATCGTTCATTTCATTCTGGATGCCGTCGAGCAACTGCCGCTGCATCACTTCCACGTCAACGCCCGTGGCACCGGCAGCGAGCAGTATCCGCCCGCCCTGATGCTGGCCTTGTTGATCTACTGTTACGCCACCGGTCGGTTTGGCTCGCGCACCATCGAGGCGGCCACCTTCAGCGACGTGGCCGTGCGCTACCTCTGCGCCAACCGGCATCCCGATCACGCCTCGATCTGCGCTTTCCGCACCGCCAACGAGCCGGCGTTTGTCGCCGCGTTCACGCACGTGTTGCACCTGGCCCACCAATTGCGCCTGACCCGACTGGGCAGCGTCAGCGTGGACGGGTCGAAAATCGCGGCCAACGCCAGCAAGCACGCCGCCGTCAGCTACCAACGGGCCGGGGAAATGATCGCGCAGTTGCAGTTGGAAGTGCAGGAACTGATGACGCGCGCCCAGCAAGCCGACGCCCAGGAAACGAAGCTCCCCGGTTTGGACCTTCCGGCGGAACTGCGGCGGCGGGAACACCGCGTGGCGGCATTGCAACGGGCGCGGCAAGTGATCGAGGAGCGGGCGCGCGAACTGGCGGCGGCGCAACAACCCGAGTACCAGGCCAAAGTGGCCGCCCGCCAAGCGCAGCGCGCCGCAGGCAAGCAGCCGCGCGGCCCCGAGCCCGTGCCGCCGAGCGCCGTCCCCGAACCGAAGGCCCAATACAACTTCACCGACCCGGAGAGCAAGATCATGAAGGCGGGCAACGGGTCGCATTTCGAGCAAGCGCACAACGCGCAAGCGGCGGTGGACGAGGCGATGCTGATCGTCGGGGCGCGGGTGAGCGATGCGCCCAACGACAAGCAAGAATTGCCGGCGAGTGTGGCGGCCATCAGCCCGGTGGTGGCGGCCGAGGTGAAAAACATTTTGGTGGACAGCGGCTTTTACAGCGAAGCGGCGGTGGCGACGGTGGAACAAAAACCCGGCGGCACGGCCAGTGGTGTGACCGTGTATGCGGCGGTGGCGAAACATTCGCACCACAAGACGGTGGCCGATCTGCTGCCGCAACCGGAGCCGCCGGCCCCCGGCCCCGACGCGAGTGCGAAAGAACACATGGCGCACCGATTGAAGACGGCGGTGGGCCAGGCGCTCTATCGGTTGCGCAAACAGACGGTCGAGCCGGTGTTTGGGATCATCAAAGAAGTGATGGGCTTTCGGCGGTTTAGGTTACGCGGGCGGGCGAAGGTGTCGCTGGAGTGGACGTTAGTGTGCCTGAGCTACAACCTCCGACGGCTCTTCACGCTCAAAAACCAAGCGGCAGCGGGCTAACAGTCAACGAAAACGCCCGCGGGAGGCAAAAAGCGTGACCGAATCGGACGCAAAGCGGGTCGGAGCGCCTGGGGTCGCAGTTGGGCGGCTGGCAAAGTGGCGGCGAAGCACATTTTGCTGCAGCGTCCGGGGACGCCAATAGGTTCTCGCCTCAAAAGCAGTTTTCAAAGCCCGACAAATTCCTAGCAGCCTGTCGGACTTAGGGCGAGAAGATTTCTGAAACTAGTTTGAACAAAAAGGGGGCGGTACGGATCCAAAG
>MHBL01000265.1 GCA_001803235.1 Lentisphaerae bacterium RIFOXYA12_64_32
GCCAGTTTCAGCTTGGTATGACCGGGCGGGCCGGCGCCCGGGGGGCGCTGACGCATTACCACTGTTTCGTGGGGCTTTTTGACACCCGGTCAACCCATGCTATCTTACCCGACACTGTCTGTTTACAGGTAGTTGATCGCCGGCTCTGCAACTTCGCCGTACGACTGGGCATCTGCGGCAGGACTTGGTGCAGAGCTTACGGAATGGAACGGGGATCGTGTGTGACGCGATCTTGGCGTCGGGTTCGGCGGTCTCAGTGGCTGAGTGCCTGCTCTTGTGTGGCATTCTGCTGGCCTTGTCTGAGGTAGAAGGGCCGAGGACGGTGTCGTTTTTGCGATGAGCGTCCTTAAAAATCTGTGCAACGCAGCTATCCTGAGATGAAAAATGAGCGCATTTGAAACAGCCTGCCCGGACTGCGGTGCCGCCTTTGAGGTCGACGAGGAGTATCGCGGGCAACAGGCCGACTGCCCCGGTTGTGGATGCCTGTTCCTTATCCCGCAAACCGGGAAGGTCGGGACCAAGATCAGCGCCGAGTCGCTGTTTGCCGTGAGTTGCCCCAAGTGCGGGGCCGCGTTCGATGTCCCCAACGAGTACAGAGGCGAACAGGCTGATTGCACCAGTTGCGGCGCGTTGTTCGTGATCCCTGAGACGGGGGACAAGGGCGTGCCTGCTTCCGCCCCCGCCCCCGCCCCCGCTGCGGCTGCCCGACCGGGCGTGCCGCCGGCACCCAAGGCTAGCGCTGCGGCGCCTGCGCCGAGGACTACCTCTGGAATCCAGGCTGGCACTGGCGCGGACGCCGCGTACAAGAAGTCTGGGACGGTTCGGTTGTCTCGCGCCGCGATTCTCGAGAACGTGATGAAGCCCCAGCTCAAGGATGAGGCTGACAAGAAGGGCGCGTCCCCGAAGGCCGCCGCTGCCGGCGGAGCTCCCGGCGCGCCGGCGGCAGGGGGCATGGCTGCGAAACCGCGAGTTCCTCCCCCGCCAGCGGGCAGAGTCCCGGCGCGTCCGCCGATCCCGGCACCGGTTGCGGCACATGCCGCGGCGCACGCCGCAGCGCCCGACGGAGAGGAAGGCGAAGCTGAGGAAGCTGCACCCGTCAAGGAGCGGAAACCCACCAAGAAGGTGACACTCCCCGGCTGGGCCCCGGATCTGCGGCTGGGCAAGCGTGAGACGGTGCTGGACTACAAGTCGGGTGGCGGCCTGTCTCTCGGCAGCCATCGTACCCTGACACTGCTCCCCGTGATTCTCGTTCCGGTGGCTGTGTTGGTGACCGGCGCCCTGGGTGCGATCCTCAGCGCGTTGGCGTTTACGGCGATCGGGGGGATCGTGTGGGCCATCTACGCCTTTGTCATGCTGCCGGGAATCAACCGCCGCGGGGTGGTGGTGACCACGCGCCGAGCTATCTTGATCGAAGAGGATAGAATCTCGGACATCGAGATCTCGGAGTAGCGGCCGGAGTCGACAGTCCGGCGTGGCAGCGCTGCGTCCGAAGCCTGAGCCCGCGGTACGGTCTTCACTCCCGGCTGAACAACTTTCCTCCCTTTAGCGTCTCATATTCCGTGCGGCTATCCGCAGAATACCTGTCTCTCTGGCAAGAAAACAGCGGGTGCAGTGGTCGGCTCGCGAATGGGCCAGGTTGGGTGCTTGCCCATTTCCATGGCCCCACGGGGCACGTCGTCAAAACAGGAGGGTCATCATGAAACGGGTCGGGATTGATGCGCGATCGGTGGTTGTGGGGCTGGTCCTCGGGGTCTGCTGCATGTTGGGAGTGGGGGCCGGCGGCGGGGACGAGAAGGCGCGGTACGAGTGCCATGCCGCCGGGCCGGACGCGGTGTGGGTGCTGGACACCGCCAACGGCATGCTCTGGCGCGCCGCACAGGCGCCCGATACGCACACGCTCACGTACCAGTGGACGTGCTGGGGCAACCCGAATCAGAAGCCCGGCGTCGTCGGCAAGACGGACGTAGGCCAGAACATCGCATTCGAGAAGGACGGGATCCCGTGGTAAACCGCTACCGGACCGCCACCTGAAGGCCGGAGAGGTACTGGCCCTCCGGGAAGCTCAGCAAGACCGGGTGGTCGGGCGCCTGGCTCAGGTGTCGAACGAGGCGTGCGTCGCGACCCGCGTCGAGGGCCGCGTCGGCCACCACTTTCTGGAACAGGTCCGGGGTGACGGCGCCTGAGCACGAGAATGTCAGCAGCGTGCCGCCCGGGCGCAAGAGTTTGAAGGCGAACAGGTTGATGTCCTTGTAGCCGCGACAGGCTTTCTCGAGGTGCCCCCGCGTTTCCGCGAACTTGGGCGGGTCGATGATGATGAGGTCAAACTCGCGCCGTGCGTCGCGGAACCGGCGCAGCAGTCCGAACATGTCCGCCTCGATGTCCTCGACCTTGTCTGCGGCCAGCCCATTGAGCTGCAGGTTGCGTCGCCCCAGTTCCAGCGCGCCCGCCGACGAGTCCACGTTCACCAGGGACCGGGCGCCGCCTTTCAAAGCCCAGACCCCGAACCCGCCCGTGTACGAGAACCCGTTCAACACATCGCGGTCTTGGCTCAGCGCCCCCGGCGCCGACCGGTTCTCGCGTTGGTCCAGGTAGAATCCGGTCTTGTGCCCGTGCTTCGCGTCGACCAGGAAACGGACGCCGTTTTCGGTGATTTCGACCAGGTCAGGCGGCGCCTCTCCGGTCAGCACTCCCACGGCGGGGGCCAGGCCTTCCTTTTGGCGCACCTCGGCATCGGAACGCTCGTAGATTCCCCGGTACGGACCGCTTGCGGCGAGCGCCTCGACGATGGACGCCTTCCAGCGCTCGGCGCCGGCCGTGAGGAACTGGCAGACCAGGAATTCGCCATAGCGGTCCGCGATGACGCCGGGCAGGCCGTCGCTCTCGCCGTGGACCAGACGGAACGCTGTGCCTTGACGTTCCACTCCCAGACTCTGTCGGAATCCGACCGCCTCTGCCAGACGGTGCCGGAAGAAGTCCGGTCCGATCTCCGTCTCTTGGTGGAACGACCAGGTTCGGACGGTGATCTGCGACGCCGGCGAGAAGGCGCCCCTGGCCAGCCACGCGCCGTCGGCACCGAACACGTCGACCGTGTCACCGGCCTGCGGATCGCCCTGCACCTCGCGGATGGCGCCCGAAAAAACCCACGGGTGCCGACGCAGCAACGAACGCTCGCGGCCTTGATTCAGAATGACCGATGGCATGTGACCTCCATCCCTTACGCGTGGCGCCGACCCAACCCGAGCAGTTACAACTGTAAGCCTGCAGGCCAGGATTACCATACGCGGCACTGTCCCACTCCCGCCCCCAGTATCGCGGCGGCCCCCCGCCCGCACCCCACCGTACACACGTCGCACAAGGCCAGGATGAGGGGCGGAGACCGACCGTCGTACTGCCAGAGAAGGGGTTGGTCTGGGCAGGCACCACGACACACCCCGGTTCATTTTTCCTATTGCACAGGTCGTCTTTCTACATCGCCATGCTTGACTTTTGAATCCAGTGTATACATAGTATGCATAAGATGGAAACCATGACGTTGAAGCAACGGGCGTGCGAGTTCATCCGCGAGCAGATTCTGGTCGGTGGGGTCCAGGCTGGCGACCAAATCTCGGATGTGACGTTGTCCAAGCAGATCGGGATCAGCCGGACTCCGGTGCGCGAGGCGATCAGCCAGCTTGAGAGCGAGGGGCTTCTGGAGCAGATCCCGCATGTCGGGGTTTTCGTGCGCAAGCCCGGGCGCCAGGAACTTGTGGAGCTTTACGAACTGCGCGAGATCCTCGAGGCGCGTGCCGCGGAGCGGGCCGCGTCGCGTCTCACGCAGGAGCAACTGGATCGTTTGCAGGTCCTGTGCGACGACTATGAGCGGATTGCCCGTACGGTGCGCGACACGCGGACGCCGGGGCCGGACGAGGACATGGCCCGGTGCATGATCATGGCGGACCTGGAATTCCACCTGATCATCGCCCGGGGCTGCGGCAACAGCCACCTGGCCAAAGCCATCAGCGACTCGCGGATGATGACGCATCTGATGGGGCGGCGCTACCTGCCCACCACGATTCCGTTCCCGGACAAGATGGCGGCGACGGCGCGGGAGCACCAGGCGGTTCTCGACGCGCTTCGGCAGCACGACGCGGCCAGGGCCCGGGATCTGATGATTGAACACATCCGGCTGGCGCAGCAGGTCATGGACAAGTGGTACGACGAGGTAGAGCAGCGCCAGGGCGGGCAGGCCCAGGCTTACCCGCCGTCCATTCAGGCGCTGATCGGACGCATGACCCGGTAAACGGAAGAGGGAAAGGCTGTAGGTGGATAGGCTGTAGGCTGTAGGTCAGAGCGATACGGGGCTGCGAGCTTACAGGCAGAGCAATCTGAGCGGCAATCCGGAGGTACGTCCTTCACATGACTGCACGCCCCCAGGCTGTTGATGTCGGCATGCGGCGCGAGTTGTTCGTCGACGAGTTCCTGATCGACCGGTTGCAGAACGCGACCCTGAGGCTCCACCCGCCGCAACCGGCGGAGGTGGTCCTGGCCTGCGACCGGCCATGGGAGGGCGGCACGTCGGCCTATTTCACCGTGATTCACGACCCGGCGGCTGGGCTGTTCCGCATGTATTTCCGTGGTTCAGGGTGGGATTTCGCGTCCAAGAAAGAGACGCACCCGGAGGTCACCTGCTACGCGGAGAGCGATGACGGGGTCAACTGGCGCCGGCCTGAGTTGGGCCTGCAAGAGTTCGGAGGATCGCGAGCCAACAACATCCTTCTTGCCGCCGAGGGCACGCACAACTTCGCCCCCCTGCTGGACACCGCACCCACCTGTGCCGTGGCAGCGCGGTACAAGGCGTTGTCGTTGGCGCGCGGCGGTCTGTGTCTGTACACGTCGCCGGACGGTATTCATTGGGCAATCGCGACGCCGAATCCAGTGATCACGAGAGAGGTGTTCGCATTCGACTCGCAGAACCTCGCGTTCTGGGACCGTGCGCGAGGGCGGTATGCCGCCTATTACCGCGTCTGGACCGGCTATCAGGGGCGGAACGTCCATGATGTCACGACCACTGGCGTCCGGTCGGTCGAGCGGGCCGTGTCGGATGACCTGCTGACCTGGCGCGAGCCAGCCCTGCTCGAGTTCCCCGGCCGTCCCGTCGAGCATCTCTACACCAGTCAGGCTCTGCCCTGTCCTCGGGCGCCGCACCTGATCGTCGGCTTCCCCGCGCGGTTCCTGGAGAACCGAACGCCATCGGGGAATCGCGTCTCCGGCGTGTCGGATTCCCTGTTCATGAGCAGCCGGGATGGGGTGACATTCAAGCGCTGGGACGAGGCGTTCCTCCGTCCGGGGCCACGCCGCTACTGCTGGTTCAGCCGCAACAACTACGTGGCCCACGGCATTCTGGAAACGCACACCGGCATCCTGGGCATGGACACGGAGTTGTCGCTCTACGCCACCGAAGGTTATTACGAGACCGAAGCGACACGCCTGCGCCGGTTCGTGTTACGGCCGGACGGGTTTGTATCCGTCCAAGCAGCCATGAGCGGCGGCGAGTTGCTGACGAAGCCCTTGACCTTCGGCCGCAGTGCTGGCCCGTTGTGCCTCTACATCAACTACTCGACCTCCGCGGCGGGCAGTGTCCGGTGCGAAATCCAAGACGCGACCGGACAGCCGTTGCCAGGTTTCGCCACGGCGGACGCCGACGTGATCTACGGCGACGAGATCGAGCGCGCCATGTCATGGCAGGGCCGCACCGACGTGGCAGCCTTGGCCGGCCAACCGGTCCGGCTCCGGTTCGAACTCAAGGACGCGGACCTGTACGCGATGCGGTTCGGGCCGGCGCAGGCGGAATAGGGGGAGCTGTGTCGAGTGTCGGGTCCGGCGGGTTCCTGAACACATACCAGATTCTGACCGGACAGGCGACGGAGGAAGCGAAGGACGGACACCGTGCAAGCGACGCAACGCATGAGCAAGAGCGGCGGCCGGCGGCACGTGGCGGCCGGACTGGCCGTTGCGGCGGCGGCTCTGACTGCCGTCGTCAGTCCCGAGTGCGCCACGGCACAGGACAAACCGAAAGATGCGGTACAAGCGTTGGACTCCGTCACGGCGGATGCCGGCGGCGGGACGAGTGAGATGGCAAAGGAGAAACCGATGAGTGCGACAGCGCAAGTGAAGCAGGGGTGCGGCGTGGTTCTGTCCACACAGGTGATCTGCAAGCAGCCTGGCCGGTACATCGGCTGGCCTTCCGTTTGCCGGCGCAAGAACGGCGAGTTGCTGGCCGTGTTCTCCGGCGACCGCGACGAGCACGTCTGCCCGTGGGGCAAGGTGCAGATGGTGCGCAGCACGGACCAGGGCGCTACCTGGTCGGTGCCGGTCAGTATCTGCAATACGCCGCTGGACGACCGCGATGCCGGGATCATCGAGACGCGCCAGGGCACGCTCGTGGTGGCCTGGTTCACCTCGCTGGCGTTCGAGGGTTCGCTCAAGGGCGACCTGAGCAAAAATCCGGTCCGACAACAGTGGAAACTGCACGCGGAGAAACTGACTCCCGAACAGCGCCAGCAGTGGCTGGGGTTCTGGACCGTCCGTTCCGAGGACGGCGGCAAGACGTGGGACAAACCGGCGCGCACCGACGGTTCGACGCCGCATGGCCCCATTGAACTGGCGGACGGGCGCCTGCTCTACGTCGGGCGCAAGAACCCGCACACGAACACCGTGCTGCCGGTCGAGGAATCGCGGGACGACGGCAGGTCTTGGCAGGTGATCGCGACCATCCAGGCCGGGCCGGGCGACAACATCAACGAGTTCCACGAACCGCATGTGGTCGAGTGCGCGGACGGTCGCCTCGTCGCGCAGTACCGGTACCACTTCGTCGTACCGGGCAAGCCGGGCTACGACAACCTGCAGAGCTACCTGCGCCAGACCGTCAGCACGGACGGCGGCAAGACGTGGACCGTCGCCGAGAAGACGCCGCTGCTGGGCTACCCGCCGCACCTGATCCGGCTGCGCAACGGCTGGCTGGTGTGCGTCTACGGCAAGCGCTACGCGCCCTTCGGCGAGTACGCTTGCGTCAGTCGCGACAACGGCCAGACGTGGGACGTCGCCAACGAGATCATGTTGACCGGCGCGCCCAATGGCGACCTGGGTTACCCCGCCTCCACCGAACTGGAGGACGGCTCGATCCTGACCGTCTACTACCAGCTCGACAAGCCCGGCGAGAAGACCTGCCTGATCGGTACGCACTGGCGGGTTCAGGAGTAATCCGTCCGGTGATTTCGATGATCCCGAAGATCTCGATGATCCCGATCCGGTCCCCGACACCACAGAGGAACTGACCCCATGGAACGATATGTGGCGATCGACAACGTTTGTGCCTGGCCGAACCTGACATTACTGCCGAACGGCGACCTGGTGGCGACCATCTTCAACCAGCCGACGCACGGCGGCTGGGAAGGCGACGTGGACTGCTGGGCGAGTGCGGACGGCGGCCGGCTCTGGACGTACCGGGGCACGCCCGCACCGCACGAGCCGGGCACGAACCGGATGAACGTCGCGGCCGGCCTGGCGCGCGACGGCAGCCTGGTGGTGCTCGCCTCGGGCTGGGGTAACCGCCCGCAGCCCGGCACACACCGCGGCCACCGCATTCCCGAGGAGAGCGATGTGCTGCCCATTTGGGTCTGCCGCTCCTCCGACCAGGGCCGAACCTGGACTCGCGGCAACGCGCCCGTGCCGCCGCCGCCGAACGGTCCGACCCGGCTCATTCCATTCGGGGACGTGGTGAAACTGGCCGACGGCACGTTGGGCGTGTGCATCTACAGTTGGTCGCCAGGGACCAAGGAACACCACACCTACTTCTACACCAGCGCCGATGACGGGCGCACGTGGGCCGTCCGCGGAGCGGTGCGGACCGGCAACATCAACGAGACCACTCCCGTCGTGCTCGCCGACGGCCGCGTGCTGGTGGCCGGCCGCACGCTGGACGATCAGCACCTCGATCTGTTCGCATCCGCCGACCATGGCGCGACGTGGGCGTGTACGGGCGCGGTCACCTTGGGTATGCAGCATCCGGCCGATCTCCTGCTGCTGCGCGACGGGAAGCTCCTGCTGACCTACGGGATACGCAATGCCGGGCTGTACGGCGTGGGCGTCCGGGTTAGCACCGATCAGGGCAAGACGTGGTCTGCGCCGCGCGTGCTGGTGGATTTCGAGACCGCAACCGACGGCGGTTACCCGGCCAGCGTCGAAATCGACGACGGCACGCTCGTCACCGCCTACTACTGCAACCGCACCCCGGCACACCACCGCTACCACGTCGGCCTGCTCCGCTGGCGGCTGGATGCGTAAGCAAATCAAGGAGTCCCCGCATGCCATCAACACCCGCGATCAAGATCGAGTCGCTCCGAGTCCTGGTCAACGACGGCAACCACAATGCGTTCACGGACTTGTGTCGGTTCAAGGGCCGCATGTATTTGGCGTTCCGGTCGTGCCCCGAGGGGCACATGATCTTCCCGTCCTCGCGAATCGTCGTCATGACCAGCGATGACGGCCAGGCGTGGCGGCAGGTCTTCACGTTCGCCGTGCCCGAGCGCGACGTGCGGGACCCGCATTTCCTCGTCTTCAAAGACACGCTGTTCGTTTACGCAGGGACGTGGTTCTGCGCCCCCGCAGTCCCGGGCAAGTACGACATGAACGAACACTTGGGCTACGGCGCGTGGTCGAGCGACGGCGCCGCGTGGCAGGGGCCGCGACTGCTCGAAGGCACCTATGGCCACTACATCTGGCGCGCCGCCGCCTGCGGCGACAAAGCGTTCATGTGCGGACGCCGCAAACGCGACTTCTGCCGGACGCAGGACTCGGGCGATGGCACCAACGTCACCCAAGGCGCGCTCTTGGAGAGCGACGATGGCTTGGTGTGGAAGACCGCGGCGATCTTCCGCGAGAGTGGCGGCGACGAGACCGCGTTCCTCTTCGAGGCGGACGGCGCCGTCCTGGCCGTGGCACGCAGTCCGGGGTTGGATCCCGCCTTGCTCCTCCGGTCGCGGCCGCCCTACCGCACTTGGGAAAGTCATTCTTTGGAGCGCTACATCGGCGGGCCCATGCTCGCGCGCTGGGGCGAGCGTCTCTTGGTCGGCGGCCGGCGCATGCTCGACCGCAAGGACCCGGCCAAGACCGTGCTGTACTGGCTGAACGACAACCGGCTCGAGCCGGCCGCCGAATTCCCCAGCGGCGGTGATAACTCGTACCCGGGCTTCCTGCCGCTCAGCGATACGCGTGGACTTCTGTCGTACTACTCGAGTCACGAAGGCAGCGGCACGAGTCGTGCGCCCGCGGCGATCTACCTGGCTGAACTCAGCCTGACGTGACGAGCGGGAGTGGGGATCCGATGAGAGGCCCCAGTGTTCAGGGCAAGGAGGACGGGGACAATGGGTCTTGCGGTGGCGAAGATGCGGTGCCTGGGGTACGCCGTAGCTGTGGGTGTGGTGCTGACCGTCGGCGCCGGGTGCGCCCGCTCGCAGTATTGGGCACGGGAAGACTTCGAGGGGACGAAGCTCAAGCTCCCGTGGTACACGCCGGGCGCCAATTCGCGTGTGACCGTCGGCTTGTCAGAGGGTGCGATGCATCTCACCGACGCCGGGACGCAGCCGGGCGACCTGCTGTTCCCCACCAAGCAATGGGCGGCTGACCCGACCCGGGGCGCGGCGGTCGAGGCGTGCGTGAAGGTCGTGGATTGCCAGGGCGCTGCCGGCGTAATGCTCATGGTCGCCGATGGCGTCCACGAAGACAGTCTCACTCTCTACAAAGACCGCATCCGCCTCGAGAAAGCCGGACTCGAGCGCGCCATGGATACGACCGGCGATTTTCATATCTACCGCATCGATATCCGCGGACCCGATATCGCGGTCTCCGTGGATGGCAGGCGGGCGATCGATGGCAAGGGCAAGTTCACACAACCGGCGCATGACCAGAGGAACTGCGTCGGCTACGGCGCCGGCAGCAGTGCGGCGACGGGCGAGGCCCACTGGGACTGGCTGCGCTGGACGACGCCCGAGCCGGCCACACTTGAGGCGCAGAGCGTGTCCGGCGCCGAGCAGGTGATCGTGTTCAAGAAGGAGGGGGTCTATGCCTGCTTCCCGTCACTGAGCATGGACCCGGAAACGGAGTCTCTTTACAGTTCGTTCGGAACCAAGGTCAAGCAGAGCCACATTGACCCGACCGGCGGGTCAGCCCGCATGGAAAGCCGCGACGGCGGACGCACTTGGCAGGAGGTCGAGACCATCCCGCCCACGGCGCGCGGCGAGCGGCCGGGCAGCGTCTTCACGGCAGCCGACGGGGCGAAGGTCGAGATCGGACACTACTTCTGGCGGCGCTACCCGGCCGAGCAGAAGCCCGAACTGCAGAAGAAGTACTTCATCCAGGACAACAGCGGTCCGGGGCCGGGTAAGGTGGCGACCTGCACGGGCGGGTTCGTACGGCGCTCTACTGACGACGGCAAGACCTGGGAGAAGACGGAGATCCCGGAACTCGATGTCTACATGGCCGGCTCTTCACCGTGGTCATTCTGCCAACTTCCCGACGGCACGGTGCTGCGCGCGTTCATGGTCAGGAAGACCGCCCAGGATTCGTGCGACAGCTATGTCGTGCGGACAAAGGACGGCAAGACGTACGACGTGGTGCGTGCCATGTGGGACCCGACCCGGAAGGAAGACGTGACCGAGGAGAACGTCCTCCACGTGATGAACGACGGGAACGTCTGGATGATGGCTCGCATCGGCGTGTCGAGCGGCGACGACTTCATGTGGCAGGCGTTCTCCGAGGACGGCGGCACGACGTGGCGCACCGTGAAGACGGCGATCAAGGGTCATCCGCCCAGCGGCCTGATCCGGCTCCAGGACGGACGGCTCCTGCTCACTTACGGTTACCGGCACGTGCCGTTCGGCATCCGTGCCGTGCTCTCCGATGACGACGGCCGCACCTGGCGCACCGACCAGGTTCAAGTCCTGCGCACCGATGGCGACAACTTCGACCTGGGCTACCCGCATTCCGTGCAGCTCAGAGACGGGATGATCGTCACGGTCTACTACTTCGTCACGGCGGATTTCATTACCCACATCGCCTGCACCCGCTGGCAGCCGCCGAAGTGGTAGCCCAACCGGCGCCGGAGTTCAGCCCCCAGGAAGTGGACATGAGAAATCAGACCTCGACGGGCAAAACTATGGGTCATGGACGCGTGGCCAGGTCTCTGGCGTGGTTGGTCCTGGCTCTTGGCGCCGCGGCTGACGAGCCGATTCCGGCTGGCGACGGCTTTCGTCCGCCCGGCACGCCGGTCCTGTCCTTGTCGTTCGACGCCGACGGCCCCGTGCGGGATCCGCAATCGATGCCAGACAGCGCGGTCGTGCAGCCGAGGCCCGGACACGCCGGCCAGGCCGCCGCGATCACCGACAAGCCGCTCCTGTACGCGCTGCCTGCCGACTTCAGCGCTGAGTCCGGCACCGTCGAGATGTGGATCCGCCCTGACTACCCGAACACCGACAACCGCTACCACCGATTCTTCGACCTCCGCGGCACTCCGGAAGGCAAAGCGAACCTGTTCATCTACAAGAGCGGCGACGGCGGACGCAATGGCCTGTTCATGGTTGTGTACGACCGCGCCGGGAACCGGGTCGAAGCCATGGCCCGTGCCGGAATCGACTATGCGTGGCAACCGGGAGAATGGCACCACATCGTCGGGAGCTGGGACGGCACGTGCGGCTTCGTGTCCCTGTTCCTGGACGGGCGCGAGGTGGCGACACGACGGGGCACGCCGTTCGTCGTGGGTGCTGTGCAACCGGTGGCGGCAATCGGCGCGAACTTGTCCGGCGCCGAGGCCTGCTCGGGGCTGATCGACGAGGTTCGGCTCTATCGCGAACCGGCGACGCTGGGAACGCTGGTGCGCACCGGCGCCGCCGCGGCTGACCAGAGCCCGTGGAAACTGATCGATGGCGACACGGGCCACTCCGGTGCATGGTCGGGGACAGGCTGCCCGAATTTCGCCGAGATCGTCCTGCCACAACCCGTGCAACTGGTCCAGGTGCGTGTCTATCCCGGCGACCTGATCTACTGGGAAATGCCCAGCACGGAGTGCTCGCCGCGTGAGATCGACGTGCAAGGCTGGCTTGAGGACGGGTGGCAGTCCCTGTCCGGCGTCATCACTGTGCCGCGCTATGACGGCAAGTCGGACTCCTTCTGTGCGGTGGCGCAGTTTGCGCCATGTGAACTCAGCCGTTTCCGTGTCGTCATGCCGTCAACGTATGATGAAGGCAAGCGCCTCGGGCGCGACGCTGGTGCGCCGCTGCCGCCGGCGGAGCGCGAGGTGAAACTCCGCGAGATCGAGTGGCGGACCGCCGCACAACTCGCGGACCTCGAACGGCAGCTCCAAACGTTGCGGACGCGGGTCCAGGCCGAACTGGATGCGTGGGGCAGGGCGTTTGCCGATGCGGACTCCGCACCGTTCCTGCGGACCGTCCAAGGCTTGTACGGCACCGACATGGCACGGGTCGGCGAAGGACTGAGCCGCTTGCAGGCGGGCGCCGAATCCGACCTCCGCGCGTTTGAGGCGGAGTGGAACCAACTCGACCCGTGGTTGCAGCCTTGGCGTACCAGCACCGTCCGCGACGGTGGCCAGACGGCCGTGCCGGGTTTGGAAGCCAAGCCGGTCGGTGAGTTACTGCTGTCCGTGGAGCCGGGCGATACGCCGCACCGGTCCTACCCCGCCAAGGTCCACCTCGACCTGCGCCTGGTCGAAGCGGCGCTTGGGCAGCCGGTCAATCCCTACGAAATGCAGGTCATCGAACTGGACAGTTCCGGCGCGCCGCAGGTTCAGCTTCCCGGAGCGGAAGGCCCGCGCCGTTTCTTCTGCAACTCCCGGTTCGACCGCATCGACCCGAAGCGTGGCGTGTTGACATGGACGATGCGTGACGCCAGTGCCCGGCAGTTCGCGGTACGGTTCCTCCCGCTGTCCGACAGCCCGCCGGAAAAAGGCTTGTGCACTCTCGGCGACGGCGACCATTTCTACTTCGACAACGTCGCCAAGGGCCTGCTGCCGGCAAACCTTTGGACGTGTGCGTTTCTCGACTGGAACGGTGACGGCAGGCAGGACGCGGTGGCCGGTTGCTGGACCGACTTCTGCCACGTCTGGCTGAACGTCGGCACGACCGCCGACCCGCGCTTCGACGAGCGCGAGCACTGGCTGGTACGGGACACGACCGGACACCCCATCGCCGCCTCAGCCGACCACCATGGGGTTGCCTTCTCGATGATCAGTCCCGTCGATTTCGACGGCGATGGGCTCGTCGACATCTTCCTGCGTGGTTACTTCAGCGCCGGGTACACGTTCCACCGCAATCTCGGGCCCGCGGCGTTCCCTGTCGTGGCACAGGGCTGCGCGCCGCGCGGGCTGCCGCGGGGCATGGCTGCGTTCGGCGACATCACCGGTGACGGCATTGCCGACGCTGTGGTCGTCCTGACCGCCAAGGGCGCCGAGCGGCTGAGTTTCCACGCGGGTGTCGAACTCGATCCCGACGGAACGCCGGTCTTTGACGCCGGGCGTGAACTCGATGCCGCTATCCCGCAGAGCCCCGCGGCTGGACCCGGCGGCGGCGCCACAAAAACCACCGTAGCCCTCGCCGATCTGGACGCGGACGGCGATTTGGACCTGACCCTCTGCGTGCCGCCGCATGTTTGGCTGTACGACAACACCGGCGACCGCACGCGGTTCGTGCTCGGGCCGGCCCGGCAACTGACGGTTGGCGATAACCCGTTCGATATCGGCTTCTACTACCCGTCGGTGCTCTGGTCGGACTACGACGCCGATGGCGACCTGGACATGGTGCGTTCGACGGGGTGCAGTGTCCTTCTGAACGCCGGCGATCGCCGCCAACTGAAACTCGGCCGCTCCCTGCGTCCGCCCCTGGCTCAGCAGCAGGTGATGCCGCGCAGCAATCTGCGCGCCCAGGCCATGGTCGACTGGGACGGGGACAGCGATTTGGACCACCTGCTGCCTGCCGCCAACTGCCCCGATCTCGAAGTCGCCATCTGGCAAGACGGGCTGTTCCGCGAAACCAAGACGATCCCGGTCGACCCCAACCGCGCGGACTGGTACGGCTGTCCAGACCCCAGCGAATACGGCACCCTCTACGCCGGCGTAGTCCCGTTCGATTGGGACGGTGACGGCGACCTCGATCTGCTCCTCAACTCCGAACACGGCTGGCGCTTCGGATACCTCCACTACTACGAGAACCTGGGCGAGAACCGGTTCGCGCCGGAAGTCGAGCTGCGCCCGGGCGGCGGCGCCTGCGACTACGTGCAGTTCGTCCCGGGCAGGAATGGCCAGGGCGTATTGATTAACGACAAGACCTTCCTGGATTACCTCTCGTATCGCACCGCAAGCTGTTTCGACCCGGCCGGTGGCAGTATCCGATTCTGGTTCAAGCCCGAATGGCCGGCAGGTGAGTCCCAGGCGCACTACTTCTTCTACACCGCGCCCACACCGCTGGCGTGCGGTATCCAGGCGCAGGCCCTGATGCGGCACTACCAAGGCACGTTGCCGGACCTGACGTTGTCCGGACCATTTGCGCTCTTCGTCACAAATGACGGCATCTTCCGTTTCCAGATCGGCGCGCGCTGCCTCGACGCGGCAGGCACGAAATGGGAGAACGGTTCGTGGTACCAGGTCGAGGCCGCGTGGGGTCAGGCCGGCATGCGTCTCACCGTCAATGACGCACAGGTGGCGGCCAGTCCGGAACCGGTCAAGGATGTGCCTGTGGGCGCACGCATGCACATCGGCAGCCGTGCCTGGATGGGTGTGCAGCGGGAGCGTGAGTACCCCGGCCGCTGGGAGTATCATCCACAGGACCTGTCATCCCCCGCCCAGGGCGTCCTTGACGATGTCGAGATTCGCAACGCCGCCGGGACGGTTCTCTTCGCGCTCCCTTTCGACGGCAACGCTGACAGTGCGCAGAGCGTCTCCGGCAACCGCCTGAAGGTCGGCTACCGCTGCACTCCCGGTGTGGCGGACCTGAATGGCGACGGGCTCCTAGATGCGGTCATGATGATCAGCGACGGGCGGCGTGGCCGCGGTCCTGCTCCCGAGCAGGACACGTGGAGCGAAGGCGTCCTCGTGCTGTTCCCCAACACGGGTTCGAAAACCAAGCCGGCACTCGGCCAGGGGATCCCGCTGACTTACGCCGACGGCAGTCCGATCAGGAGCCACAGCCGGTGCATGATCACGCTCGTCGACTGGGACGAGGACGGGCGGATCGACGTGTTCACGTCCACGGAGAACTACTCTGGCGCCCGGTACAACCGCGCCGTGGATTTCTTCCGCAACATCGGAACGCCGACGCAGCCGGTGTTCGATGTGAGAAAGCCGATGACGAAGCTCAACGACGTGCTGAACGCACACCACGACGTGAAACTCAACGCGGTGGACCTGAACGGTGACGGACATCTGGACCTGGTCACGTCCACCGACCCCGGAAAGAGTGTCTTCTCCCGGTCGTTCCTCGATGAGGCGCCGGTGCAAGTGTCCATCAAGGAGGTGCGACCATGACTTTCAGCCACCCAGTTTCCCGCCGCGCAACCGCGCGCCCGGCACGCTTCACGTTGATCGAGCTCCTCGTCGTCATTGCGATCATTGCGATCCTGGCGTCGTTGCTGCTGCCGGCATTGCGGAAAGCGCAGGACAGCGCCAAGCAGGCCGTGTGCGCGAACCAGCAGAAGAACTTGATGCTGATCACGACCGTCTACGCCGGCGACTATGACGGGCGCGTGATGACGCGCGGCAACCCGGACTACGGCGGCTTCTACGTCTGGTCGCAGTATCTGTACAACCACCGCGTGCTCACGGACCTGGACATGCTGGTCTGCCCCACGGCCAGTCCGTTCAAGTACACCAACTCGCTCTACGGCTACTGCGGCCGGCGCGGCGCAACCTTCCCGCGGTTTGCGGGTGATGGCATCGTCGAACTGCCCACCAGCGACGTGGGCGGGCCGACCTATATCGACCAGAATCGCGTGGCGAAACCAACTGAGTTCGTCTGGTTCTTCGATTCGTTCTGGCTTGATGGTCCGTTCCAGGACATCTATGCCGCCAAGTACGATGCGGACCCCGCCATCGGCACCCGCGGCGTGGACCTGCGGCACGGGCCGTGTGCGGACTGCGCGTTTGCCGACGGGCACGTCGAAAAGTGCATCCGTTCGCGGCTCAGAGAGGTCGGCTTCACGCACGGACTCGTCAACTACGTCCGGACCGGGTTGTAGTGCATGTGCCATGGGAGCTTTCCTGCTCCAAGACAATGAAGTGTGGTGTGGCGGAAAGGGATGACATGGCGGCGATAGCTCAAGCGATGGCACGTACCGTCTTCCTGATGGCCTCGGCGCTGGCCCTCGCGGTGACCGCGTCGGTCGCGACCGCCGCGCCGGCCGTTGACACAGCGCTTCGCGGCCGCGCCGTCGAGGCTCTCCGGCAAGTGTTCCGCACGGAACCGCGCTGGGTGAAAGTGCATGCTGCCGAGGCGCTGCTGGCACTGGACTACGACAACGAGGAAGTGTCTGCTCTGTTCGCCGCCGAACTCGAACGCGACGGCAATACGCTCGAGTACCGCATCGGCATCCGCCGCGTCCTCGTACGTGCGGCCACCGACCCGGCCGATCGCCAACGCCGCATCGATGAGATCCGCGCCATCTTCCTCGATCCCACGGCGTCGGACCGTCTTCACGCCGCCGAGACGCTTGGCAAGCTCGGCTACGTCCTGCGGCCCGAGGGCGACGAGGAATTCGAACGGGTCGCCATGGCGCGCGTGGCGACTTCGCGTCGTGCGACTCAGGCATCCGTGTCTGAGTCCCGCCTTCAGGCGGAAGTGGCAGGCGAGCTTCAGCGAGCCGATCCCGCCCCGCTCGCCGAAGCACCGCTGCAGCTTCAACCTGAGGGGCGAAACTCAGGCCGCGACGCCGGGGGCTCATCCCGCGACGGGCGGGCGGACGCTCGCTCCGGCGTGGCCGCGGACGGTCGTCTCGCGGTCGGTGCGGCGTGGATCCTTGCGAACTCCGCACCTGTGAAAGGCCAACCGCGGCTGGTCGAACTGCTTGGCGCCGAAGATCCCGCGGTGCGCGGGTTCGCGGCTTACGCGCTGGGGTGGCAGGCCGCACTCGAGCCCGGTATCGCCGCGCAGGTGGTGGCCGCCGCCGGCAAGGAACCCGCGGACTCGCCGGCGCGTATCCACATGGTCTGCACGGCGTATCGCTGTGCGGACTCCGCGGCACGCCCAGCCCTCAAGATGGCGGTCGTGGAGTACGCCGAGAAAGGCACCAACCCTGAGCGGTATCAGGCTGGGCTTGCGCTTGCCGAACATGGCGACGCGGTTGATCTGCCCCTGTTCACCGCGCTGCTGGAACACGAGAACGCCGATGTCCGCATCGGCGCTGCGACCGCCATTCTCCGACTGGACAGGCGCAACCCCGTCCGACTGCAGTTTCTGGACTGGGCCGTCGTGGCCCTGTATGCGTTTGGCATGCTGGGCGTGGGCTGGTACTACGCGCGGCGGACGGCCACGCAGGATGACTACCTGCTCGGCGGCCGCGCCATGAAACCGTGGGCTGTCGGACTGTCGCTGTTCGCCACCTTGTTCAGCACCATCAGCTACCTGGCCATCCCCGGTGAGATGATCAAGCATGGCCCAATGATCATGTCGCAATTGGTGGCCTATCCGGTCATCGTGCTCATTGTCGGCTGGTTGCTGATTCCGCACTTCATGAGACTCAAAGTCACCAGCGCCTACGAGGTCCTGGAGCTTCGGCTTGGCGTATCGGTACGCCTGCTCGGTTCGCTGTTGTTTCTGCTGCTGCGGCTGCTGTGGATGGCGGTCATCATCTACGCCACGACCAGCGTTGTGCTCGTCCCCCTCATGGGGCTGAGCCCGAAGGCCACGCCGTACGTGGGCGCGGCACTGGGCGTGATCACGGTCATCTACACGTCCATGGGCGGACTCCGCGCCGTCGTCTATACGGATGTGGCCCAGACCATCATCATGTTCGCAGGTGCGATTTTGACCATGGTGCTGATCTCCGTACACCTCGGCGGCGTGGCGACGTGGTGGCCCACGGTGTGGGCGCCGACCTGGGATCCGCCGGTGGTCTGGTTCGACCCCAAGGCCAGGGTCACGCTAGCCTCCGCGTGCCTCGCGACTCTGGTGTGGTACACCTGCACCGCCGGTTCGGACCAGATGGCCATTCAGCGCTATCTGGCCACACGCGATGTCAAAGCCGCGCGACGCATGTTCACGATCTCGATGGTTTCGGGCGGTTTGATCATGGCATTCCTGGCCGTGCTTGGGTTCGCGCTGCTCGCCTATTTCCGCGCCAACCCGCACCTGATTGCCGACGGGCAGAGCCTGGCCACGAGCGCCGACCGCCTGTTCCCGCGTTTCATCGTGGCCGGCGTCCCTGCCGGGCTCTCCGGGCTGTTCATCGCCGGGCTCTTGGCCGCGGCCATGTCGAGCCTGTCCAGCGGCGTCAATTCGTCCTGCTCCGTGCTCACCGTCGACCTCGTGGAGCGCTTCTGGGCTGGACGCTGTGGCGATACGGTCCGGCTCGCCAAGCTCACCTCCTGGCTCGTGGGCGCCACCGTGGTGGCATTGAGCTTCGCCGTCGTGCTCGTGAAGGGGAATCTCCTGGAGATCACCTACAAAGTCGTCAACCTCCTGGTGACGCCGTTGTTCATCCTGTTCGCCATGGCGCTGTTCGTGCCATGGGCAACGGCATTCGGGACCATCCTCGGCACCCTGGTCAGTGCCGCGGTTGCCATCGGGATTGCGTTCTACGGCTGGCTCGGGCTGAGCTTCATCTGGATCATGCCGGCGTCCCTTGCGGCCGGAGTCCTGGTCGGAATGCTCGCCAGCCTCCTCCCCATCGGCGCCAAGGCCCGAAAACCGCTGGCTGAACTGGTCGACGCGACGCCGAAGCCGGAAGGCGGAGGTGACGCATGACCGAACGCGAACGCATTCTGAGTGTTTACCGGGGTGCGGTGCCGGACCGTGTGCCGTTCATGCTGGACCTCTCGCACTGGTTCTACCATCGGCATCACTTGCCGTGGGACCTGAGCCGGGCTTACGAGCATCCGGAATCGGAGTTGATCGCGTACCACAAGCAGGCCGGGGCGGGGTTCTACCTCCCCAATCTCGGGCAGTTCTACTCGACACGTTTCGCCGCCGACATCGAGGCGGAGACTGTCAGGCATGAGATCGACGGGGCGCCGGAACTCGCCTGGCGCATCCGTACGCCGCTGGGCACGATCGAACGCCGCCGGCGCTGGGAGGAACAGACGTACGCCTGGGGCATCAGCCAGTGGGGTGTGCGGACTCCGCAGGACCTGCGGGTGTTCGCCGACGCCATGACCCGGCGCGCGTTCACACCCGAGTGGGACAAGTACCGGGCCTGGACCGATGCGGTGGGTGACATCGGTGTCGTCTACCTGCCCGCCGGCTACAGCGCACTCGGCCAGCTCATGAACTACTGGATGGGCCCGGAACAGGTGGTCTACGCCAC
Organism: Lentisphaerae bacterium RIFOXYA12_64_32; assembly: GCA_001803235.1. Classification (GTDB taxonomy): domain Bacteria; phylum Verrucomicrobiota; class Lentisphaeria; order Oligosphaerales; family YB12-FULL-65-16; genus YB12-FULL-65-16. The sequence continues at coordinate 19,558 of MHBL01000265.1, forward strand.
CGTGGACTGTCCCGAACTCCTCCACAATGTGGTCGACTCCGTCAATGACAACAACCTCGAACTCATCGACCTGCTCGCGCAATCCCCGGCTGAGGTGATCATCATGGGCGACAATTTTTCGGGCGACCTGCAGCCGCCTTCGTTTTTCACGGAGTGGTCGGAACGCTACTACACCGAGGCGGTACGGCGGTTGCACGCGGCGGGCAAGCATGTCGCCGTGCACATCGACGGCCGACTGCGCGGCGCACTTCGCATGATTTGCGACACCGGCGCCGACTGCGGCGATGCGATCACACCGACGCCGATGGGCGACCTCACGCCGGCCGAGTGCCGCACCGAAGCCGGACCGGATTTCATCCTTTCCGGCGGCGTTTCGCCGGACCTGTGGCTGCCGAATGTGCCAGTGGACGTGTTCAAGGCCAAGGTGCTGGAGTGGCTCGAGTTGCGCCACGTCAGTCCGCGCCTGATCGCCAACGCGGGCGACCAAGTCCCGCCCAGCGCGGACGAGGACAGGATACGAATCATGTGTGAACTGGTGGAACAGGAAGGGACGTACTGAGGCGCAGGCCGGGAAGAGGTTTCAGGTGTCAGGTTTCAGGTGTCAGGGAAGAAAGAGGTTTCGGGTGTCAGGAGGAGAGATGCGTGAAGACGTACTTGGATGTTGAGGACTTGGCGGTATACCGGAAGTTGTGCGAACTTCACATCGACGTGTGCAAGTTGAGTGGCGGATGGCCGCCGGAGGAGAAATACGAAGCGGCGATGGGAAGTCGCCGAGGTCGCGGATGCGCCCTACGGTGGCTCGGAGGAGTTGACCTGCCCCGGCTGGCCTGTGCCCGATGACCCCTCTGAGTTACTACTCAGGTAGAGAGGGTTCAGGGTTCGGGGTTCAGGCAATTCATGAGGAACTCGGTGATCACCTTCATCCTTCCAGGGGAAAAGCGAGGTCCAATGGGTCTCGGGTGCTGGAAACTTACCTGAACACTGAACCCCGAACCCTGGTACCTGAGTAGTTACCCTCTGACAAGGATGTCTCCGGGTGAGCGCTGTCGGCAGGAGACCTGTCTTTCCCGGTGCTGACACCTGACACCTGACACCTGAAACCTGGAGCGACAAACGGATGACGATTCGCGATCAAGGCTGTGTGTTCCTGGGCGAACCAGGTTCCGACCGAGCCAGTGCCTGCTTCCCCGGCGTGTGCGTGCTCCGGGACGGGCGCTGGCTGGTGGCGTTCCGGGCCGCGCCGCGGAAAGTGGACGCGCATCCGCAGCGCGTGCTGGTCACGTCGAGCGACGACGCGGGAATGACCTGGACGCCAGCCGTCGAACCGTTCGCACCGGAGTCGGTTCACGGCGTTTCCGGCGCGTGGCGTGCCGGTCAGCCGACGGCACTCGGCGGCCGGCGCGTGGCCATGGTTCTGTACTGGGTCGATGCCTCGGGGCCGGCGCGACCGTTCTTCAATCGCGAGACAGAGGGACTGCTCGACTCGCGCATCTTTCTGGCGTTGTCCGAGGATAGCGGTGTCACCTGGTCCAGACCCCGGCTACTCGACACGGCGCCGTTCACCATGCCGACGCCGATCACCGGTCCGATTCTGCCGCTGGCGAACGGCGAGTGGGCGCTGCAGTTTGAGACCAACAAGGCGTATCACGATACCGCGCCGTGGCGGCATCAGGCGGTGCTGATGTTCTCCCGCGATGCGGGCCGGTCCTGGCCGGAACACGTAGCCGTGGCCTCGGACCCGGCTGGACGCGTCTTCTACTGGGACCAGCGGCCGGCGGTCGTCGGCGACAACTTGATCCTGGACGTGTTCTGGACCTTTGACCGGGCCACGGGCGAGTACCGGAACATCCACGCCCGCAGTTCTTCCGACAATGGCCGGACCTGGGGCGAACTCTGGGACACGGGCGTGCCGGGGCAACCGGCGCCATGGGTGCCGTTGTGCGATGACCGCACCTGCATGGTCTACGTTGATCGCAGTGGCGTGCCGGTGATCAAAGCCAGACTAAGCGCGGACGGCGGGCGGACGTGGCCCGACGCGACGGAACTGGTGTTGGCCGGCCAAACCAGGGCAGGGGGGCACGGACCGAAATCCGACCTTACCGGCGCCTGGAACACCATGGAAGGCTACAGTCTCGGATTGCCGGTGACGGCCAGGCTGGGCGATGGCGACGTGCTCGTCGTGTACTACGCCGGTGCGCACCCGGACCACACCGGGCTGCACTGGGTCAGGCTGCGGTTGTGACCGTCGAGAGCTGCCAGCCGGACCTGAATACTGAATACTGAACCCCGAACACTCTATGACACTCGATGCAACCATGGATGCGTGTCTTCGCCTGAGTCCCGCCTTTCAGGCGGAAGCCGCAGCGACGCTTCAGCGAGCGGCCGGGGATCGGCTCGCTAAAGCTCGCCTCCACTTCCGGCTGAAGCCGGGACTCGTGCACGACGCCGCAGTTTCAACCCGAGATGACGGGGCGGTCCGTTGCCAGGGGGCACTGAACACCTGATGGGCGACACGAAACATCGAATGCGCGGTTGATGGAGGTTGCCTGCCATGCACACAACGGGTCTTCGGTCAGGATGTGTTCTCCAGGTCTGCTTGGTTCTGTTCGTGTCTGAGTACGGTGTTGCACAAGAGACAGGCAAGGAGGTCCAGTCCATGAAGACGCTGTTCCACAACGAAGATTGCACCGAGATCTTCTGGACGCAGCCGCCGATTCCCGCGGGCGAGGCTGGCGCGGTCATTGACCGGTATGTCGACCAGACCCTGGACTCCGGCGTGACGGTGTTCCTCTGCAACACGAACGCGCGGCGCACCAACTACCAGAGCCAGGTGTGGGACTCCTTCTGGGACGGGTACGACCCGGCCGGGCCGGACAACCAGCCGTTCCTGGCACCGATGCCGCCCCAGGATGTCCCGGCATTTCGGAAAGGCATCGGTAACATGCTGGCCGTTCACCAACAGGGGATTGACTACCCGGCCCGCGTCATCCAGCGCTGCCGGCAGCGCGGCGTCTCGCCATGGATCACGCTGCGGATGAATGACTGCCACAATAACGACATTCTGGATCATCCATTCCATGGCACTTTCTGGCAGAAGAACCCGCAGTTCTTCCGGCAGGGGTGTACGGGGTACTTCGCCCGCTGTCTCGACTATGCGCATCCGGAAGTCCGGGACTACTACAAGGCCCTGATCGTCGAGACCCTGGAGCGATATGACATCGATGGCCTGGAACTGGACTTCATGCGCGAACCGTACCTCTTCAGTGCCGGCAAAGAGGCGGAGGGTGCCCCGATCCTGACCGCCTGGCTGCGCGAAGTCCGCAAACTGACCGCGGACACCGCCGCCAAGCGCGGGCATCCCATTCGCCTCGGCGTGCGCGTGCCGTCGCGGCCGGAAACGGCGTCGGCGATGGGGCTGGACGCGGTCGGCTGGGCCAAGGACGGCCTGATCGACCTGCTGGTCGTGACGCCGCGCTGGGCCACGCTCGAATTCGATATGCCCCTCGAACAGTGGCGGGAGTTGCTGGGATCGTCAAGAGTAACCCTGACCGGCGGTCTTGAGATCCTTTACCGGCCCTGGCCAGGCGCACCGGCCACCCCCGTTTCGCCGGAACTCGCGACCGGGGCGGCGGTTTCGGTCCTGTCTCGCGGTGCGGATGCGGTTTACCTGTTCAACTACTTCCATCCGACCGGTGCATGGAGCAGCATTCGCCAGGCCATGACCTCGCTCGACTCACTGCTGAAACTGCCGCGACGCGTTGGCGTCACCTATCGCGATATCACTGCGCCGGGTGAGAAATACTCGGCACCCCTCCCGGCCACGGGGACTGCACTCGCATTTTCTGTCTGGATCGGTCCGGTAACGCCGAACGCCGGACGCTGCGATGTGTTCTGCGAGGTCGCTCCACCCAAGGACGCGACCAAGACCTTACCAGCAGTCCAGGTGAACGGCCAGGGCACGGAACTCCTCAACGAAGAAACGGTCAAGGACGGTGGCTCTGTCCTGTCATTCACCGTTCCGGTTGCGGCGCTTGCCCCCGCGGCAGCACAAGACATCCGGATTTCCTGTGACGGGGCGGCGCCGGTCACCGTCCGCCGACTCGAACTGCTGTACGTCCCGAGTCCGTAGCGCCCAGAAGGAGGAAGAAACACCGTGAGCCATACTCGTCACTGCACCACCGGTTCTTCGTCGGTGGGGTTGTCTTTCGCCCCGGTCGGCGGTTGGACTGGGTCCGGCCATGTCAGGCGCGGCGCTGCCCACCAGCGCTTCACTCTGATCGAGCCCTTCGGCCCTTCGACTTCGCTCAGGAACTCCGTCAGACTCAGGGTTCGCTGTTTCACCCTGATCGAGCTGCTGGTTGTCGTGGCCATCATCGGTATTCTCGCGTCAATGCTGCTGCCGGCCCTGGCGCAGGCCAAGGAACAGGCGAAGCGTGCGTTGTGCCTGAACAACCTGCGGCAGAACCTGCTGTGCGTTGCCAACTACAGCGATGAAAACGATGCCCGGCTGCCGGCGCATGACGGGGCGTTGAGCCCGGGCGCGGCGCAGTACTGGATGCACTACGCCTGGCGCGTCGGGTTCGGGATGCCGTCCATGAAGATCAACCTGGGGCTCCTCGTTCCCGGGTACCTGCCCACGAAAACCGAGACGTTCCTGTGCCCCAGCCAGCGGTTGGTCGTCGAGTCGAAGGTGGCGGACACCTGGGACCAGAACTGGGGCGTGACGGGGGCTTACGCGCCAACTTACGAGGCCCCCAACGGGACGCAATTCGCGGGGACGGCCGGCTTTGTTGCCACCGAGTACGACTACCGCGACCTGTACTACACCACGGGTGTCCACGGCCAGGCGCCGCGCGCCGGCAGCCGCGCGGTGCTCGCCGACCTGATCACCAACCAGAGCGCCATCTCCTGGTGGGCGCCCAACAACCCGTGGACGCACCACAGGACCGGCTTTAACGTGGGCTACGCCGACGGGCACGCGGCCTGGCGGCCGGACCCTGCACACTTCGCGTTCAGCGCCGCGGTGCCGTGGGCCATCAACGACGTGCAGGCCGAGAAGGTCTGGGAGTTCTTCGACAAGCCGTAGTACACAGAGGCTTCAGTGTTCAGCGCGCCCCGGGCGGTGCACCGCCCGGTCATCTCGGGAGGAAACACGCGTGGCTCCGCGCCGCCACGGGCCTTGTGCCCGTGGGGCGACGATGGGGATCGACGGGGCGACGGCCGCCCCCTCGATCCCCATCGTCGCCCCACCGAGGCAAGCTCGGTGGCGGCGCGAACTGGCGGCGTGTTTCATGGGAGGTGTCGGGCATGGGAGGTGTCGGGTGTCGCGCCGGGCACCGTCAGGTGCAGACGCCTCAGATTCGTCGGATCCGTCCGATCGGTATTTCCAAAAGGAGGAGCACGCGATGATGTCACACTGCAGGGGTTGGGCCGGCCTGACGATGACGGCGTTTGGCGCGCTGATGTTCGCCGCGCACGGGGCGGTTGGCGTCGAGGCGATCGCTCCGGAGCTGTCGGCCGCCAAGGCGTCTGATTGGCGTTTCGTGACGGGCGACTGGGAGATCCGGGACGGAATGCTGAGCCAGCGGAGCCCCGACCGGCTCGCCTGCGCACTGCTGACGGCGCCAGCCGTGCGCCAGCCCGTGGTGCGCGTCGAGTTCAAGGTCGATCCGCCCACCGACAAACGGGTCGGCGCTGCCGCGATCTGCCTCGGCGCCACCGGGACGCTCACCTACCTGTGGGCGCATTTCGACACGCGCCACGATCAGGTCATTCTCGTCTGGTCGACGCCCGAGAACTCGTGGCAGGAGATCGGGCGCAAGCCGTGTCCGCTGGATGACAACACCTGGATCGCCGCCGAGGTGCGGTGCGCACCGGGCAAGGTTGCGGTCAACGTCGGTGGTAAGCAGGTTATCGAGTGCAATCTCGAGCGTGAAGTGGCTGGTTGTGTCGGGTTGGGCACTAGCCAGGGCGTGGTGTCGTTTCGTCAACTCAGCATTGAAGGAGAAGTGATCGTGAATGCAGCCCCGTTGAAGAACGAAGAGCCGCCGTACCGAGTCATCTCCCGTGGCCCTGCCGCCGGTGAATACCAGGCGTTCCCGGACGCGTGCCGGCTTCAGAATGGCGATATCATGGCCGTGTTCTACGCCGGGTACTCGCACATCTCCCTGGCCTGCCCGGAATGGCCGAAGGGCGGCCGCATCTGCACGGTCCGGTCCAGCGACGAAGGCAAGACGTGGTCAGAGCCCGCAGTCCTCTACGACGACGAGATCGACAACCGCGATCCGCACATTGTCCAGTTGCGTGACGGCACGTTGGTCTGCACCTTCTTCTCGATCACCGGCGACGGGAAGAAGTGGGACGGGTCCGCCACCGGCGGCAAGATCAAGGAATTCTCCCCCGCCCAGATCATCTTCTCCAGAGACGGCGGCAAGACGTGGGATCCCAAGGCCCGGGACATCTGCCCGCCCGGTTGGGTTTGCTCGGCGGCGGTCAGGGAACTGCCCGACGGCACGCTCATCCTGGGTGTGTACATGGGAGGCAGTAAGGCCCACGGCGGCGTGCTCCGATCCGCGGACGGCGGCAAGACCTGGAGCGAACCCATCCCGATCGACAAAGACTCTGGGGTCAAACTGGACGCGGAGACCGACGTCATCCTGTTGAAGAACGGCGACCTGCTCGCGGCGCTGCGCGGCGACGGCAAAGTCAACATGCACTTTGCGACCAGCTCGGACAAGGGTCTGACTTGGGGCAAGGTGCAGGACAGCGGCTTCAAGGGCCATTGTCCGCACTTCACGCGGCTGAGCACCGGCGAGATTGTGCTTTGCCACCGGCTCCCGGCCACCTCGGTGCACGTCAGTGCCGATGACGGCGCGACCTGGTCCGGACCGCACCAGATCGACAGTGTCGGCGGCGCCTACCCCGCCACGGTCGAACTGAAGGACGGCAGTGTGCTGATCGTGTACTACGAGGAAGGCGCCGGCAGCGCCATCCGCATCCAGCGCCTGAGCGTGAAGGGCACCGAGGTCAAAGCGTTGGAATGGAAGTGAACCGAGAGACAAACCGCAGGGCGGACACCGCCGGTGCAGGCGCCGTGCGCCCCAAGGAAACCTGAGCGCGTGCCCAATATCCTACATCCAGAAGGTCTTGACGGGGTAACGCATGACCATGTCGTCACGCGTGACCAGCACGTGGCCGCTGTTGCGGGCCTGTGCCACCAGGAGCCGGTCGAAGGGATCCTTGTGGTGATCGGGCAACAGAACCGAGGCGATCATGTCGTCGGCGGTAGGCTGAACGATCCGGAGTTCCGTCCGAGCGAGAAGCCGGTCTTTCCACGCCTTTACGTCCGACAACACGATCCGGCCACGCTTGACCAGCAATGCGAGTTCCCAGAAACAGGCTGCCGACGCATACAGTTCGCCACGCGCAACGCAGGCATCGAGGAAACGGACAAACTCCGGCGATATGTCCGTGGCATTGGCCCAGAAGACCAGTACATGCGTGTCCAGGCTGTATCCCTTCACGAGACATGGCCCTTCCATACGTCATCAAGGGGCGCAAACACCTCGGCCGGAGAGCCGGCAAGGCGCGGTTGCTCGCCCATGCCTTCACGCCAGTCGCCCTGGGTAGCAGGCGTGAGCCGAGCCACGCTAGCCCCCTTCCAGCGCACCTCGACCGTCTCGCCGTGGGCAACCCGGTCAAGGGCGTGGAACAGCTCCTTGCGTAGTTGCGATGCCGTCATCGTCAGCATGGTGGCCACCGAATTTCCATGGTTGTACAACTTATGCCAGTGATGCGTACAATAGCTCCGGCGCGGCGCGGAATCAAGCTCGTGAGCGGTTGGTGCGTCATGCGCCCGATGCGCCCTGGCGGCAGTCTGGCCGGTCATGCAAGGACATGATTCGCTTTTGTTTGACCCAAACGAGTTGGCGGGCGCGCCGAAGACGCGTCAAACCGGAAAGGACCGCTGCATGAGAGTTTCCCGTTCCACAAGCATGGTTCGGCATATCCGGCCCGCCGCCGCACGTGTGTGCCTGGGGTGGGCACTGACCCTCACGCTGGCCGTTGCCGCACAGGCCCAGTCGCCCGTCTCGCTCGGCACGCAGCGCGAACTGTTCGTCGACGAATTCCTGATCGGGAAAATGACCGACGCGCGTCTGGTCTTGCACGCGCCGACGCCGCGCGAAGTCGTGATCGTCCACGACGCGCCGTGGGAAGGCAACACTTGCTGCTACCACACCGTGTTCCGCGATGGCGATGTGTACCGTATGTATTACCGCGGCTCGCATTCCCCGGACACGGCGTCGTCGAAGAGCATTCCGGCGCACCCCGAGTACACCTGCTACGCCGAAAGCCCGGACGGGATCCACTGGACGCGGCCTGAGCTGGGGCAGGTCGAGTTCAACGGCTCGCGCCAGAACAATATCCTTGCCGTCGACACCACGCACAACTTCGCGCCATTCCGCGACGCCAACCCGAATGCGACCCCCGACGCCCGCTACAAGGCGATTGGCGGTGGCCCGCTGTTCGCGTTCAAGTCACCCGACGGGCTGCATTGGTCCAAACTCGTCGACAAACCGGTCATCACCAAGGGCGCGTTCGACTCGCAGAACCTCGCGTTCTGGGACGTGATTCGCGGCCGGTACGTCGATTTCCATCGCCACTTCAAGGCCGGCGTGCGCGACGTCATGACGTGCACCTCGCCGGACTTCGTGACCTGGACTGAGCCGGTCTGGCTCGAGTATCCGGGGGTGTCCCCGGAGCACTTGTACACGAACCAGATCGTCGCCTATCAACGTGCCCCCCACATCTTCATGGGGTTCCCGAAACGTTTCATGCCCGACCGCCAAGTCGCCGGCAACCGCATGCCGGGGCTCTCGGACGGCGTGTTCATGACCAGTCGTGACGGGGTGTCGTTCAAGCGTTGGCCGGAGGCGTTCATTCGTCCGGGGCCGAACCGCGAGCGTTGGTTCAACCGCAACAACATGACGGCCTGGGGCATTGTCGAAACCGCGACGGACATCCCCGGCTGCCCGACCGAACTGTCGCTGTACTCGACGGAAGCCTACTACGAGAGCGAAGCGGTGCGGGTGCGGCGTTTCACACTGCGCCTCGACGGGTTCGTGTCGGTTCAGGCGCCCATGAGCGGCGGCGAGATGGTTACGAAGCCTCTGGTGTTCGCCGCCCCCGAGAAGCCTCTGCCGCCACCGGCCCGGTCGGGTGGACCGGTCGCGCGCACCACAGACGGGCCCATTCTCGGCACGGCGTCTCTGGTCTTCAACGAGCCGGCCGTCTTGACGCTGCCGGGGACGCGCGAACTCGGGGCCAAGGTGACGTTCGCGGTTCAGATCGCAGGCGTGCCGCCAGGGCATCGCCGTCTGTTCTCGGCCTACGACGGCGGGCCGGTCACGGCGGGAGTCAAAGAGTTGGTCTTCGACATCGGGCTGACTTCCGCCAACGCGAAAGACCCCGCCACCCGCTTCATGTACTCGGGCGTGCTGCTCAGCGCCACCCCGGAAAAGACCGGCAACCTGTACGACGGCAAGCCGCATCACCTGGCCGTCACGTGGGACGACGGAGTGGTTCGCCTGTACGTTGACGGAAGAGAGATGGGGAGCGGCGGCGCGACCGGCGGCGGCCCGCTGTCGCTGGCGCTCGGCGACCTCCGCTTCGGCGAGGACTATCCCCCCGCCAGCGTCCTCAACGAGCCGTTCCTCGGCAAGGCCGACGACATCCTGGTGCTGCGCCGTGTCCTGACGGCCGACGAAATCGCCCAACTGGCACGCGACGGCGCCGCGGCGGTCGTGGACCCGGCCCGCGACGAAGGCGTCCTGTACACCATGGAGCAAGACCAACCCGAGCGAACGCTCACCGATGCCTTGCCTAAGGACGGCAACGGCGCCATCGAACTGCCCCGTGGCGGCCCGGACTGGGGTGACGTGCAACTCCTCGTCAACTACTCGACCTCCGTCGCCGGCAGCCTGCGCTGCGAGATTCAGGACGAGACCGGCAAGCCGATCCCGGGCTTCTCTCTGGCTGAATCCGACCTGATCTACGGCGACCATATCGAGCGCCCGATCTCGTGGGCGGGGCGGACCGAGTTGAAGTCACTGGTCGGCAAGCCAGTGAAGTTGCGGTTCGAACTCAAGGACGCAGACTTGTATGCGATCAGGTTTGGGCAAATGCAGGAACTAACGGGCAGATAGGTGTCGGGTGCATAGCCCGGCGGCAGGAGAACCATACCATGGACATTCGCGTGACACGGGCCAGGAGGATCTTTTCCGACGGTCGGCACAATGCATTCACTGGCATTGCGGCTTTGGGCGGCAGGACGTTCATCGGGTTCCGGTCGGGCACGACACACATGACCCTGGACGGTGCCGTCAAGGTCATTGCGTCTGCCGACATGGAAAAGTGGGAGGTCGTTGCCGAGAAGCGACATCCGGAGTTCGATCTGCGGGATGCGAAGATGGTGATGTTCAAGAACGCCGTGATGGTCTTCTTCGGCGCCCGTGGCAAAGCGGGTCTCCAACAGTCGATGATGTGCCAGTCGACGGACGGTGTCAGTTTCGGCGATCCGGTCGTGCTCAAAGGCGTCCCGGCGAAGCACTGGCTCTGGTGTGCGTGTCCGTGCGGCGATGCGTTGTACGGGACTGCCTACGGAACGGACAAGGGCGAGTACGGTGTCGCCCTGTACCGCAGCGGCGACGGTCAGGCGTGGGAAAAAGTTGTCGATTTCCCGGTGACGGGGAACGAGACCTTCATTGATTTCGATCGCGCCGGCGTGTTGTGGGCTTTGGTGCGCGATGACCATCGCGGCTGTATCCCAACGCTGTGCACGGCTGAGCCGCCCTACACCAAGTTCCGGTCAGTCACGCGTCTGCCCATGCGACTCCAGGGGCCGATGCTCAAGCGGCTCGATGGCGGTTGCGTCATCGCTTGCCGGCAATGGGACCTGCCTGGGAGGCGGAACCTGCGCACCGACCTGGTCTGGCTCGAAGACGGAAACGACCCACGCCTGGTCCGCTCGCTGCCCAGTGGCGGCGACACGTCGTACGCTGGCTGGCTGGATGTGGCGCAGGGCAGGGCGGTGTTGTCCTACTACTCCGCGCATTCCCACAAGATGGACGAACCGCACGCGAACGACGCCGCGTTCGCCAAGGACGGCGCCCACGCCGAACACTCGACCCCCGCGGACATCTTCCTGGCCGACATCTCGTACGCGTAGTCCCCACGGCGGGACCCGGCTCTGCCGGCGCCCGCCCTGAACCCTGAACCTTTGAACCCCAAGGCCCCCATGAAGAACATGCTGATCATCGGCGCCGGTGGCATTGCACACCGGCACATTCGCGGTTTCCTCAAGACCGGGCGTGCACGGCTGGCCATCGTCGAGCCGGACGCGCAGAAACGGGATGCCGTTCGCAAGGACTACGGTATCGAGCGCGCCTATGCGGACATCTCGGAAGCGGACCTGCCGGGGTTCGACGGCGCGGTGATCTGCGCTCCGGCGCATGTGCACGTGCCGCTGGCGCGCAAGTGCGCCGAGGCCGGACTGCCGTTCCTGCTCGAGAAGCCGCTGGCCGTGACCCTCGATGGTGTCGATGAATTGCTCGACGCGGTCCGGAGCAAGGGGCTGCTGGCCAGGGTGGCCTACGTGCGCCGCGTCGCCGAGGACACGATCGCGTTTGCCACGCAGGTTCGCGAGGGCCGTATCGGCACACCGAAAATGTGCTACATCAACGTCTCGCAGGATTTCCCCAAGTACCGGCCCGACTTCCAGCGCACCTACTACGCGAAGAAGGCGATGGGCGGCGGCGCGCTCCTGGACGCGGGCAGCCACATGATCGACCTGCTGTTGTGGATGCTCGGGCCGGTCTCCGAAGTGTTCTCCATGTATGATCGCCTCGTGCTGGAAGGCACCGAGGTCGAGGACAGCGCCCTGACCAGCATGCGGTTCGCCAGCGGCGCCATGGCCCAGCTCAGCCAGAACCAGTTCCAGAAACCCAACGTCGCCACTCTGGAAATGATCGGGACCAAGGGGAACCTGCGGTTCGATCTGGGCGCCGGTGTCATCCGCTTCGCCGGTGACGACTCCGGGCACTGGGACGAGCAAGAGTTCAGTGGTGGCGGGACACCCATGGAACGACACGAGTTGCGGTTCGGCCGGCAGGCGGACCTGTTCCTCGACATGCTCGACGGCAAGCCGTCGCTCCTGGCGACACTGGACGACGCGCGCGACAACCTGCGCGTCGTCCTCGCAGCGAAAGAGTCGTACGCGACCGGGCGTATGGTCAAGTTGTAGGCTGTCGGCGGTTGGCTGCCCGAGCCCCCGACATGGTTTGGGTGACGAGGGGCGTCGGGCGATGGTCACTGAGTCACCCCGGGATCGTGACTGTGCGTCCGTCACAAGAAAAACATCGAGCGGCATCCTCCATGGAACAGCATCCTATGTGGACACTCACGCAGAACGATCGGCGCCTCGCGGAGCAGCTCCAGGCACGGCTGCCGGAGCGCGTCTTTGACGGCCATGCCCACGTGTACCGGTGTGCGGACATCGCACCGTGTCCGGGGTTCATTGCCGCCGGCCCGGCCGAGGCCGGGTTGGACGCCTGGCGTGACGCCGTCGGCCGGTTCACCGGCGCGTCGCGTTTGGCGGGTGGGCTGTTCATTCCGTACCCGTCCCGCGACGGGAATGCCGCCGCCGCCACGGAGTACGCCGTGGCCCAGGCCGCGGCTGCGGACTCCGCACGGGCGCTGCTCCTGGTCGGACCGCGGTCGTCACGCAAGGCGATCGAGCGGCAGTTGGACAACCCAACGGTCGCAGGGTTCAAACCGTACCACCTCTACGCCAAGGGCCGCGACACGTTCCGCAGTGACATCGGAGAGTACCTCCCGCAATGGGTGTGGAAACTCGCCGAAGCGCGGGGCCTGCTCATCCTCCTGCACGTGGTCAAGGACGGCGCACTGGCCGACCCCGATAACGCCGCGACCCTCCGCCGGTTGTGCGAGACGTATCCGCGTGCGCGGCTGGTGCTGGCGCATGCCGGACGCTGCTTCCACGCCCCGAACGCCGCGGCCGGACTGCCCGCACTGCGCGGCCTGGACAACGTCTGGTTCGACAGTTCCGGCATCTGCGAAGCGGAACCGCTCGTGGCCATCCTCGACGAGTTCGGCCCGAGCCGGCTGATGTGGGGTTCGGACTTCCCCGTCTCGCAGCAGCGCGGCCGGTGCGTGACGCTGGGCACGGGCTTCGCCTGGATCACCACCGACCTCATCGACTGGAACGACCGCGCGTTCTTCGGCGAGCCGGTCCTGGTCGGCCTGGAATCGCTGCGCGCCCTGTTCCAGGCGGTCGACGACGTGGGGTTGAACGCCGAAGACATACAGAACATATTCCACTGCAACATGGTACAACTGCTAGGCCTCCGGGAGACCGCCGCTGGCGTGACACAGGCACGCTACCAGGATGCCCGGCAGCTCATCCCGGGCGGCACGCAACTGCTGAGCAAACGTCCCGAGATGTTCGCGCCCGGCCAGTGGCCGGCGTACGGCCGTGAGGCGCGCGGTTGCGAGGTCTGGGACCTGGACGGGCGCCGCTACACCGACGTCAGCATCCACGGCATCGGCGCGTGTCTGCTCGGGTTCCGCGACCCTGACGTGACCCGCGCCGTACAGCGCCGGTTGCGCCTCGGCAGTTTCAGCACCCTGAACCCGCCCGAGGAAGTCGAACTGGCCGAACTGCTCTGCCAACTGCATCCCTGGGCTGAGCAGGCGCGGTTCACGCGCGCGGGTGGCGAGGCCATGCAGGTCGCCGTACGCATCGCGCGGGCTACCACGGATCGTTCGGTGGTGGCCGTGTGCGGCTACCACGGTTGGCACGACTGGTACCTGGCCGCGAACCTCGGCGAGGATGACTCGCTGCGCGGGCATCTGCTGCCCGGGCTCAGCCCGTGCGGAGTCCCCGCGGAACTGCGTGGCACGGCGTACACGTTCACCTACAACAACCGCGAAGCACTGCAGCGCATCATTGATGCGCATGGGCCGCGTCTGGCAGCCGTGGTCATGGAACCGTGCCGCAACACGGACCCGGAACCCGGGTTCCTCGAGTTCGTCCGCGATGTCGCGCACCGTGCCGGTGCGCTCCTGGTCTTCGACGAAATCACCATCGGTTGGCGCCTGACGTTGGGTGGCGCGCACCTGCGGCTCGGGGTGAACCCGGACATTGCGGTGTTCGCCAAGGCGTTGGGCAACGGCCACCCGATCGGCGCTGTCATCGGCACGCGCCAGGCCATGGACGGCGCGAACGTCTCGTTCATCAGCAGCACGTACTGGACCGAGGCGATCGGCCCGGCTGCGGCCCTGGCCACGGTGCGCAAGATGCAGCAGGTTGACGTCCCCGCGCACTGCGCCCGGGTGGGTGCCAAGGTCCTCGATGCCTGGCGCGAGTTGGGTCGGAAACACGGGTTGCCCGTGTCGGTGCCGGCGCATTTCCCGGCGCTTGCACATTTTGCATTTGAACATCCTCAGGCGCAGGAACTTAAGACGCTGTACATTCAGGAGATGCTGGACCGTGGCTTTCTTGCGACCACGGCGCTGTACGCGACGCTGGCTCACACCGACGAGGTCATCCGCCGTTATATTGACGCGATCGATGCGGTGTTCGCACGGCTCGCAGCCGCGCTGGCCGCCGGGGACGTCGCAGCGCGTCTCCGCGGCCCCGCAGCACACGCCGGCTTCCGGCGGCTGCTCTGAGTTCTGGGTCGGTTGCGCCCGCAGCGCCAGCGCAGGTCGCCGCCAAGTCCGTTTCGTCCGTTTCGTCCGGTGATTTCGAAGACCTCGAAGATCTCGAGGGTCCCGCTCCGCCCAGTCCAGTCCACACCACAAGGCAACCACACACATGGCCGCCGACGCACAACCGACAGCCGTACCCCGGCCGCTGGTCTCCCGCCCCGAGATCCGCCTGGCCATGCTCGGCATGGTCGAGGGCAACGGGCACCCGTACTCGTGGAGTGCGATCTTCAACGGCTATGATCGTGCGGCCATGGCCGGTTGCCCGTACGCCGGTATCCCGGAGTACCTCAACAAGCAGCCGCCGGAAACGCTCCGGATCCCCGGCGCCCGTGTGACGCACATCTGGGCGGACGACCCGGCGGCGGCGCGGCACGTCGCGACCTGCTCGCTCATTCCGAATGTCGTGGCTGCGGCTACCGATGTCATCGGCCAGGTCGACGCGGTCATTGTCGCCACCGACATCGGGCACGAGCACGTTGCGCGCTGCCGGCCGTTCGTTGAGGCGGGGTTGCCCGTGTTCGTCGACAAGCCGATGGTCGACAATGCCGCCGACCTGCGCGTGTTCCGGGACTGGGTCGCGGCCGGCCGGCCGATCCTGTCGTCGAGCAGCATGCGCTACACCAAGGAGTATGCGCCATACCGGCTCTCGACCGCCGAACTGGGCGCGTTGCGCTACGTCAGCATCACCACGCCCAAGAGCTGGGAGCGCTACGGCATCCACGCCTTGGAGGGCATGTACCCGATCCTCGGTCCCGGGTTCCTGTCGGTGCGCAACACCGGCACGCCTGAGCGCAACATCGTGCACCTCAAGCACGCGCGCGGCGCGGACGTAGTCGTCGTAGCCACGAAGGACATGACCGGCAGCTTCGGCGTGCTGACCTTGTGCGGCACGGCGGGCAATGTCAGTGTTTCGTCGCGTGACACGTTCTACTCCTTCCGTTCGCAACTCGTGGCGTTCGTCGAGTATTTGCGTACCGGTGTGCGCCCGTTCCCGTTCAGCGAGACCGAGGAACTGATGCGACTGCTCATTGCCGGCATCGTCAGTCGCGAGCAAGGCGGCCGCGAGGTACGCCGGGAGGAGATCTGATGCTGGAGTCATCGCACGGTGACTCCCGCCAAGTATTGCCCGATCGGGCTCGGAAGAAGTCGGGCAAGGCTCCCGTCTTGCCGATGAGGAGAGGTATCAATATGACAGCGGTCTCTGACAGCACGGTGTTCGCCAAAGCAGAGGCGGCATGGCGTGTTCTCTGGCAGCGTTTCCACCACCCGAAGACGCATCTGTTCTACGACTTCGTGTCCTCCTACGACACGGAGCGCAGGTTTGACCACCTGCCGACCACCGAGGAGATCAAGCGGCAATACCCGAACACCAATGGCTGGGGCACCGGCATGGAAGACAGCATGATCAGTGCCGGTGTCGTCATGTCCATGCTCTGCGACCGTTACGACGTGACCGGTGACGAGTCCCTGCGCGAGCTGGCCACCGATGTCTTTACCGGTATGGCCCGGTGCGCCACGGTCAGCCACGCGCGCGGGTTCCTTACCCGCAGCATCAGCCCGCGCGACGGGACCTCGTACTACATCGAGTGTTCGCGCGACCAGTACACGCACTTCGTGCATGGCCTCTGGCGGTTCCACCACTCCGCACTGCCCAGTGAGGAGCAGCGGAACACGATGCGCGGCATCATGGCCGCCATCTGCGAGCGCATGGAGACCTTTGTCGTCCCCGCAAACGACTTCCACTTCTGCCGCGAAGACGGTACGCCCGGACTGGTGGACAAGATGTGGGAGTGCGACCCGCACGAAGTGGCGCGACTGCCCATGATCTACGCCGTCGGCTGGGACGTGACCGGCGACCGGCGGTGGTGGCGCAACTACTGCCGGCACGCTTGGCAGGCGGCGCTGGGGTCGACGCGCGTGCCCCTCGGCATGGCCACGGTCTATGCGTATCTTCAGGAAGCCATCTCGCTCGAACCCCTCGTGGCACTGGAAGTCGAGGACCCGGCGCTTAGGGACGCGTGGGCGGGCGCCATGAAATTCGTGGCGTCGCGCATCGAGCGGTTCTCGTGGCAGTGCCTGAAGTACACCCCCTTGGCTATCGGCGATACCGACATGAACTGGCGGCATTGGCCGGAGAGCCGACGCGAGATGACCCCCGAGACCGTGAAGCTGCTGGGCGGCCATTCGTTTGAGAACCACCGCGCCCCCGATATCGTCGTCCGCGAGTGTGCCGCCGTCCGCGAACCGGCCGAGGCCCTGCTGGTTCAGTGCATGGCACCGCTCGATGTCAGCGACGACCAGCGGCAGTTGCTGCGGCGTTGCGTCGGGCAGGTCGACTACGACAAGTCGATCGCGTACGGACTCTTCTACTGCCTGGCCGCGTACTGGAAGGCCGTCAAACGCGGCATCCTGAAGA
Organism: Lentisphaerae bacterium RIFOXYA12_64_32; assembly: GCA_001803235.1. Taxonomy (GTDB): domain Bacteria; phylum Verrucomicrobiota; class Lentisphaeria; order Oligosphaerales; family YB12-FULL-65-16; genus YB12-FULL-65-16. The sequence goes on from MHBL01000265.1 coordinate 36,764, forward strand.
CGGAGGAATGAGGGCGGCCGGAGCCAATCCCCGAATCCCCCGACGATCCCGATGAGCCCGATGATCCCGAGGACCCCGCCACCAGCAGCCGGCCCCGGAAACCGGCGATTCACTGAACACTGGAACCACCATCGGAGGAAAGAATGGATTTCACCCTGCGTCCCAGCCGTGTTCTGAAGAAGCTTCGCGCCGGCGAGGTGGTCAGCACTTTCAAGCTGAACCTGTCCGACTCGCGTGCCGCGGAGATCGCCGCGCGTGCCGGGTTCGACTGCCTCTGGACCTGCGTCGAGCACATCCCGAACGACTGGTCGGCCATCGACCGCCAGATCATGACCGCCAAAGCCTACGACGTCGACCTCGTTTGCCGTGTCGCGCGCGGCAGTTACAGCGACTACATCCGGCCGCTCGAGATGGACGCCACCGGCCTGATGGTCCCGCACATCATGAGCCTGGACGACGCCCGCAGCGTCGTGCGCATGACCCGGTTCCACCCCGTCGGGCGCCGCGCCCTGGACGGCGGCAATGCGGACGGCGCCTACTGCGGCATCCCTCTGGTCGAGTACCTCCGGCAGGCGAACGAGCAGCGCTTCATCATCCTGCAGATCGAGGACCCTGAACCGGTCGCTGACCTCGAGGCCATCGCCGCGCTGCCCGGCTACGATGTGCTCTTCCTCGGCCCGGGCGATTTCAGCCACTCGATCGGTGCGCCCGGCGAATACGATCACCCGGCGATCCGCGACGTGCGCAAGCGCATTGCGGACCTCGCCCCGAAGTACGGCAAGTTCGCCGGCACCGTGGCAGGGCCGGGCAACTGGCAGGAACTGGTCGACATGGGCTACCGCTTCCTGAATATGGGCGCGGACGTGATCGGCCTGATGAAGTACTGCGGCGAGATGGCGGCCGCCTGCGGCATCCGCACCCCGAACGCGCCCGTGTCGCTCTACGGCGGCAAGCCAGTCTGAACCCCGGCGCGTTTGAGGCGCGGCGAGCGGTTCTCCGGAATCCACCGCTTGCCCTTCGACGGGCTCAGTGCCTGCCGGCTACCGCGTGCGGCTCGGTCAGAGGTCCACCTTTCGCGGACGCAAGTAATGCGTCAGCGGCTCCCGGGTGGCGTACCGCCCGGTCATACCGAGGTGAAACTGGCCACGACGCTTCCGGAGCCCGCGAGGACGCGGGCGCTCCAAAGTCAGCCTCCCGTGCCAGTTCCTGGAGCGCCCGCGCCCTCGCGGGCTCCGGGGCCCCTTCCGTTTCATGGGAGTTGCGGGTGGAGATAAGGTCGAAGTTTGACCTGGGCTGACGCCTA